>NSKI01000028.1 GCA_003586005.1 Haloplasmatales bacterium 4B | reverse complement strand
CTTACGTATTTTACGTCTTGATATAACTATCCCATTGCGGTTTAAAATAGCTTTAATTTTACGTGCACCATAAATGTGTATTTGTCAAGTGAATTGGGGACCACAATTTTAATTGAAAAGGGGACCAGTTAATTATTGGTTTTAAGCCAATCTAATGTTTCATTTAATCTAAAGCTTCTCTCAACTGTCATGTCAAGTACATGAGCTTTATGAGCTAGTCTATCTATCATTGCACCTGTAAGCATAGGGTCTTTAAAGATCTCTTCCCATCTATCAAATTTTAAATTACTAGTTATTATTATTGATCCATTGTCATTTCTATTTGATAATAAATTAAACAGTATCTCACAACCAGTTTTATCAAAAGAAACATAACCAAGTTCATCTAATATAACTAAATCATATTTTTCAAATCTTCTTTTATATCTTTGTAATTGGTTATTACTCATTGCTTCTTTAATTTCGATAATCAAATTCGGTACTGAAACGAATAATACTGTTTTGTTTTCCATACATGCCATAATTCCTAATGAGATTGCATAATGAGTTTTACCACTTCCAGGATTACCGATCATTATAATATTTTCATTGTTTTCAATAAAATCTAGATTATTGATTTTATTGATTTTTTTCTTCAAGTCTGCTTTGTAGTTATCTAATTCAAAATCTTCAATATATTTCTTATATGGAAATTTAGCTTGTCTTAATCTTGCTTTGATACTATTACTATTTCTAAGTGTAATTTCGTTTTCTAATACACTTGCTAAAAACTCTCTATGGTTCATATTCGTGTGCTCAGCTTCTTCAATTAATATTTGATAATTGTTTCGTAAATATGGTAATTTTAACTTGTAAGCCATTTGATCTATATTCATATTAATATTTCCCTCCCTTAATTATTCATAAGTGCATATGTTGTGTATGATGTTTGATTCCTTGTTAACATAACTAAGTCATCTTCTACAGGAACAATATGCACTAAGTTTTTATTAATATGTGATTTATTAACTTCCTCAAGCTCATTAACTATTTCATCTATTGATAAATTTTTATTATTTTGTAAATATTCAACAAATTGTTTAGGTTTTAAAGTATAATATTTATTATAGATGGTTTTTAATTTGTCTGAGCTTTTAAGTGCGTGGGAGTTCTTTATTGCTCCAGGTTTCCTTAGTAATGTGTTTAAATAATGCATTATATCGATGGAATACAAATTAAATCCATCTACTTTTTTATGCTTGCAAACCATCTTATTATTACTGAATATGTTTATATAATCATAATATATTTTGGCATTAACTGTATGTCCTACTAAATATTCTGGTACCGAATAATAATTGTTCTCAACAGTTATAAAACTGTATTTACTAACTTTATTTACTGTTTGTTTAGCGATACATAATTTAGGTTTTTCAGTCTTTAAATATTTAATTTCTTCATCAATCGAACTATCTTTATTTATTACTTGTAATTTACTTTGTAAATACACTTGTGCATCATTTAAACTCGCAAATTCAGTTTTAAACGCAAATACTTTGTTCCTAATATATTTAACACTGCCTTCTACATGACCTTTTTCATTGCCTTTAAGACAATTCGTTACATTTATCTTAAAACCATAATATACCGATAATTTAACCAATTCTTCGTTTAATTCTTTTTGGTTCTTACCAATAAATTTTGTCACTACATTTCGCATATTATCGTAGACAACTTCTTTAAATACTCCTATCATATCGAAGAATCTAATTTGTGAATCTAAGAACACATCTTTTGTTTGTGTTTTATATAAATATGCCCATCTAAAGTTTGATTTAGGAGACGAAAGGACTGCTAAATAATATCTACCAACTTCACCATCTACCTTTAATCTTACTTCCCCAAAGTCGTATTCAAGTCGATCCCCGAAGTTATAAAGTTGTCTAATAAAACATTCTCTAGCCTTTTCTCTCTTTACTTTTATTGCGTTAGTAATAGTAGTTAATCCTATATCATATCCTTCAGATATTACTAATTCATAAATTTGTTGCGCTGTTAATTTCTGTTTACTCCATCCAAGTTCTCTACACTTAATTTCTTCATTTTCCAATATATCATCGATCAATTTATCGATTTGTGGTATGTATTTTCTTTTCGTTCTGTTTGAAGAATCGTATTTAGGGGCACTAATAATCCTCTCTTGTAGTTCTCTAAGTTCTTCTTTACTTGCAGTCGCCAATTTTTCATTTAAATCTTTATACTCGTTCCAATACTTAGTGACTCGTTTCCTATTGATACTTAACATTCTACTTACTGCTCTTGTAGAATGTCCTTCCAGTTTTAATTTAATAATTGCATCTTTATCCATCAATGTTAACACTCCTTACCACCCCCAAGACTATTTTATATCTTGGAGACTTAAATTGAAATAGTGGACCCCTTTTCAATTGATATTATTCAATTAATGGTCCCCATTTAGGTTAACATATACATAAATGAAAGGTATCAAATGATGAAAAATATGATGTGGAATTTAAAAAGATGATAGTAAGTTTTTATGAATCAGGTAAGTCTATAATATAAAATAGTAATCATTATCTTATTATTGCGTAAAAATAAATAAATTAAGGAAGGTGATTTTGAAAATTTCTTTCTTTTTCATTGTGGGCGTTGCCGTAAAGATTCTGGTTCAGCGCATGCTGCAAATCTGTTTTCTTCAACAGCCAAGTTAAGATGGTGATGGGTAAAAATAAAGTAAAAACCTTCAATTTCAAATCATCTGGACACATAAAAAGCTTTTGCTCAAATTGCGGATCAGCACTCCCGAATATTCAAATGGGTGGAAAACTATTGGCTGTTCCTGTTGGATGTCTCGACAGTGAAGTATCCATTAAGCCTCAAGGTCATATTTATATGGCAAGCAAGGCTAAATGGGACAATGACTTAGAAAAAGTGCCCAAATTCGCTCAACTTCCTTAAATGAATACGATATGATTAGAAATATATGGCTTGATAATGTTTTTCCATTTTTTATAAAAAAATAGAGGATATTAAGTATTCGAAAAAGTATAAAGTGGTTTTACAACTTTTTGTTAAAAGGAAATGAATAATACGTCCATGAATATAAGCTAAAGAGTAGGGTGCTTTTTTTGTATAGACTCAACTAAATATATACTTTTAGATGATATATTTTGTGTTTTAATATAAATGCCCATACAATAAGATTTAATTAGGCATATATATATAAGGATATTATATTGGGAGGATTTAAAATGAAATTTGATTTTATGTCACAACCAAATCAGCCATCATTATATAAAGTGTCTCCAGAAAGTATTCAACCACAATATATTTCACCAGGAAGCATTCAACCACAACCTATCGTACGACCATTTCCACCATATCAACCATATCCACCATACCCACAATATCCATTATATCCAACTTATCCATACCCTGGGTTACCAATAAATGTTGGTGGATGTCAACAAAAATGGGCTAGGGCACGCTTAAGAGATGGTAGAACTATAAATATATACGTTACTTCAATCTCTGAAAAAAGTATTGGTGGATTTTTACCAAATGGAAGACAAATTGCCCTAGATTTAGATGAAATTGTGGAAATGACTTGTTAAAAACTTAGGTATTAAGACTCCTATTCATATATAGGAGTTTTTTACGTTTGGAAATTTTTTGATAAATTAAGGATATTATTTAGATATTAGACTAACTTGAAAGTAAAAAAAATGAGAATAATCAAACCAATCATTTTTATCATTTAAAATACCTTATAAAATTTAGTCATAATATTAAACACGAAACATTATATATGAATAAAAATATTTATGAAGATAATTAATTGATAAATATGTGAATAGTAGAGGATTGTAGTTTTTATATATAATAAAGAAACATGTGAATATCCTAATTTTTAGGATTTTTTTCTTTCTATTTATCTCTGTTAGTTCTACGTACTTATCCTACCGTCTTGTAATAATCATTGAAGCTAAAAGTATGTAAAATCAAATACAAATACTTCATCGATAAACCATCAAATTGCTTATACCATCCTTCTTGTAATATACAAGAAAAGAAGCCAGAGGACTAATTATACAATCAATGGTCCCCATTTAGGTTAACATATACACTAAATTAGAATCCATATACTAAATGTAGAATAATCTCATAAAAGAATCATATACCTCAAAATTATACAAGAAGTTAATTTATCAATTGATAATAATGTTATAACATGTTATAATAAATTATCGATTGATAGTTTTTAACAAAAAAATGAACATTTTTTATCTTTTGGTAATATAATATGTTGAAGGGAGCAAAATAATATTGACGGTAGATGAATTCTTAAATGAATGTAAAAGAAGAGTAAGGAATGGAAAACTGGATTTTGTACCAGCTACTAAAAATAGAATATCCAGAAGAAGATATGGATTTACAATACTTGATATTGAGGATAAAATCCTAAACCTCAATAGCAGTGATTTACATAGAGGTCCAGAGGAAGATAGGGATTACCCGGGAGAATATCTATGGATTTTCAGAAAAATGTTATTGGGAGCTTTGTTCTATATAAAACTAAAACTTAGAAATAATGATGAAGTAGTTTGCATTTCCTTTCATAAAGATGGTTAAAAAATGGATTTTAAATACTAATGGAGGTTGGGTTATGAATTATAAAAATTATTTAACTAAAAACCAGATCACAAAGGTAAAAGTTCTTGATCTGGAGATAGAATTTGAAGAAGACATTGCAATTGATCCTGAAACTGAAGAAGAGATATATGTTCGCGAACTAGAAATAGAAAATGACAGAAGACTATATGATAAGTATAAAAGTGAGAAAGTTTTACTTCAAAGCCATGAAATCAAAAAAATTAGAGAAAAGTATAATCTAAACCAAAAAGATTTTGCAAGAATTCTTGGACTCGGAGAAATTACAATACACCGATATGAGAATGGGACAATACAAACAGATGCTATAGATTCAATTATTAGATTTGCTGAAAACCCAGAAAATATGGAAAAGGTTGCTCTAAAAAATAAAAATAAGGTATCAGAAGACCTCTTCAATCAATTAATAAAAAAAGTAAAGGAGTTAAAATTATATTATAAACATAAGATTGCAGAATTTGATTTAGAAGAAGTATCTAAATTAGAATTTGAAACAGAACATGTTGAAAGAGTAGCAGAAAAAGTAATAGAGATATATAATAAAAAAGTACTTAATCAAAGGGAAGAATATCATACATATATGCCTAAAATTACAAATTTAGAATTACAAAAATTATTATATTATATTCAAGGTATTAGTTTATTTATTTACAAAAAGTTAGCATACAAACAGCATTTATATGCTTGGGAATATGGTCCTATTGTATATGAAATTTACAGTAAATATAAGAAATATAAAGCTAGTGAAATAGATGAAATTTCAGAGCTAAAATTGTCAAAAGGATTAGAAAAAATAGTAGAGATTGCAGTAGAAAGTTATGGTAAATATACTGGTGGACAACTAATTAGAATGACACATGAAGAGGAACCATGGAAAAAAACTTCGAATAATGGCAAGATTGATCAGCAATTAATTAAGAAATATTTTGAGAAAGTATATAATTTATAAAGAAGCGAAGAAAAAGAAAGTCTAAATTAGAGATTGCTGAAAAAGTTTCAATTTAATAATAAATATGAAAAGGCGGTTAAGTAATATGTTAAGAAAATTGAAACTAAACGAGCTAGAAGCAGCATCAAATTTGGCTTATTCATTGTTAATAAATCCATCGACAAATAGCTATCCATTGCGTAACTCTCAAAAAGAATTTTTAGAGAGATATAAACTTTCTAAAATATGGATAGGTTACAATTAGTTGTACACTTTTTATAAAGAGATGTTAAAATAGAAATAGTAGAAAAACGGAGGAATTTTAACATGTCTAATAGGAGAACAAGAAGAAATTTTACAGAAGCGTTTAAGAAACAAATCGTACAATTATATTTGAATGGTAAAGCTAGCTCTGAAATTATTAAAGAATATGATTTAACTCCAGAACAGATTGGGTTTAATGAATGTGGATAGGTTACAATATCATGTATTTTGTTAATTCTTGATATTAATTAGTATAAATGTTATAATGTATGAATAGAAGTATAAAATATTAGTATCTGATATACAAGGTGAATAATGCTTGTTGGTAGAATTTATTCAAATATATCATAAAAGAGAAAATATTTTTGAAAATTAATTGATTTGAACTGGGGTTTGTTTAGGGTCTACTAATTATTAAATAGCAGGCAATAAACTATGCTACTTTTTAATAAAGTGGTGTAATGTGAACATAAATACTATGTGAAACATAAACACTCTAACTCTTATCCATATAAGAGTTAGAGTGTTTTTTTTAAAACTTGTTTCGTATAGTCAAATTCAACTTTTCACATATTAGTAAAGTATATACTTAAAAATTTAACAATAACAGTTCAACAATTTAAAAATTAATACCAGATAAAGGAGAAACATGGAAACAGAAAACTTAAGTAAAAAATTACAATCAAGAAATTTTAAAAGATGGGGATTAGATATGAATTTATTTGTATCCCTAGTATCAGCTGCATTAGTATTGGGATTTATAGTATATACTATTACAATGCCAAAGGAGTCCGCTAAAGTTTTTGTGGATATCAATGTCTTTCTAAATAAGAATTTTAACTGGTTATATGTGTTAACAATTAATGCTGCATTTATATTTTTACTCTGGATAGGGCTTTCAAAATTTGGTAATATTAGATTAGGTGGCTTTAAGGCTAGACCAGAATTCAGTAATTTTTCATGGTATGCTATGTTGTTTAGTGCAGGTATAGGTATAGGTATATTCTTTTATGGTGTAGCCGAACCAATTATGCATTTAGATATACCAGATGAGCTTAGTACGGGTTCTAATTTTGATAATTTTAAAATAATGTTCATGCATTGGGGAGCACATGCATGGGCGATATATGGATTAGTAGCGGTAGGATTAGGATATTTTTCATACAACAAAAAACTACCGTTATCTCTTAGAAGTTTGTTTTATCCATTAATTAAAGATAAGATTTTTGGGATAATAGGAGATCTCATTGACACTGTTGCAGTTCTTGCAGTATTATTTGGGCTTGCTACGTCTTTAGGACTTGGAGCTCAGCAAATTAATTCAGGTTTAAATTATGTGTTTGGTATACCGTACAACTCAACTGTACAAATAATTCTAATTGTTGTAATAACATTCTTTGCTACATTATCAGTTGTTAGTGGAATTTCAAAAGGGATTAAGTTTTTAAGTCAAGCTAATACGATAATAAGTGGAGTTTTACTTTTTGCTATTTTATTAGTAGGACCGACAGTCTATATTCTATCAACATATATGTCAAGTATTGGATTATATGCAAAAGAGTTTTTTAATATCGGATTATTTACAGCTATTGATTCTGGTGGTGTTGACTGGCAAGGTTCATGGACTGTTTTCTATTGGGCTTGGTGGATATCTTGGACACCATTCGTAGGTACTTTTATTGCACGTATTTCTAAAGGTAGGACAATCAAAGAAATCGCAATTGGTACTGTTATTATACCAACACTTATTATTACTTTTGCAATGACAATATTAGGAGCTGCTGGTGTTTATCTAAATGATTTGCATAATGGAGTGATTGCAAATGCTATTGATAATAACATTGCAACAGCTATGTTTGAGATGTTTAAATATCTTACAAGTTCACAAATAGTTAAAACTATTTTATCATGTATAGCTGTAGTTGCAGTAATGTTATTCTTTATCACAAGTAGTGACTCAGGTTCATTAGTTGTTGATAATCTAACAAGTAGTGGTAAAAAAGATTCACCAAAAACTCAAAGGGTTTTTTGGGCACTAATGGAAGGACTAATTGCTCTTTCAGTTCTACTTCTTGGTGGGAAAGTTGCCTTAACAACAATTCAATCTGCGGTTATAATAACTGGATTACCTTTTTCTATTCTTCTTATTATTATGATGTTTTCTCTTAAAAGAGAATTAGGAATAAGTTATAAAAAATACGAATTTAATAGAATAGTTAAACTTAAAAGAAAAATGGAAAAAATGGATAGTGATACAAAATATAAGTAATTATTAACCTCGAAAATTAATATGAAAAAAAATAAATTTAAAATAGGTTACTAGCTTAATCAAGTTGGTAGCCTTTTTATTATTTAATATGATAAAATTGAATTACTGGAAGAAAGGAAGGCTCTTGGAACCTGATTTCGTTTGACAAACAGTGCGCTTGTACAGTATTACCAGACTTTGATTAAGCTGGTTGAAACTAAAGAATTCGTATAACGCGCTAAAATAAGGCAGTAGTAATGTATAAGCATTAACCAGTAGAGAAATAAATAAAGGGAGTAGAGAAGTTATGAATTCAATAATAGGATATCTAATGTGAAAAGTATTGCAATAGCTTATAGTGATATTATTTGAATTCGAACATACAGTAGAAGGATTTAAAAGGTGGGTATATATTCCACACAGATAGAGGAAGTGAATTTAAAAACAAAATTATTGGTGAGGTATTAACAGTATTTAAAATTGATAGATTATTAAGTAAACCAGGGTGTCCTTATGATAATGCGGTAGCAGAAACAACATATAAAACCGAGTTTTGTGATAAAAGATTTGAATCAATAGAGCAATCAAACATGGAGTTATTTGATTACGTTAACTGATACAATAACATAAGAGTCCATGGAAGTTTAAATTATTTATCTCCAGTTGAATATAGGGAAAAGATGTCTATATAAAAATTGTTTTAAAAACGTTGCCATTCCAAACTCATGTGTTACTCAACCAACTTGTATTTAATTTCCAGTTAGTTTAAAATAATATTGGCTAATCATACCACTTGATATTAATGTTAATTCTATTGTACTGTGGGACCAATATGTAAAGTTTAACTTATAAGACAAGGAGGCTATTAATGATAGAGAACAATTATTATGCAAAAAAACTAAATTCACAAAAGTTATTTAAGGTATACGAAACCAAAATTCCCAGGGTGAATCAGTATTTGGATGCGGAAATCTCATTTGTTAGAGATAATCTGACAGGTAGTGAGAGGGTTTTAGAATTAGGTGCAGGTTATGGACGTATTTTAAAGGAATTAGCTGGTAGTTGTAAATCAATTGTTGGTATTGACATTTCAAATGAAAGTGTTTCGTTAGGCAAGAAATACTTAAAGGATTGTCCCAATGCAGAAATTATTATTATGGATGTACATAATTTTGCATTCGAAGAAAAATTCGATGTAATACTTTGTCTACAAAACGGTTTGTCTGCAATGAAAATAATATCGTCTAATTTGATTGAAAAGATTTTGGGAATGGTTGTGAGTGGTGGAAAAGTATATTTCAGTACTTACAGTGAAAAATTTTGGGAGTATAGGCTAATGTGGTTTAAAGAGCAAGCTGTGAAGGGGGTACTAGGTGAAATTGACTTAGATAAAACAAAGGATGGAGTTATAATTTGTAAGGATGGTTTTAAAGCAATTACACAGACCACAAAGGATTTAGAAATGATTGGATATTTATCAGGGTATGAATATCAAATTCAAGAGGTAGATGAGTCTAGTGTTTTTCTTATTATTCATAAAAAATAGACTGAATCAACAAACAAATTCACATAAGTATAGTATAGATCTACTTCTATGCATTAAAATCAGCTTCCTCACTAGAAATATCAGAAATTTAAATTTTTTATTAAAGGTCCTGAGCGTAATATGAAAGCGGTAATTACACTTCAGCTAGAAATAACTTTTGAATGAATCAGAGTTCAGTTGACATATATAATATATCTTGGATAATAATCTTAATTTTATAAAAGAATACACTCAAAAAAAATTAAAAAGAAAACAAAGACAAGAATGAAAAAGCAAAATTCAAATGAGAGAGAGGTGAAATCCGTTATATATTTACTAAAACTAATAATATTAAGGCTTGCAAATTTGCTTTAGAGCAAAATATCAAGCCGGAGTAGCCGTAGACAAAACGGTTGAATAAGGAATAAATCTCTTAATATTGGATTTTAGTAGGTTTTATGTAACGGTATAATATGAAAATAAAAGATTTATTATGGATTTCAATCATATTAATTTTTGGTTTATCGATTATCATTCCTCAGTCAAGAGAAGTTTTTGTATTATTAACAGAAAATCATCCATATATAATGGGATTTACTAAAACTGCAATTCTTGCGACGATGGGTGAGTTATTGGTTTTAAGAATTATTACTGGTGAGTATTTTGGTCATACAGGAATATTTTTAAAATTTATTGTTTGGGGATTTTTAGGGATGGCATTTGTGTTAGTATTTCCAATATTCGGAGGTGGTGTAACATATGCCCAAAGCAAATATTTACTACCAAGTATAAATAATGAATTGATGATTGGGAAAATATTTAATGCATTCTTAATTAGTACATTTATGAATTTAATATTTGCTCCAACATTTATGTTGTTACATCGTGTAACTGATACATTTATTGAACTAGGGAATGGAAACATCATGCATTTACTAAAAGTAAAGATCGATGATGTAATTAGTGCGATTAATTTTAAACGTTTTATTAAATTTACAATCATAAAGACTATTCCTTTATTTTGGATACCTGCGCATACCATCACATTTTTATTAGAAGATACATACAGAGTATTAATGGCTGCGTTTTTATCAATTATACTAGGTGTTATTTTAACTTTTTCAAAAAGAAAACAGGCATAATTGATCAAGGTTTATCAAGTTGAATTCAAAAAAGTTTGAGTGGATGAATTAAGTAAAAGGCTAAAATCAGATAAATTTATTAATTTATCAAAACGATGAGTTAATATTTATATTTATTAATAATAGTCAAGTAAAAAATTACAATTCATCAATTCTTTCAAGTTTATAGGAAAATGTAAATAAAAAAGGGTGGAATCACAATAGTGATATCACCTTTTTTATATAAATAAGCAATTTATATATGGACTAGGTTGACTTATAAAATAAATGTCTGATTTTATTGGTTAGAAACTTTTTCATAATCTACGAATGTGTTTCCCTTTCGATAATTTGTAATAGGGATGAAAAAAGCGATGATAATTGGGATAAATATTCCTATACCATAATGCGTATAAAATGGTAATTTTAACTCAACTTCTTTATCTTGCAATTGTTGCATTGTAAATACAATGCGTTTATTGCTTTGGTCTACTTGGAGAAATTCTAGAAGGTTTCCTTTTTCATTGTAGTTTGCAATATATGATTTATTGAATTGATATTTATACCAAAATGGTTGTAGTTTAAGATGATTATATATTGCGTCAAATTCAAAATTACTGTTCATTATTTCAACACGGCCGATATTCCTGTCTTCTTCTAAATTATCTTTAGTGAAATAGATGTAGTCATCAATTATGATAGCCTTGGGATTATGTTTCTTAGCTAATCTGATTTTCGATGTTTCGCCATCAGCATTTATTTTTAAGTATGTGGTACTGCGTGAAGCAGTATGCTCGATTGTTTGAATGTAGTACATTATTTTCCTATTTTCATCATATACAGGAAAACCTAGTTCTTTCTTAAATGATATAGATGGTTTTTCATGAAGCACATACTGATTATTTTCTTCATGAAAATAGTTTTGTGATATAATTAAAAGGTTATCATATTCAGTTGTAGTCAAGTCGATTCTCTCAGTTAATGCTAGTTTACCATCATTAAATTTATATATTTCAAATTCTTTTAATCCCCGCTTATATAGATAATATAACTCACTATTTTGATAAAACTTTCCTGAATCATAACTTGTCATATATGAGATGTTCTTTGCATTACGTGGGGTTACCAAATACGTACCATTTTTACTTAATAATATAAGATGGTCATCATAAAATGTAAACATATTTGTTATTTCACTGTTATACAACCCGTAATCATCACTGTTTCCTGAATCACCAAGATTAACATCATATATAACTTCTTCTTTTGAAATGTCGTAAACAATTAAGTCTCCTTTTTTTGTATAGAGGTATAAATGTGTTTGATCATAGTAATAGTCTGTTACCTCTGAATCAATATTATATTGAGAGTCAATTTGAATAATTTTTTTTGCATCAAAGTTATTGTTAATGTTTGTTGGATATCCATCAAAATTCAAATAGCTAACATTGTTAGATAAATTTAAATTTTCTTTGACTTTATTGATTGGTAGATCAATAAAGAAATTTGAAAATACTATTACAAAGATTAAAATCCATAAGTATACGTACTTTAGGGCATGAGTTTCATCGATATATATAACAATATTTTCAAAAATTGGTGAAGAAATTTTTTTTGATAGGACAGATAAACAAAAAATAGCAGCAGTTATCAAAATTGCTAGTATAACTTGCAAGTATAATTCTTGAAATCTAAATATTGTTAAAAACACATAAATTGGTAGTATTGTTAAGGTAAATAGAACAAGGTTGTTTTTAGTTGTTTCAGTTAGTAACCAAAAATTCTTAATATAGTTTCTCTCTTTAAAGAAAATGATAAAACATATGATAGTTAGCAGAAAAATGAGGATTAACCAGAGAAACATTGATATAAATCCTTCAAAGAATAAAAGATAGGCAATTGAGTAACTAAATATTGCTTCAAGTATAGATGTTTTGAGAATATTAATTCGCCAAGTATTCATTTTTTTGCAATTAAAATAATATGATGAAGCAAAAAATAACAACAATGGTAACAATGTAAAAATATTAAACATATAACCCCTCCTATGTAATATTATATAACTATTTTTTATTGCAAGTATGTCGAAATATGTCGTTTAAATCAATTTTCCTAGAAAACTATCTCAATATATGCAATTAAAACTAATATATTAGTTTTACAATATATAATAACAAATTTTAATAAATTCAGGAAAAAAAAGATTTAAAATTGTTTAAGGTTTGAAATACAAATTTGTATCTTATTGCTTTTATGAAGTTTTATTCACTATTTTTTGTCTTTTTTAATAAATCTCTTGAATAACTAGATAAATTTAGTTATAATATAGCGTAATTACATATAATAAAATATCGATGAAAAAGAAGAGTAACTATAATCAATTGTTTAAGAGAATGGAGTCTTTGGCTGGAAACTCCTACAAGTTGTGTAGTGAAGACACTTTGGAGATATAAATTCTTAAGTTGGCGATATTTCGCAACTAGGGTGGCACCGCGCTTCAAGCGTCCTTAGAATATTCTAAGGACTTTTTTTATTAAAAGGAGATGATATTAAATGGCGATTCAATCTGCTAAAGGAACTTACGATATATTACCAAAGGATATAAGTAAGTGGCATTATTTAGAAGATATTATTAAAAAAACTTGTCAGTTATATAATTATAAGGAAATTAGGACGCCAATGTTTGAAAGTACGGAACTATTTATCCGTGGAGTTGGTGAGGCAACAGACATTGTTTCAAAAGAAATGTATACCTTTTTAGATAAAGGTGATCGTTCTATTACTTTGCGACCAGAAGGTACTGCAGGTGTAGTTCGTTCTTATGTTGAACATAAGCTCTACTCAGAACCAAATCAAATTACTAAACTTTATTATATGGGACCGATGTTTCGTTATGAAAGAATGCAAAGAGGTCGTACTCGACAATTTTATCAATTTGGAGTAGAGGCCCTAGGCTGTGAAGACCCTAGTGTAGATGCAGAGATTATTGCTTTATCAGTTAGAATTTTTAAATCTTTAGGGTTAAAAGAAGTAAAGGTAGCAATTAATACCCTTGGAGATAAAGAAAGTAGACTTAATTACCGAGAGGCTTTAATTAAGCATTTTAAACCAATAGAAAAAGAATTGTGTAAAGATTGTCAGCGCAGAATTGAACAAAATCCACTTAGAGTATTAGACTGCAAAATTGATAAAACCCATCCGGCAATGGAAACTGCTCCTAAGATGGCTGATTATTTAAATGACTATTCAAAATTGTTTTTTGAGAAAGTTTTAAGTTATTTAGGTGACTTAAAGATAGATTACGAATTAGATCAAAATTTAGTACGTGGTTTGGATTACTATAATCATACAGTTTATGAAGTTATGAGTAATGCAGAAGGTTTTGGTGCTCAATCAGCTCTTGGTGGTGGGGGAAGATATAATGGCTTAGTTGAAGAGGTAGGGGGACCAGATATTCCTGGTGTTGGATTTGCCTTTGGGATGGACCGTTTACTTCTTGCATTAGAGGCTGAAAATATTGAAATACCAATACAAGATGATATAGATGTATTTATTGTTTCAATGTCAGAAAAAACTTATAATTACGCATTCTTTTTACAAGAGGCATTAAGAAATAATCATGTTAAATGTGAAAAAGACTATTTCAACCGTAAGGTTAAAGCACAATTTAAACAAGCTGATAAATTAAATGCAACTTTCACAATAATAATAGGCGAAGATGAACTAAACAATGGTAGAATTAGTCTGAAAAATATGAAGACACAAATACAAGAAGAGGTTAATTTAGAAAACGTTGTTAATGAAATAATAAAACGTTTGGAGGTAAAAGATGAATAGAACACACAAAAATAATGAATTAAGGCTATCTAATGTCAATGAAGTAGTTGAATTAAAGGGTTGGGTTAGTAAGACTCGAAATTTAGGAGGTTTAATATTTATTGACCTTCGTGACCGTTATGGTATTACCCAAATCGTAGTAAATCCCGAACAGGCTATTAAGGAATTAACTGAAACTGCTGAAAAAATTAGAAATGAATACGTTATATATGTTAAAGGTGAAGTTATTGAAAGAGTTAGTAAAAACCCAAACCTACCAACTGGCGATATTGAAGTAAAAGTTGAAAACTTAGAAATCATTTCAACAGCAGAAACAACTCCTTTAATTATAGCTGATGAAACTGATGCGCTAGAGGAGACTCGATTAAAATACCGTTATTTAGACTTAAGAAGACCAAAAATGCAAAAGAATTTAATTGTTAGGTCTAATACAACTCATATAATTCGCAATTTTTTAAATGATCTTGATTTTATTGAAGTTGAAACACCTATCTTAACAAAATCTTCACCAGAAGGAGCACGTGATTATTTAGTGCCATCACGTGTACATCAAGGAGAATTTTATGCTCTCCCTCAATCTCCACAAATATTTAAACAGTTGTGCATGATATCTGGGCTTGAAAGATATTTTCAAATTGCGAGATGTTTTAGAGATGAAGATTTACGAGCTGATAGACAACCTGAATTTACACAAGTAGATATTGAAACTTCATTTTTAACAGCTGAAGAAATTCAAACGATGACAGAAAATCTTTTCGTAAAAGTCATGAAAGAAATAAAAGGTGTAGATATTAAAGCACCATTTGATCGTTTAACTTATCATGAGGCTATGACTCGTTATGGTAGCGATAAACCAGATAGACGTTTTCAAATGGAACTTGTTGAGTTAAATGATGTGTTTAAAGATACTTCGTTTACTGTATTTCAAAATACAATTAATAGTAATGGCTATATTAGAGCTATTAATGTTAAAAAGGGTAAAGATAAGTACTCAAGAAAAGAAATTGATCGCTTAACTGATTATGCTAAAAAATATAGGGCTAAGGGACTAGCTTTTCTTAAATTTGATAAAAATGAATTTGCAGGTCCAATTAGCAAATTCCTAAGTGAAAATGAAGTAAAAGCCTTAATTTCAAAAATGAATGTCGAAAATGGGGACTTATTATTATTTGTTGCTGATAGTTTCCAAGTAAGTTGTGAAGCATTAGGTGCTTTAAGAAAGTTAATCGCAAACGAAATGAACGTAATAAATGAAAAAGAATATAATTTCTTATGGGTTGTTGATTGGCCATTATTTGAATATGATGAAGAAGAACAAAGGTATTTTGCAGCTCATCATCCATTTACTGCGCCTAAAAATGAATCATTATCTTATTTGAAAACTGATCCAAGTAAGTGTTTGGCTCAAGCTTATGATATAGTTTTAAATGGCTATGAAATTGGCGGCGGATCAATAAGAATTCATCAATTTGAAGTACAAAATCAAATGTTTAAAACTTTAGGATTTACCCAAGAAGAGGCCTACACTCAGTTTGGTTATCTTCTTGATGCCTTTAAGTATGGGGCACCACCACATGGTGGAATTGCTTTAGGATTAGATAGAATAATAATGTTACTTGTTAACACAGAAAATATTCGTGATGTAATAGCTTTCCCTAAAACAGCATCAGCTTCATGTTTAATGTCAAATGCACCATCACCTGTAAGTGATGAACAACTAAAAGAATTAAATATTAAAATATAAATATAAAAAAGATAAAGCATAGCTTTATCTTTTACTTTATATGTATAGGAAAAGCCCAACTGGCCGTAGGCTTTTCCATTTAACCCGCAATATGTGCAGGGGGGAGTTTCGACCTATCCTTTAGGATTCTTACATAAAGTAGGCATTCAACACAGGATAAGTATACCCAACTCCCTTATGATATAATGTTCGGATTAATATCATAAACCTTCGAGCTAGTTCGGCTTTAATTATATTGTAATTATAACATTTTTTAATATATTTGTAAATTGAAATAACTTTTATTATAACCCAATTAGTCGTTGATTACTGTCTTAACCCGCAAGTATTTACAGGTGGTAGTTTTGACTTATTAATTAGGATTCCTATTAAAAATAGGCATTCAACACATAATAAATATACCCAACTTCCTTACGTTATATGTTCGGATAATAAAATAATCACTCGAGTTAATTCGGTTTCATTATTTTTGTAGTTTCATTATAGCACTCCCTTTAATTTATGTAAATGTATAATAATTTCCAAGTTTATAAAAAATAATAGTGACTAATAATTATTTATATTAAATATTATTGTATTAAATTTAAAATTAGATAAAATCTATGAAAATATGAAAAAAAATAATTTAATTTACTTTTATTGTCAGTTATATGATATAATCATACTTGATAAATTATTTTAAGGAAGTGATATTAAGTGCAACTTTCTGATCAAAGATTAAATAAAATTATTAAAATATTATTAATAATAGTGTTAATCTTAGGTTCATTATATATATTTAGCCAGTTTGATGGTTTTATTGGCAGCATCAAAGGTGCACTAAAAGCAGTATTAGTACCTTTTTCAATAGCGTTTTTTATTAATTTTTTAATTTTTCCACTTGTGATTTATGCCGAAGATAAAGGTCTGCGACCTAGATGGCTAATAGTATCTATATTATATCTTCTAATTTTTGGGATTTTAGGTGTTATTTTTTGGCAAATCATTCCGCTTGTTTCAGAGCAACTAGAAGATTTATTTCTAAGGAAATTGCCTGAAGTATTTAATGATATAACTGGTAGAATTAATGATTTAGATTTAGAAAATAGTCCAATGTTGTCAAACATATATGAGCAAACTCAAGAAGGAATTCAAAGATATCTAGTAAGTGCTGTTACGACTGTAACTACTTCAGTTGCTAATATTGCTAGTTTTGTTTTCGCATTAGTATTAACACCAATTATATTATTTTATTTCTTAAAAGATCATAATCAAATAAGTGAAGGGTTCTATAAAATTGTTCCTCTAAAATACAAGGATCATTTTATTGAACTAATTAAAAGGATAAATGATTCTTTGGGATTATATATTCGTGGACAAGTTATTATTATGTTTGGAATAGGTGTGATCTCAACTTTAGGATACACCCTGATTGGATTAGATAACGCTGTATTATTTGGTTTAATTGTTGGGTTGACTAATATCATACCTTACATAGGAGCAACAATCGCCGCAATTGTTCCTGTTACATACTCATTATTTACAGGTGATGTAGCATGGTATTATATCTTGTTACTTAACTTAGGTTTCCAATTTATTGAGGGTAATATTTTACAACCAGTTATTATGAGTAAGCAATTAGATATTCATCCACTGCTAATTTTAGCAGCTATACTTGGTTTTGGAAGTTTATTTGGAGTGATAGGTATTATTTTTGCAGTACCGATTACTGGGGTAATTAAAGTATGTATATTATACTATCGAGAGTTAAAAGAAAAAAATGAAATAGAGGGATATGAGGTTTAGCGTTTTTAGGAGGAGCCTTATATGAAAAAAGTTTTAAAGAAATATCAGATTAACAACATATTACTTCAATTAATCGTATTTACTTTTGTATGCGTCATGGTTTTTATAAATAATTTTATAAGTTATGAGTTTAGCTTTATAAAAATTGGCATTAAATCATTTACGGTTCTTACCGTAATTATTTTTGAAGTAATTATAAATTTATATTTTCAAAAAGCAAAAAAGAATTATATTGAAGATGAAAACGAAAAACACGAATTTAACGAAAAATTTTTATGGTTCGAACTGATCTTTTTATTAGATGTGTTAATTATAGTTGGACTTGTTTCTCAAGCAACTGAAAATCAATTTAATATCGCAATTCCGTTAATTATCGGTTTTACATTGTTTTATCTAATTTCAATTTTTGTCAGACCATATTTTGGTATTAAAAGCAATAAATAAAGTCAGAATATACTGACTTTATTTAATTATGGAGTGATTTAATGAACCAGTTTAGTCGTAACCTTCTTTCTTTTGGGAAAGCTGGTCAAAATAAATTAAGTAAATCTGTTGTTGCTATTTTAGGTCTAGGCGGAGTAGGTAGCTTTGCAAGTGAAGCATTAGTGAGATCTGGAGTAGGAAAAGTAATTCTTATTGATAAAGATGTAGTAGATATAACTAATATCAACAGACAACTTCATGCTAATTTAAATACTATTGGAAAGTCAAAAGTTTTGCTTATGGAAAAACGGATAAAGGAAATTAATCCTAAATGTAAAGTTGTGAAACATGATAAATTTTTTAATTTTGATACATATGATGAAATATTACAAGATAAAATAGATTATTTTCTGGATGCAAGTGATACCATAACATTTAAAATATTGTTAATTAAAGAATGTCTTAAAAGAAACATTCCCTTTATTTCAGTTATGGGAACTGCAAACAAGTTAGATCCTACTCAATTTGAAATAGCTGATATAAAAGACACATCGTATGACCCTATCGCAAAAATAATTCGATTAAAACTTCGAAAAGATAAGGTTAAAGGAAAAGTTCCTGTTGTATATTCTAAAGAAAAGCCATTAATTTCAAAGTATGAAGAATTTGATGGTGATATGAGTTCAATAACGAGAAAATCACAATTTCCTCCAGCATCTAATAGTTTTTGCCCACCTGTTGCTGGGTTTGTCGCTTCAAGTTATGTCATAAGAAATTTATTAAAAGAAGTAAAATTTGAAAGAGATGGTGAAACAAATTGAAGAAAATTGTTTTAGCAGGTGGCTGTTTCTGGGGTGTTGAAGCCTATTATCAAAGATTAAAAGGAGTGTATAATACAAGGGTAGGATATGCTAATGGGAATATTGAAAATCCAGCTTATTTTCAAGTGAAAGCAGGCATAACAGATTTTGCTGAAGTAGTTGAAATTACCTTTAATGAATTAGAAATTACATTAGAAAAACTACTTGAACATTTATTTAGATTTATTGATCCAACCTCTTTAAATAGACAGGGTGGCGACATTGGCACCCAGTATCGTACAGGCATATTTTATGAAACAGAAACAGATAAAAACACAGCATTTAAGTATATAAACTTTAGGCAAAGAGATTATGAAAATAAAATTGTTGTTGAAGTTAATAAATTAATTAACTTTTATGATGCTGAAGAGTACCATCAAAAATATTTAGACAAAAACCCAACTGGATATTGTCATGTCAATTTTAATTTAATAAAAAAAGAAGAGATGAAATAGTAATTTATATTATTAAATGCATACATATATATGCATTTTTTATTTTAGATATTATTACAGTGTAATGATGAATTAAATCCAATTTAATAAAATTGGTTATTGTCTATTTAATAACAAAATGATATAATATAATCGAACATCCGTTTGAATGGAAGTGATAAAATGTTTTTTCAAAATTCACTATTTTATAATGAATCACAAACACCTCTAGCAGACAGAGTACGTCCAAAGAATTTAGATGAATATATTGGTCAGACCCATTTAGTAGGTAAAGATAAAATCTTAAGAAAATTAATTGAAAATGATCAAATTACTTCAATGATATTTTTTGGCCCACCAGGAGTAGGTAAAACAACATTGGCAATGGTTATTGCGAAAATGACAAAAGCTAATTTTGTTAATTTTAGCGCTGTAACTAGTGGAATTAAAGAAATTAAGGAAGTAATGTTAAAGGCTGAAAAAAATAGGTCGTTAGGAATTAAAACCGTTTTATTTGTAGATGAAATTCATCGCTTTAATAAAGCTCAACAAGATGCATTTTTACCACATGTTGAAAGAGGTAATATTACATTAATTGGTGCAACTACAGAAAATCCTTCTTTTGAAGTTAACTCAGCTTTACTTTCAAGATGTCGTGTTTTTGTTTTAAAACCATTAAATAAAAGTGAAGTGATTTCCTTATTAAAAAATGTCCTTAATAATGAGGATTCCTTTGGTCAAAAAAGGCTAGTTGTTGATGAAGAACTACTATCTATTATTGCAATCTATGCAAATGGTGATGCTAGAAGCGCATTAAATGTTTTAGAAATGGCTGTTTTAAGTAGTACTGATAATGGTGAGGCTATTTATATCACAAAAGACATAATCGAAGAATGTATTCAGAAAAAAACTTTATTATATGATAAAAGTGGAGAGGAACATTACAACCTTATTTCTGCTCTTCATAAATCAATGCGGAATAGTGACGCCGATGCTGCAGTTTATTGGTTGGCAAGAATGCTTGAAGGTGGAGAAAATCCATTATATATTGCAAGAAGACTAATTCGTTTTGCATCTGAAGACGTTGGTCTTGCAGACCCAAGGGCACTTGAAATAGCACTTGCAAGTTATCAAGCATCTCATTATATTGGAATGCCTGAATGTACTGTTAATTTAACGCAAACGGTAATTTATTTGTCTTTTGCTCCAAAATCAAATGCACTTTATATGGCATACAAAAATGCTAGTAAAGATGCCTTAAATACTATTAGTGAAGGCGTACCTTTGCATTTGCGAAATGCACCTACAAAATTAATGAACGAAATGGATTATGGTAAAGGTTATCAATATGCACATGATTTTGAAAATAAAATTGTAAACATGCAATGTTTGCCTGATAATTTAAAAAATGCTCAATATTATATTCCTACAGATGAGGGATTAGAAAAAAGATTTAAGGACAGATCTATCTATTTAAAGAAATTAAAGAGTGAATAAAAATTTATTGATTTTATTGCTTTATTTTGAATAAATGTAGTTTTGAAAAAAAGTTTGATTATAATTGCCTTAAGGTGATTTTTTTTGTGATATATATAGATAATGAATAGGGGGAGGTGAATTTGTGAAACAGATGAAGAATGTGAAATAGATTTTTGTATTGGTGCAATGGCGTTTACTTTTCTATTGCTCAATAATTTAAGAGCAAATGCAGCTGTTGAGTCTCCATATATTCAAATGACAACTCCAATGAATGGAAAATTTCTATATATAAAAGAGTTTGTTAAAAAAACCATAAATAAAATTATTTATGACGAAAAACTCATAAGTTGTTTTTTTAAACAAGTGCTTTACTTAGTGAGGGAAAAAGTGTAATATATGTAATAAAAGAAAGAATTATTGCTGCTTCTCATGCAAGAAATAGTCAATATAGGTGCAGTAAGAGATAAGAAAGTAAGTTCAATGTTTTTTTTACTTTTCGGTTCAAAAATTACTAAGACTATTAGAATAATTGAAACTTTATGTATTGATATTCAAATGGAAAAGAATCAGAATGTTTTACTCCATCAGAAACCGTAATACAGGCATAATTAGTATGTTTGGCAATATTAATATCGACATAATAATTCTTAGAAAAAACACCCTTTAGATATTATTGGCATTTAAGAATAAAGTCTACCAAGTGATCTATTCTCATGCAATTGCTAGATATAAAAGTTTTATGGCTTATCCAACCACAAAAAATTTAAGTAGACTTACGACTTTTCTCTCCAAAATTATAGAAGGAATATAAAAAGTAAGCTATGTATCTATTTTATATAAATATAAATTTAAATATTATGAAGGAGAAGTATGAACTTGTACTAATATTGTACAAGAATATCATACAAGGGTAATATGATTGAATTAATCAATGTTTCAAAAACTTATAAAACTAAGCGTGGTACATATAATGTTTTAAAAGATGTTAATTTAGTACTACCTGATAAAGGATTTATTAGTGTTTTAGGTAAATCGGGTAGTGGGAAAACAACGTTATTAAATATCTTAGGTGGATTAGATTATTTTGATAATGGGACTTATCTTTACAATAATATTGATGTTAAAACATTTAATCAGGATGAGTGGAATTTATACCGAAGTAATACCATATCTTTTGTATTTCAAGATGATAATTTAATTAATTTCTTAACAGTAAAAGAAAATTTAGAAATTGTTTTAAAAGAAAAAAATGACCAACTAATACTAGATACACTTGATCACTTTGGATTAAAAGAATTAATTAATAAATTGCCAAATGAATTAAGTGGAGGAGAAAAACAAAGAATTGCGATAGTTAGAGCTTTATTAAAGGAATCTAAGGTTATCTTAGTTGATGAACCAACAGGTAATTTAGATGAAGAAAATGCAAAATTAGTATTAGAGTTTTTAAAGGTGCTATCAAAAGATAAGTTAGTATTTATGATTACTCATGATTTTGATTACGCAAATAAGTATAGTGATGATATCATTAAGATTAAAGATGGGGTAATCATTCAAGAAGCAAAAGAATATAGTAAAGAAGGAATACAAGATACTTACTTAACAACTGATTATAAATTAAAATTATATTTTAATCAGATCATGCATTTGGTATTTAAGACGATTAAAACAAACCTTTTAAAAACTATACAGTACGTTATCTTACTAACAATTTCAATATTTATGATTGGGTTAGGTTTATCTACTTTATTTGTGGATGAATATTCAGTTGCTAGTAACAACTTTATAAAATCGAATATTACTTACATAAAAATTAAATCTCCAGATGATGAGGTTTATAATATTGATGATCTTGAGAAATGGAATAAGGCATTAGATGGAAACGTATATAAAAAATATGATTATTACACTGTAAACTTTAAAAATACAAAAGGGGAAAGAATAGCTTATAATCCATATTATATTGGCATTGAATCCATTATGTATTACAACAATCACGTGAAATTAATACATGGTAATAAACCTGTTTCTAATAATGAAATAGTCATTTCAGATTATCTTGCAAGAAGTTTAATAGAAAATGAAGTAGTAAATGTCAATACTATTGAAGATATTGTAGGAAAGAAAGTACTAGATGATAATGTCTTAGTTGTTGGTATATATAATACCGATTATGAGAAGTATCAAACTATGTTTGAAGGAGATACATTTTTTATGTATCAAGATAAATATAGTGATGGATTAAAGTATCAATTAAATTATAAATTACAAAATTTTTATACTAATATATTTGT
>NSKI01000027.1 GCA_003586005.1 Haloplasmatales bacterium 4B | reverse complement strand
AGCCCAAGCATTTCTGCTTAGACTTCACAGTATTAGAATTTTGGATTTTCTTCACCAACACTAGTTGACAAAGAACCAAAAAAACTGCCTTAAGTAACAATGCTTAGGGCAGCTTTTTTTATATTTAGCAGTATTCGTTTTCCCTTAGAATTTTTCTGGCTTCTTCAAGATTATCTTTCGAAACTAAGATAATAGGTCCAGTGCAACCCATACCGCTTTCGGCATATATTCCATTTCTTAGCACATTTTCAACAGCAGCTTCTAACTCTAAAATATCAACCCCACTAATTTCTGAGGAAACAACTTCTTTCTCAGGCATTTTAAAATCATCATTCGCCTCTACTTTAGATGTATTCTCTTTCTTATACTCGTCTATAAGTTCATTAAATTTCATTTCTTTTAGCTTGTTGTATTCTTCTAAAATGATTTTTTGGAGATTTCCTTTCGCAAGCTCGGCTGCATAACGTAATGCATTAGCAACTACCGGTATACCGGATGCTCTTGAAATAATATTAATAATACGTTTATGATCAAAACTAATCCCAGGTCCATAGCCATAACCTACAGCTTCGTAAGATCCTCCCGTATTAAAAGCAGAAAATAATTTCATCAATATATTACCAGTTAATGTATCAGTTACCATAACATCTACACTGCTTGTTAATAAATCATTACCACGCATAATTGTTCCACCATCACTACGCATACTTTCTCCAAAGTTAATATCATACCCATTACTTTTTAGTTTCTTAAGTAATCGCTCAACACTGCGGGCATTATCAACATTTAAAATACCAACAGTTGGATTCATAATACCTAAAGATTTTGCGGTAATGATTCCGTATATAGCGTTTTTAAACATACTGATTGTTCGTTCTGTATCACTTGTTCCAGTAGTAGTCGCAATTAACATATCTTTACCTAGTGCTGGTGTTAATACCCGTCCTACAGTAGATACACCAATGTCAAAATTATAATGAAGTGTTACACATCCTTGAATATAATTGATATCAAGCAATTCTTCCATTTTTGCATGTGCATCTTTTTCACAATTAACTTCAATTATTTCAAGAGTTGTATCCACAATTGGTCCAATTAATACCACTTCAAACAAACCGTCTTTAGCAGCTTCTTCAGCGCCTTTAACAAGTGCTTCTACACCATGTTCACTACCAAATGTGGTTAAGCCAACTTTAATAATAGTTCCAATTTGACCTGTCTGAATTGCATCTGCGATGTCGTTAAATGTTTCACCAATCAATCTCTTTATGTCATGTTTTTCCATAATAACACCTACTTACCTAATAGTGATGATGCGAAGTCTTTCATCGCTTCAGCAATTAATTTTTGTATTTCTTCTTTAGAAACTGATGTTGATTCTTTTTGACCAGTATTTCGTTCAACGACAACACTAATTCCGTCAAATAAATTTGTCATACGGGCTAAGAATAGTGAGCCTTTTCCGATAATCATTGCTCGATTGATATTTGTATTAGTTGTTAATTCATTATATAAATGACCGCAATATGGAACACCCGAAGGAATATGACCTTGAGTAGGAGCCCAACCTGTCATTCCATGGATCTCTGTAAAGTCCATAATATCACTACGTTCAATCTCTTTATTCATAACTGCAAGAGCTGCAATCATCTTGTAGTTAGCTAATGGAACATCTCCAGCTCCTGCTAATGATGTCAGATCAGGGTTCTGCATTTCAACAGAATATTTATCAACGTCTTTAATTTTCAGATTATTACGGTATAAAGGTTCTTCTACAAGAGACTTAATCACCACTTGTGGACTTGAACCTGTCCCTACTTTATGTGTTCCAATAATATCAGTTCTAATCCTTGGTGATACACCGTCATCTTTAGAAATTAATAACGCAAAGGAACCTAATACATCTTCAAGTATAGGATATCCTTTTTTCACATGGTCTCGGCCATTCATACCAAGTTTAGCAGAAGCACCTCCAGCAACAACCACCACATGGTCATATATACCTGACTCCACTAAAGATGCTGCATGAATTAATGTATGAGTAGGAGCTGCACAAAATGCACGAATGTCACAACCACCAGCATTCTTAATTCCTGTCATTTCAGCAATGGCTTTCGCGAAGTTACCACCACCACGTTGATTCATATCTCCACACGCTTCTTCACTACATTCAATTAAATAACCAATACTTTCCATGTCTACCTTATTTTGAGCTAATAAATGTTTTAAAGCTACCGTAGCAGACGCTTTTACAATTAAATTCTCAATCATAACATGACTTGATAAGTTCTGGTCAATATCATGTGCTTTTTTAACACATCCAACTAGTTTATTAGCAAAATAAATACCTTCTGCTCCATTATTAACTGCGTTTTCTATTTCAGTTAATTCTGAGCCTTTTCCTTCTAGTTGCTTAATTTCATTTTCAGTTGTAAGTGGGTGTTTTTTGTACACTTCTAAAGTATTATTTAAAAATAATTCTTCCAATAATACTAGATTAAATACATCTGCACATTTAATTAATAAAATAAACTCATCTTCAGGCATGATTTCACCAAATTGCCCATAGCGAGTACCATTTTTGTATTCTGCTATGCAAAAAGGCCTTTCATATTTTTTTAACTCATCAGGATGTAAATTTCCGATGTATACTTGGTTTGGCAAGTAGTTTAATACATCTTCATATGAACGTAAGTTTTGTTTTAAAGTTTTTATATATTCACTATTCGGATTAGTTTTTAATTCTGTTGTTTGTGTTGTACCCAAATGTTCTAAGAAGTTAGGGGTGTGGATTAGTGAATACCCAGCTCCTTTAAGTACTGCTTTAGCCATACTCTTCCTCCTATAAATAAGGGGTGACGAGTCACCCCTATGTTTTATTGAAATACTGTTTGTCCATCAATTTCTGTGGTTAATGCATTAAGTGCTTTCTCAACAATCTTACGGCGTAGTTTATATTCATCATCTATATGAAGTTTAGGATCTCCTAATGGATGCGGAATGGCAACTGCCGGTACAATACGGTTTGCCCCCACTGTTTTTGAGATCGGAACAATTGTACAAATATGTACTACAGGAATACCAGTTGCTTCAATACCTTTTACCATCGTTGCACCGCAACGTGTACAGGTACCTCAAGTACTAGTTAAAATAACTGCATCAACATCATCTTGAATTAATTTATCAGCAATCTCTTCAGAAAATACTTTTGCACTTCTAACCGCAGTTCCATTTCCTACTGTTGAATAGAAGTATGGATGAATAGAACCAATCATACCTTCCTTTTCAAAATCTCGTAACACATCTAATGGTAGAACACGGTCTGGCTCTTCGTTTGCATAGACTGGATCATATCCACCATGCGCTGTTTCATAATCTCTACCAGTTAAATTATTGACTTTATTGATATCATAAATACCATATTTTGAAGCCGAAGATGATTCAACATGATCAGGGTTACCGATAGGTACGATTCCACCTGATGTTACTAAAGCAATCCTTGCTTTAGATAAATCTTTTATGGCAGCACCAGGTGCTACACGATCAAATTCTGGCATTGGATATTCAGTTTGAAAGTCTTCACCTTTTAATTTTTTAATAAGCATGTCAACAGCGCGCTCTGCACCAATTTTATCTGCGAAGTAATTTTTACGAATACCCCGAAGAATATATCCTTCTGTTTTATAATCAAGTATCTCTTCACCTTTTGCAAGTTTTAATGCGAGTTTTGCCATTTTTGGTAATGCCTTACGCATACCAGTTGCTGCATTCGCTGTTTCAATGATATATACTTCTTTTTTAAACATATCAGCACCTGGATTTTCAATATACATCCCAGTTACTACTGGTATATTTAATTTATCTTGAACAAGTTTTGAAATTGTCCCACAAGCTGTTCCGTAACGTCCTGCATTAAATGCTGGTCCTGCTATAAACAAATCTGCTTCATACTTTTTCATTAAATTTATGATTGTTTTTGTAGCTTCTTCTACATTTTCATTAAAATATGAATCACCACAAATTACAGTAGCAACAATTTCTGCTTCTCCTTTAAACTCCTTATTAAGCCCTAGACCTGGACCAACAGCACCCTCTCTCATCTCAGGAGTCACATGTGCCATTTCTTCTCCACCAATATTAGCAAAAAATTGATTAATATAGTGGATTACTTTGTATGCCATAATATTCCCTCCTTTGCCTATCTTATATCAATCCTATATTTATTATTTTTTTATTAAGACTCCACCTGAGTCTTTTTAGACTATGTTAGAAAATCAATTATTATTTATTAAACTGAGAATGTTCTTCACGGATAGTTGTTATTTCGTTTGTAATATCGTCAACATCTAAGATCATTTCCATCATACCTATTTGCTCTTCATAGATATCAGGTTGACATGCAGCTTTAAATGTTGGTTCAACTGCATGGTATACTGCTAATCCTAAACTAACATTTGTTAAGCACCCAGCGTATGTTGGATCTCCTACTGTTACTGTTTCTGCTGCTAATCCAGTTAATTCACCTTCTGCAGCTCCGAATACTACAATAATATTTTCAGCTCTGTGTTTCTCAGTTAAATCTTTAATTCTTTTTTGATTTTCTAAATCCATAGCACCTGCAGCCGTTCAGACAAAACACTCAGTTGTGGCAAACACAACCTCGCTTCCAGGAATATGTTCAACTACTGCTCTTAATGATTCACCAGGTATACCATCTCGGTCACCAATTAAAATGTACTTTTTATTTTCAAATACACTCATTTTATTTCCTCCTTTATAAACTTTTTGCTGTTAATTTATTGAATCCTAATTCATTTGTAGCGCCAGTAATAGCTTGAATTTCAACTTTTATTGAGCCATCTTGGTGAAGTGAACCATCAAAACCACCAGCAATTTTATTAATGTACGCATCTGTTCCAATAATTTGATCCATTGGTGGTAAGAAAATCAATTCATTTGCATTTCCACCTGTTACAACGGCATTGGCCAACGTATCAGCATCAGCAAGTGATTGGCTTAAACCATCGCGCCCTGCATACTCATCGGTTACGATTACTGAATTTATCCCTTTTTCTTCAATTTTTTTACAGTTCATAATTAAATCGGTATCTGGATTACCGAACCCTTCTTGTGAGATGATGACACCATCAAGCCCTAAGAACTCAGCTAATTTAGCTGTAAAGTTTGAAGATCGCTCTTTATCAGCTAAGTATACATTTTCATTTGTAATAATTACTCCCATGAAATTGATATCTTTTCCATGGCGGTTATATAAATTTTGAATAATTGGATTATTCAAATGGTGATAAGTTGTGTTTTTATCGCATGCAGAAACACAGTTACCACTAATAATTGCTCCATCCATAATTTCAGTTGGATACAAAATTGTTGGAACAATTTTTTTGGCATCCACACCATACACATATGTATCATGTAGTAAGCCTTGTGTTTGAAGCATATACACATACCCTACCTTAGGTAAATTAGGATACTCATTAAGTTGTTCTAGTAATGGTTTTGTTTCAAATACTAGAATTTCATCTGGGCTCATATCTTTTGCAACTTGTCCAATATAATTTGCTATCTTTAATCCAGCCATACGTACAGCAGCTTCATAACCATATTGATTTAAACCATCTTGAGGTTCAATCACCATGCACACATTATTTAATTTTGAAAATGGTGTGTAATCTGCACCTGGACCTTTCATGTCAATTATTCCTTCTTGGAAACCAACAATTTTACCGCAAGTTACAATTGCTGCTCCTTTTAAAACATGCGTGCGACCGGTTCCAACTGTATCTACTTTCCCAATTACACCTGGAAATATTGAACCATTACCACTTACTTTAACCCGCGGTTCAATAACATCCTTAACTGGTGTAATTCGTTTGCTTTCTCTAGGTCTAGCTAATTCAATTGCTACATCCTTAATACGTTCATCTTCTAAAACAATGGCTCTAATTTCTTCTGCGTTGACATATAAGACATTACCATCTACTTTTGTCTCACTTCCAAATTGAACATCATTTATGAAGATATTACCAATTTCAAGTATCATATTCTCCCCCCTTTTATAAATATTTTTTAATCATTTGCTCTATATTTTCTTTTGATGCATCTTCTTTTGTTACCTCATCAACCTTCTCACCATCTTTATATAATGAAATGTTTGGTAACCCCATAACGCGTTGTGAAATTGCAAGTCTTCTTGCTTTGGTAGTGTCTAGCTTGCAGAATTTAACATCTACGCAAACTTTTGATAAAGCTTCAACATCTGGCATTAACGCTTTACATGGTTCGCAACCATCGTTCCAGTAGTCTACTAATACTAACCCCCTTGCATTCTGAACTTCAATTTCAAAATTGCCTTTGTCTAATATAATCATACTATCCTCCTATTTCGAAAATTTTTCTGTTATATATTTTTCTGCTTGCACAGCTGCAATAGCTCCATCAGCAGTTGCAGTCACCACTTGACGTAGAGATTTTACACGAATATCACCAGCTGCAAACACACCTTCAATATTTGAATTCATATTATCATCTGTCTTAATATATCCGTACTCCGTATCAACTATGCTCTCAAATAATAAAGAATTTGGTACATAACCAACGAATGGAAATACACCAAATGTTCCATCCTCTTCATTCGCAAAATATTCTGTTAATTCATTCGTTTTAACGTTTTTAAACACAATCGATTCAACAATTCCATCACCTTTAATTTCATTTACAACTGTATCCCACATAAAGTGCATTCTCTCATTTTTAAAGGCTTTTTCTTGAATTGATTTTGCTGCTCTTAATTCATCTCTACGATGTACAATAGTTACTTTACGAGCAAATTTAGTTAAATACATTCCTTCTTCAACAGCTGTATCTCCTCCACCGATTACGAATACTTCTAAATCAGTAAAAAAGTCTGCATCACATGTTGCACAGTACGATACACCTTTACCAATTAACTTGGTTTCACCCGGACACCCAATCTTTTTTGGATTAGCACCAGTTGCGATGATGACAGCTTTTGCATGATATTCGTTTTCTTCACTTTTAATTACTTTAACATTACCTTTGAAGTTTACTGATACAACACGGTCACGTATAATTTCGGCACCAAATTGCTTTACTTGTTCAACCATTTTTTCAATTAGGCCTGGTCCCGTATCATTAGGTGACCCAGGAAAATTTGCTACTTCATGCGTAATCGCAATTTGACCACCAGGATTTGACTTATCTAATACTATTGTGTCCATTCTAGCACGGGCTGAATAAATCGCGGCTGATAATCCACCTGGTCCTGCACCAATTATTAAAGTATCACATTTTCTAATCATTTTACTATCCTCCAAATTTCATTTATAATGCTTGTTTTATTATTTCATAATCGATAAGCTGTAAATCAGTCATTATATTTTCATCAAAAATGCGCTTATCTCGATGCAATAAACTGTTACGAACTAATATAACGGCACCTTCAATAATTTCAATTGATTGGATGTCTAACATTTTCCCCTCTTCTAGAACGACTGTTTTATAAATTGTTTTATCAGCTAGAAAATTGCTTGATAAGGGATGCGTTAGCAAATGATAATTCCTTTGAATAAGGTCCCTTGCATTTATCAAGACATCTAGGTAGTCTTTACTCTCTAAGTACAATAGTTTTTTTATATTACTATGTTTTTTTACAAGTGGATTATTGGTAATAACTGTTTTCATCATTTCTTGACCCTACCTTTTTCAGTTCGTCTTGTAAATCCTATTTTATCCAAATATTCAAGGTAAGCAACAACATATTTTCTAGATGAATTTAATAAATCTCTCGCATCATTAATCATTAATACATCATTGTCCTTGAAGTATTGATCAAGCCGTGACATCATCTCTTCGTACTTCCTCTTAGTTAATACAACATCTTGATCAGTTTTAATTAACTTCTCTTCTTTAATTAATGAATAATAAATACTCTTAACATTTTGCCCGCGAACATTAACTAAAACATCATCTAATTTAGGTGGTTTGAACTCAAATAATTCAATGTAATTTATAATTGCATTTACAGTCTTTTGTTCTTCTTTATTGTATTTAATTGAAAAACTATCAAGCTTTACTTTATCGTTATCGACCTTAACACCCTCAGATAATGTTAAGAATTGACTAAACGATCTATTAGAGATATGATTTAGATTTAGTTCATTTTGACATACTTGTTTACTCATACCTTTTTCATAAGGGTAATCCTGATGGTATTTTTTTAATATTGCTATAACTGTTTCTTGTAGTTTATCTAGCTTTTCTTTTGTAAGGCATGCACCATCATCAAACACAATGCAATTGTTACTTATTATTTTTATTAGTTCCTCATCTGTTTGATGTATTAGATTCAGCTTTTGTTTAAGAATATTCAACTTAACAAATGGATGATTATACACATACTGTTGAATTAAAGTACGAGTATCGTTATTATCAAATAGTTTTAGTGTCTCATTATATGAATTATCTTTACGATTAACATACTCACCAAACACATTAATGATTTCAATTCCTGCAATCGTTTTAATTGGATTAATTCGTCTTAAAACACCTAAATCTTTATTATTAGCGTATACTGCTTCATCAAGTAAAAGTTGACCATATACAACTTCCCCATCATTTATTTGTTTACGGTTTATTAACTTAACCCGACATTTAATTTCACTTGCAAGATAATAAAATTTGACCTCTTCTAGATTTTTGATGGGATCTGATATTTTTTCTGATACCTTTATTTTTACATCAATAATATTACTTGGAGAAAAGACACCAATTGTCGCAATAATTTTACCTCGTTTGATATCTTCTTTTTTTACTCCACCTAGATTTAAGCCTACACGCATCTGTTTATACGCTTCTTTTCTTGGTTTATTAAATGATTGAATCCCCTTTACTCTTACCCTTTGTTTCGTAGGTAAAATCTCAAGTTCATCTCCAATACAAACTATTCCTGACAAAGAAGAACCTGTTACTACTACACCTTGACCTTTCACATTAAACACACGGTCTATTGGCATTCTAAATATTTCTTCACTCGTGTTTTGTTCCTTTTTTATGTTTTCTTTTATAACCTGCAATACATCATGTGTAGTTTCATTTTTATAAATACTAAATTCTACAAATTTATTGAGATTAAACTCATCTTGAATTGATTTTTTCACTTCATCTATTCGTTCTTTTAACACAAGGTCTATTTTTGTAATAACAACAACAATATTTTCAACATGAAGAAATTTAATAATCTCCAAGTGTTCTCTTGTTTGGGGCATAATTCCATCATCAGCAGCAACAGTTAACAAGATTAAATCGATTCCACAAACACCAGCAAGCATATTTTTAATCAGTTTCTCATGCCCTGGAACATCAACAATTCCTATTGTGTGCTCATTATCTAAATTTAAGTAAGCAAAACCTAGATTAACGGTGATTCCTCTTGTAAGTTCTTCTTTTAATGTGTCTGTGTTTATACCAGTTAATGCTTTTACAAGCGATGTTTTTCCATGGTCTATATGACCTGCTGTACCAATTACAAGGTTTCTCATTGTAAATCACCTCACCTATTCAATGCAAGTAGTATAATATCTTCATCTCCATCACATAGCGTGCGGACATCAATAACGTATTGTTCATTACTTATACGACCTATTATGGGTATCTTATTTTGCCTCATAAACTTTTCCACAAGATGTGTGGATAAGTTTTTATATTGAATGGAAACTCCATAACTAGGTAGCTTACTAAGTGGTAATGATCCTCCACCTACAGTAGAGTCAATGCTTATAACTTCACTATTAACACTAGACAACTCATTTATTTTTTTAGATAACCTAGTTGCTTGCTTGTGTAAACTATTAGCATCTTTAAAAATCATGTTTAATGTTGGGATTGACTTTATAGCTTGTTTCTCTTCGTAGTACTCACGTAGCGTTCCTTCCAAGGCAGCAATTGTCATTTTTCCGACTCGTAATGCTCGACATAAGGGGTGTCTTTTTATTTGATCTATAAATTCTTTTTTACCAACAACAATACCTGCTTGTGGACCTCCAAGTAGTTTATCACCACTAAATGTTACAAGATCTATTCCACTTTGAACTGATTCTTTAACGGTATTCTCTTTTATTAATCCATAAGAATTAAAATCAACAAAAACACCGCTACCTAAATCTTCCATTGTGATAATTAATTTATCTCTAGACTGATTCATTTTATGAGCAAGACTTACAATTTCATCGTTAGTAACATTTTTTGTAAATCCTAGAATTTGATAGTTAGATGGATGTACTTTTAAGTACATCGCTGTCTCTTCGTTGGTAGCGCTTTCATAATCTCGCAAATGTGTTCTATTTGTAGTACCAGTCTCTTTTAAAATTGCTTGGGAAACTTTAATAATTTCTGGTATCCGAAATGAACCACCAATTTCAACTAGTTCACCTCTTGATACAACAACCTCTTTATTTTCTCCAAAAGTTGCTACACATAACATCGTTGCAGAAGCATTATTATTAACTACTAGAGCAGCTTCACTACCTACTATATTTGCTATCATTTGTTCAACATGGTCATAGCGACTTCCCCTACAACCCAGTTCAAGATTATACTCTAAGTTATTATAAGATGAACAAACGGTAACCACATTATCAATAGCTTGTTTTGATAATAATGAACGCCCTAAGTTAGTATGAACAATTGTTCCTGTACCGTTTACTACTTTACGTAGGGAATACTTATTCTTTTGTTTTAATCGATTCACTATATTTCTAACAACATCATCATAATTTATTTCAGTTGTCATTTTATTTCTTATTTTTTCTCTTAACTCATCTAAACTTTTTTCAATTTCCATCTTTATTTCCTCGTGAAAAAATTCACATAAATAGGCATAAATTAATGGATTTTCCAATAATTTTGAAACTTGAGGTATTTGTTTATATAAAGTATTCATTTTATCTCCTATAGACTTTAATTAACTTATCACTTAATTCTCCTGTCTCTCCAATGATTGTTGCTTGTTTAATACCTTCTTTGTGTAACTCACTTAATAATGCATCACTGTCTTTTTCATCAACGAAAATCATTAAGCCACCACTGGTTTGTGGATCAAATAAGATATTAATATTCTCTTGAGAATTCACTTCTTCAGCAAATTCAATATGTTTACCAAAGTAGCTAGAATTTCGTTTCATACCACCATTTGCATACTCAATACACAATTTTCTTGTACGTTTAAATAATGGAACTTGCTCCATGTAAATATTAGCAGATATACCACTAGCTTCTGCCACTTCACATAAGTGTCCTAAAAGACCAAAACCAGTTACATCAGTAACAGCTGAAACAGAATATTTATGGATTATTTCTGATGCTTTTTTATTTAATGAAGTCATTGATTCAACAACTTCTAAACAATCCTCTAAATCTCTATTAATATTAATTTCTTTTGAATAAATACCAGTTCCTATTTTCTTAGTTAATATAATTTTTTGGTTTACAGAGGCACCATTATTTGTCATTAATTGATTTTTAGCTACTGTTCCATTAACAGAAAGCCCGTATATAATATTATCAGTTGCAATTGTGTGCCCTCCAGCAATTACGCCACCTGCTTCATTAACTTTATCAATTGCACCTTTTAATATTTCTGTTATTATATCCGGATTCAATAAGCTTGGAAAAGCTAATATATTTAAGCAATTTAATACTTTTCCTCCCATAGCAAAAACATCACTAAGTGCATTTGCGGCAGTGATTTGACCGAATATATATGGGTCATGGTGAATTGGAGTAAAAAAGTCAACAGTATTAAGTAAATAATTATGTTCATCTAGATCATAAACTGCTGCATCTTCACTATTTTCAAATCCATGAATTAGTCTTTCATCTTGTTGTTGTGGTAATTCTGAAACTATTTTATTTAGAACCTCCGGTCCTACTTTGGCCACTCAGCCACCACCAGAACTGAATCTAGTAATATCTATTGCCTTCTTAGTACTGTTCATTTTAAATCACCCTTAAATTAAAAATGGCGGAAGCACATGGGAATCGAACCCACCTATGAATTTTTACACCCACAACAAGGTTTTGAAGACCTGCATGCACACCAGTTACATAAGTGCTTCCATAAACACAAATCAATTATATGTGAAAACGCTCACATAGTCAAGTAATATAACACAAGATATCGAATAAATTTGTCTATTTTTGTCGAATATAAATTCTACTATTCTATTATAAACTAAATGGCTCATAACTTCTATTCTTATGATAAGATATTTCCTTGTAAACCATCGCCAAATTGATATATATGCTTAGGCTACATGTTGCTGTGAATTTTATACCTAAGTTATCACATTTTAGTAGATTATTGATCAATAAAACATAATTTCTTTATATTAAGCCTTAAGTTTACTGAAAATGTGACCTCTAATAAAACTTATAACAATAAATAAAAAAGCTAGAAAATTATCAATCTATGCTTTTTAGAAGATATACTCTTGCTTCATATGGTCTTAAAGTAAAAATTTTACTTACATCAAGATGAAAAATATCATAATTAGCTAATAAAACAGAGTTCTTAGATAATGTAAATACATCTTCAAATTTAGCTGTTTGACCAGATAAATTTGAAATAACAACTACTCGTATAGCTTCTAGTGTACGAGTATATGCAAATATTTGAGGATGATCAGGTAAGATCAATTCATATTTTCCATATGTAAATACACTATGTTGTTTTTTAAGTTTGATCAATTTCTTATAAAAGTTAAGAATAGAAAATTCATCATTTAGTTGGTTTTCTACATTTATCTTTTTATAGTTTTTATTTACGCCTAACCATGGTGTTCCCGTTGTAAAACCTGCATTTTGCTCATTTGACCACTGCATAGGTGTTCTAGAGTTATCACGACTTGTTGTCCAAATACACTTCATAATTTCATCACGTGGAACTCCCTCTGCACATCTAATATGGTACCTATTTATTTCTGCAACATCATCATATTCTTCAATCGTCTTAAATTTGACATTCGTCATTCCAATCTCTTGCCCTTGATAAATAAAGGGGGTCCCCTTCATCAAAAAATACATCGTTGCAAGCGCTGTTGCACTCTCATACCAATATCGTTTGTCATCTCCCCAAGTCGAGACTCTTCTTGGTTGATCATGATTCTCGATGAATAAAGCATTCCATCCTTTATTTTCGAGGGCTTTTTGCCATTTAGTTAGTACTTTCTTTAATGCAACAATGTTTAAGCCTTTATTTCCCCCAAAATCCCAAAGATTTAGATGTTCAAATTGAAATACCATACTGAAATTTCCAGTTTCTTCTCCGACCCAATTTTCAAGGTCTTCCTGATTATCTGCACTAACTCCATTTGCTTCACCAACAGTCATAATATCATACTTTATAAAAGTTTCCTTTTTTAACTCCTTCAGATATTGATGAATACCCGGCACATTCATATGCTTATCAAATGACGGAACATATTTTAAACTGAGCGGATTAGGCATATCAGCTAAGCCATCTTCTTTATAAATATGGCTGATTGCATCAACACGGAAGCCGTCAATGCCTTTATTTAACCACCAATTAATCATATTATATAAAGACTTGCGAACATCTGGGTTTTTCCAATTTAAGTCCGGTTGCTTAATAGAAAAAACATGCAAATAATATTGACCTGTTTTATCATCATATTCCCATGCTGATCCACCAAAAATACTTTCCCAATTATTTGGTTCTTTACCATCCTTACCATCACGCCAAATATACCAACTTCGCTTGGGACTATCCTGAGAAGAACTCGATTCTATAAACCAAGGATGCTTATCACTTGTATGATTAATAACTAAATCTATAATTAATTTCATTCCTCTTTTATGTGTTTCTGTTAACAAATGATCAAAATCAGCCATCGTACCAAACTCATCCAAAATGTCTTGATAGTCACTGATGTCGTAGCCATTATCATCATTTGGTGATTGATACATTGGGCAAATCCATATCACATCAATTCCTAAATCTTTTATATAATCAATTTTTGAAATCATACCTTGCAAGTCCCCAATTCCATCTCCATTAGAATCCATGAAACTTCTCGGATATACTTGATATACAACTGCTTCTTTCCACCAATTTTTCTTCATATTTCTCACTATCCTTTCTCAAACTAAATTACTTTGAAACACTACTATAAACTTTTCAAAAAAGACATTCTCGTCAATAGCATGTGCGAGGTGTTATAGGCTAACAATTATTTTAAATAAGGACGAAGAAGTCTAAATGACTTCTTCAACGCACTAGTAGTTCGTGATGTATTGTATCCACATCTTTAAAAAATAGTATGTTTCATCATATTACGTACTATTTAATTATATTAATCTCATATTCAAAGTTTACTTCATAGCTACCTGTTTCTTTAACCTCAACTTCCTTATTATGATAATTTACTTCAACTTGTTTATATTTTCCAGTAAGTGATCTACCATCATCTATTACAAAAGAATCCTTAAAGTCATTACCATTACTATAGACATTTATTTTTATTTTGTTTGATAACTTTTCTGTATTCATACACCAATCAGTTAATGGTATGATTGATTCTGCTTTGACAAAGACTGGAATTTGATCTAATGTTGCATCTGCTATAATAAATTGATTACCTTTGTATTTTTCGTTTGTAAAAAAGTTAAACCAAATACCAGTTGGAAGATAAACTTTACGAGCAGTTTCTCCTGGCCTAACAATTGGAGCTACCATTACATTGTCACCTATAATAAATTGATCGTGTATACTATAAGTCTTAGGATCATCCTCATACTTTAATACTAATGGTTTCATCATTGGAACACCGTCTTTATGACTTTTATAAACTTCAGAATAAAGAAAACGAATCAATTCATAGCGTAGGCGTATGAACTTTCTTGTAATTTTTTCACCACGTTTACTAAATGTCCATGGTTCTTGGCGTCTCATTCCAATTGAGCAATGGTTTCTAAAGAATGGAAGGAATACTCCCATTTGAGTCCAACGTATCAATAATTCTTCAGTTGCATTATCCATAAAGCCACCAACATCAATTCCACATAGCGAAACACCTGATAACCCAAGATTTAAACACATTGGCATAGACATTTCAAGGTGTTCCCAAGAACTTCGATTATCACCTGTCCACACGGTTGCATATTTTTGAATTCCCGCATAACCTGCTCGGGTTAATACAAATGGACGCTTATTGGTTAGTGTTTGGAGTCCTTCATAAGTCGCCATGCTCATTCCTAGTCCATAAATATTGTGCATTTCACGATGCGATTTAACCTGTGAGTCTGATATCTGATGTAAAACAGATAAATCCATCGTATTTCCTTCACTATAAAAGACAGAAGGCTCGTTCATATCATTCCAAATTCCTTCAATTCCTAAGTCTGTATAAACCTTATGGTTTTCACCCCAAATTTTTCTTATTCTCTCGTTTGTGAAATCATAAAAAGCACTTTCACCAGGCCACACATGACCAGTAAATAGTTTACCACCTGGGTATTTACAGAATAGGTTTTGTTTAACACCTTCATCATATACCGAATAACCTTCTTCTACCTTAACTCCGGGATCGACGATTGGAACAATTTCGACACCATCTTCTTTCAATTCTTTTAATACCGACTCAACCCCATTGTATGTTTTCTCATTAAATGTGAAAACTTTATAGTGATCCATATATAAAATATCTAAATAAATAGCATCTACTGGTATTTTTCTTTGTTTAAAATTATGATAAATTTCCAGCAATTCTTCTACAGACTCATAGCTATGTCGTGATTGATGATATCCTAACGCCCATAATGGAGGAAGATAACTCCTACCTGTTAAGTCAGCATTTTGAATAATTATTTCTTTAAGTGTATCTCCTGTATATATATAGTAGTCCAATTTCCCGATATCAGAAATAATAACACTTTCATGATCATTAGTTTCAAAGTCAAAAGTTACCCGAGATGGGTTATCTAAAAACAATCCATATTTTTGATCATTTATTATATAAGAAAACATATTAATCGATTGATAAAGTTCTTTATTTGATTGTGTATGTGGTTCAAATACATCGCTATTCCACATAACTGTTTTCTCATTATTTTTGTTTAAAAATCCAGTTTTTTCTCCTAACCCGTAAATAAAGGCCTCAGAACTTCGTTCAATGAATAAATATGATTGTGTATCACAAAAGGCAACTGCTTTTTGCTGATACTTTAATTTTCCATTTTTAAAAATGCTAATATGAAATGGTGTGTGTTGAATTTCAATAATTAAATGATTATATACAACTTTAGAAATATTATCATCATTAATAAGCTTATATTGATAAACTGGTTCTAATGTTTCTATTGAATAGCTAGATTCTAAATCTATTTCCTTGTTGTATGTTGTAAAACGCACTATACCGTTCTTATAAATCATGAGATAAAAACTATTTATATTCGTTTCAATTTTGATATGGTCTTCTTCTATAATAATATTTTTTGCTGTATAAATAAAATCTAACTTAATTTTCCTTTTATCATTACCAAACAGTTCTGGTTTTACAGCGTCTGACGAGCTATGCATGTTATAAATCCCTTCCTCTTGTTCAAATTTCATTAATGTTTTTCTTAAAAAACAAGTTCATTTACCGCTCTTGTTTTTTGTTATGTATTAATTTCATCATGAAGATCCTCAGTTGATAAACATGATGTCAATATTATAACATATTATACTTAAATTTATTTCCTTTTTGATATTAAGATTAAAATCGTTAAAGAAAGCGCACTAATTCCAATAAGACTTCTTCTTTTTTCATGTTATATACTTTATCTGCCTCAACAGTAGTATATAAATCCTTTGATTCTTCAATATAGACATTTCCTGCTTGAACACCTTCAACATTAAAAATAATATTACCATCAACTAGATGTTTCATCTTGAATAGCTGCAGCCCCTGGTCATATATCAAATACATCGGACAACTTAAATGTATTATAATATAAAAGCAATATTTTCACATTTTTTGAAATCTTATAAAATTATAGCAGATTGCATTCAAATTGTAACCACTATCAATTGTTTTTGCTTGCTTCCTTTCATCTTGTTCATAAGTAATAAAGAAAACGCACATTTAGTGCGTTTAAAAAAGGAAAGATTATTAACATAATACCAAGTTATATAAATTTAACAGCTGTACCATAAACAAGTACTTCAGCAGCGCCTGACATAACATTACTTGTTGAATATCTAATATTAATAATAGCATCTGCGCCCAATTTTTCTGCTTCTTCAACCATTCTTTGAGTAGCAATTTGACGTGCCTCGTTTAACATTTTACTATATGAAGTTATTTCTCCACCAACCAAAGTTTTAAGTCCACTTAATATATCTTTTCCTAAATGTTTAGATCTAATAGTTGAACCTCTAACTATAGAAATGGTTTCAAGTGTTTTCCCAGATACAAAATCAGTATTTACTATAATCATTTTTTTCCTCCTCCTTAATTTCTTTAACTCTTTGAATATATACAAAAATAACACCAATTAAAAGAACTAATGTTATAATTCCACCAATTATTTTTGCTAATAATGTTTCAAAGGCGAAAGTTATCAGCAAAAAATACCCTCCAATAAGAACAAAACCTAAAAATCCAAAAAAGGCTGGTGCAATATATTTCATAGATTAATCACCTCTCTAATTATAGTATATCAATATTTTATAAAATATAGAAGTATTTCAGCAAATAATTTCATGTTATACTTCAGTATTGATTTTGTATTCTCTAATATTAAACCGCTAGAGAAAAATACCTCTTATTTATATTATTATATAACCATCTTTCTGAATTACTTCAACTTATTGTTTAATTGCTTTAATTGGACTCATAAGAGTAATGCGTTTAACTGGTATAAAGGCAGAAATAATTGTTACAAATAATGATAACAATAGAATCACCAATATACTAATGATATTTATATAAAGTAATACTAATGAAATCTGATAGCTATTCACAATTGAATTATTAACTAATCGAACAACAATAGCTACCCCGATATTAGCAAGTGTACTTGAGAAGATTGCAATGATGAAAAATTCTATAATAAATATTTTGGAAACATCTATTCCGCGTGCTCCTATTGCACGTAAAGTTCCAATTTCTTTTTGTTTCTGATTAATACTTGATGAAATAAAAGTAAATATCATCAAGGCTGAAAATAAAGCAAAAACTCCACCAACAATATATAGAACAATTTTTGAAGTTGTTGTCGTACGTTGAATACCATATAACATGCCACTATAATAAGTTTCATGTTTATAATGTAGTTTATCAATTTCCTTTAAGAATTGAATATTATCCTTTTCTCTATCACTTAAAACAGCTGTAAGAATAATATCTCGTTCATGATTTGATGATGATTTATCAGCATAATACTGCTGAAATTCATCATCATGCATAATGATTTTAAGTGAAAAATCTTGTATTACACCTACAATTATATATTCCTTTGATAAAGAGCCTTTTATAGTAACCTTATTTCCTATTAATGTATTTATATCCTCTACATTATTAAAATCTATATCAAGGTATTGATCTGAACCTCTAAAAATTTGAGAAAGCACGTATTGGCTCACTAAAATTTCGTTTCGATTATCAGGCATTCTGCTATGTCCTACTAATTGATTATTAAATCGAGTAGCTGCGGATGATATAATGGTATACCTTTCAGAATAATCACTATTATTTATATACAAAGAATACTCATTCAATTTATCCTTTTCAAACATATCGATGTATGTATCTTCTGTCATATATAGTTGTGACAAGTTAACTTCTTCATCATAATCAAAACCACTTGAATAGTATATATCAATATCATTACCGGTATAATCTCTTACCTCTTGATATTTTTCATAATCTGTATCCACAATTCCAGCAATCGTTATTGAACTATAATTATACTCAAAAGTTTGATCAACCAATTGTTCAATCTCTGTGATACCTTCAAAAATTCCATACTCAATTATCAAAGAGCCTACAAAGTCCGTTATCATAACCTCATTTAGGTGATTTGAGAATCCTCCATAAGCTAATTTAACAGCTTCTTTATTATAATCATTAACTATTGTAATTTTTTTAAAGCGATCAACATAATACCTTGATTGTTTATTTGGTGATTTACCAAACAGGTCTCCAAATGTATAATAATCCTCATAAGATGTAAAAAATTTAATTGTTTCGTATTTTGTCTTTAAATCTTCAACATCTGATAGGGTAATTGGAATATCTTTCCTACGACAATATTCTTTTTCTCCATCTCCATCCTCATCAAGGCATTCTCTTTTGTTTCTAATTAAAGGTATAGAGTCTATTCCACTTTCTTTAAAAGTCAATATTGAAGCTTTATAGGAATCATAAAAGGAGAAATTCGTTGCTATTCCAACAAATACTAGTGAGATTACAAATAACAAGGTCATAAAAATTAAGCGAATCTTTCGTGAAAATAAGCTACTTAAAGCAAGAACGAATGCATTTTTAAATGGTAGAGAGGTTTTCTTTAATTCAAACTGACTAGCATCACTTGTATTTAAATGGCTTAATACCTCTGATACATCTCGTTCTTTTGACTGCTTCTCGTTAAGATTAGGTACAATTTTTGTCATATAGTTTTGATCATCGCTTAGTGACAAATAGATATCTTTATCATTTGTCAACAACATTTCATTTAAACGATTAATTATTTTTTGTGTTATTGGTCGCCCTTTTGGTAACCTAATCACGGTTGACACAGGACCTTCTAGTTCATAGATAGTTAAAAGCCCATGATTGGTATTAATCGAATCATTGATAATTTCTCCATCTTTTAATTCAATGATGCGGTCTCCATAAGTATGTGCAAACTCTTCATCATGGGTTACCATGATAACTAATTTTTCTTTAGATAATGTTTTTAATGTTTTTAGAATTAACGTTCCTGTTTCACTATCTAAATTACCGGTTGGCTCATCGGCCAAGATGATTTGTGGATCCTTTACTAAAGCACGAGCAATCGCTATTCGTTGTTTTTGTCCACCACTTATTTCACTAGGTCTCCTATCTTTATAGCCTTCTAAATCAACATCCGTTAAAATTTCATCTACCCGTTTATCTACATATTCCTTTGGGTATCCTTGTAATTCTAAACTAAGCGCAATATTTTTACCCACAGTAAATTCTTCAATGATATAAAATTCTTGAAAGACAAATCCTACATAGGTATTTCGATAGGAGTCCCACTCATTCGCTTTGAAATCTTTGGTTGATTTGTCTTTAATAATAATTTCTCCGGAGTCAAATTTGTCTAAGCCACCAAGTATATTTAATAAAGTAGATTTCCCACTCCCACTCTTCCCTAGGAGTACGATGAACCCTTTAGTCCCAATTTCAAGATTTATCCCTCGTAATGCGTGATGGCTATCCCCTTTCTTACTTTTATATGTTTTATGTAAATTATTAATTTTTAACATACTACCACCCTTTTTCATATATTAGTTCATTTTTGACTTATCTATTATAACATATATAAAACTATACAGGATACAAATTATTATTTAGATTAAACCAAAACGATGCTAATAATAACCTAGGTGAAGAAAGTTTTAGTTAGAATTAAGATATTAAAAAACAATTTCAACATAAATTACGATTTAAAATCCTGTTTTCTATAAAAATTAATAATATTATCTATATTTATTTATATTTGTATAGTCTAATACCTTAATGAAATGTTTTTGCGCAATGCTACCTTCTCTAAATAGATTAATAGCATTTTCCATGTTTTCCCACATAATATCATCTACTTCATTTGAATCAAGATTAAAATCTATATTTTTTGCTCTCGCAAGATAACCAATCATAATCATTTCTTTTTTTTCATAACAATAACTACTAATATATTTAACATCAGAAATTTCAATACCTGTTTCTTCTTTTATTTCTCTGGCAACAGCTTGTTCGAGATTTTCTCCAACTTTTAAATAACCAGCAACTAGCCCCCAATTTGTTGTAGATACATAGTTTTGTTTTAATAATAAAACTTCATCATTATCATTAATGACTGCTGCTAAAATACTGCAAACCGGATTATTAAAAAAGGGTATATTACACTTATTGCAAAAGGGTAACTTCCCCTCGTCACCTACCTCTTTTAAAACTAATTCATTCCCACAAAAAGAACAAAATTTTATCTCCATAATAATTAATCCTCCATTTTATTAAATTTTTCCATTTATGTAATCTACTATTATATTATTTCCCATGACTAAAAGATCATATAATAATTTAAGATGTACTCCAGCATACATTTCCTTATTATAATCAATTGCTTTTTGTTGAGTTAGCTTACCACCTAATTCTAAAAACTCTGATAGACAATTAATTTTTTTTGTGCATATATCAATTATATCTTGTTTTCTTAAAAAAATAATTCCATTGGTTTCTGATGATGGAATTGGTTCATCATCAGTTTTTGATAAGTATAATACACTTGAGCGTTCAGTATCGCCCTTAATAATTAGTGGTTTTATTTCAATATCAAGTTCATTACTAATGTCAAATAATACACTATCATTCCAACTTTTTATATAAAACGTTTTTGGAGAATTAATTATATTAATACGTATCGAACACTCCTCATATATTTCCCTATCTAGTGCTTGTATAATACTTTCACCTTCCTCAATGTGCCCTCCAAAACGAACTATTCCTAATTTTTCACCAGTTTTATCAGGACCAATCATAAATACAAAAAATTCTCGATAAAAAATTAAAGTCCCAACAGTTTTAGAATTATATAATATACTTTTATCAAACAAATTACTCTCCTTTTTTTATATAAATTGATAAATTTTAACATAATGAATCAGGCTAAATGCTATAAGTATTATTCTGAAGATATAGAAATTAATTAGAAGAATTATCTTGTGTTCTTCATTATTTAAATCATCTGTTCTAACTACACAGTTTATTTGTCTATTATCTATCACTTTTCAGTGATAATTATAGGTAGTTTTTCATTTAATGACGAATTATCATAAAATATACTTGTTATATTTTCGGCTTTATAAAGTATTGTGTTTATATAATAATAATCATAATTAATATTATAATCATAAGTTTAATTGTTAGTATTGATAAGTTTTTTTCCACCCATATAAGGTCTTAAAACGCTAGGAATATTAACACTTCCATCCTTATTCAAATGGTTTTCTAATATAGCAATCAACATACGAGGTGGTGCAACAACTGTGTTATTTAAAGTGTGAGCAAAGTAATTACTTTCTTCGCCTTTAATTCTTATACCTAATCTTCGAGCTTGTGCATCACCTAAATTAGCACAACTGCCAACTTCAAAGTATTTTTGTTGTCTTGGGCTCCATGCTTCTACATCAATGCTTTTAACTTTTAAATCAGCTAAATCACCACTGCAACATTCAATGGTTCTAACTGGAATCTCCATACTTGTAAATAATTCTACAGTGTAGTTATATAGTTTTTCAAACCAATTTTTAGAATCAGTTGGTTCACAAACAATAATCATCTCTTGTTTTTCAAATTGATGAATTCGATATATACCACGTTCCTCAATACCATGAGCCCCTTTTTCTTTTCTAAAACATGGAGAATAACTTGTATAAGTGTATGGTAATTCTTTTTTTTCTAAAATTGTATCAATGAATTTACCTATCATTGAATGTTCACTAGTTCCTATTAAATATAAATCTTCACCTTCAATTTTATACATCATAGCATCCATCTCAGCAAAACTCATGACTCCATTTACCACGCCACTACGAATCATAAACGGAGGTATACAATATGTAAATCCTTTGTTAATCATAAAATCTTGTGCATATGAAAGAACTGCAGAATGCAATCTGGCAAAATCTCCAATTAAATAGTAAAAACCATTACCCGCTACTTTTCTAGCATTATCTAAATCAATACCCCCAATTTTTTCTATTATATCTAAATGATATGGAATCTCAAAATCTTTCGCCTTTGGTAATAAATATTTCTTTATTTCAACATTTTCACTATCATTTCTCCCAATTGGGACAGAATCATCTATAATATTAGGGATAGTCATCATAATGGTTTTAATTCTAGTTGATATTTCTTCTTTACTAATATCATTTATAGCTAATTTATCGTTTATAATAACTACATTTTGTCGTATTTGATTTGCTTCATCAACTTTCTTCTCTTTCATTAACAAACCTATTTGTGAAGATGCCTTATTTCTTTCATTACGTAATTTATCACTTTCAGTTTTTATTTTTCTAATTTTTGAATCAAGAGAAATAACTTCATCTACTAACGGTAATTTTTCAAATTGAAATTTTTTTCTTATATTTTCTCTAACAATGTCCGGATTGATTCTAATTTGTTTAATATCAATCATTTTATCCTCCTATAATAATAAAAACCCCTTCTATTAATTAATAATAAAAGGGACGAATTTTTTCCGCGGTGCCACCCTAGTTAGACATAAGTCTCACTCTGAAATTTATAACGGCATTTAACCGGAAGTTTTGCTTCACCTCAAAGGTAGATTCAAAAGTTTGCTTCTTAGTTTTCACCATTCACTAAGTCTCTTATAATACATTCACTTTTTACTATGTCTTATCATAGGATTTTATATTTATTTGGTGTCATTATATATTATTTCCTTAGATATGTCAATGTATTCATAATGCTTTTTAAAATTTTAACATTAATCAAACATATAATTGATATTAGTACTATATAGGATAGTTCACAAATGTAAAATATTCATTTTAACTAGTGATAGTTATAAAATAAAATATCGTCAAACAATTTTGTAAAGAGTCTCAAAATAAATAGTCGAAATTGACGTGTTTTACTTAATTGCTAACATCAATTATATCACATTTTTAATTGTGCCATATACACTCTTCGCATTGCATTCAAGTTAGTTAAACACACTGACATATAATTTTGGTAATGATAGTAGGTTTATTTTGCCACAAGATAAAAAAGTATCGTCTATATCAACTTGTTAAAAGCATATTCTACACCATCTTTTTTAGTTTATTTGTAAAAAATATCAAGTTTTGTTTTACTAATATTAATATAATGTAAATGTACATGTACAAAGGAGTTGGACTCAAATAACCAAGAGATTCGTGAATCCTGTGGTTATTAAACCAGTTAACATAGTCATTTAATTCATGATTTAGTTCTTCTATACATTCAAAATTT
>NSKI01000026.1 GCA_003586005.1 Haloplasmatales bacterium 4B | reverse complement strand
TCCTTCTTAATTTTACGTGTACCATAATTATTTCTACTTGAATTAAATATTTCTATAATGTCATTTTCAAGATCTGTATCTATTTTTACTGTCTTTGCTTCATAGTAATAGGTAGACCTTGATATACTTAAAAATTCACACATTTTTGCGATCGGATACTTACCTGAATTAGCTTTTATTATTTTGATTTTCGTTCCATTATCAGTGCCACTTGCTTTAAAATATCATTTTCCATTTCAAGTTGTTGATTTCTTTTTCTTAGTTCTATTGAACGAACCAGTGTTATTAAATTGATTAATCCATTTAGGAAGACCCGATGGAGTTAAATCATATTCTTTAATAATTTCAGAACTAGCTTTACCATTCAAATATAATTGTACCATTTGTTTCTTAAACGCTTCTGTAAAATTTCTTCTTGTTCTCCTATTAGACATGTTAAAATTCCTCCGCTTTTCTACTATTTCTATTTTAACATCTCTTTATAAAAAGTGTACAACTAATTGTAACCTATCCACTATCGAACCCGCGTCCACAAAACTTTCTTCTGTATTATTCTTGATCTATTATCTTTACATATTTATACATTAGTATTGTTATTATAGGTATTCTTTTAATAGTTCAACCTTATCTATTTTTTCCCAAGGAAGATTTAAATCATTTCTACCAAAGTGACCATATGATGCGGTTTGTTTATATATTGGTTGACGTAAATTTAACATTTTTATTATTCCAGCTGGACGTAAATCAAAATGTTTACGGATAATTTCCGTTAATTTTAAATCAGAAATCTTTCCTGTATTAAAAGTGTCAACTCTGATACTTGTTGGTTGAGCTACTCCAATCGCATAAGATAATTGAATTTCACATTTCTCAGCTAAACCACTTGCGACAATATTTTTCGCAACATATCTTGCGGCATAACAAGCACTTCTGTCTACTTTAGTATAATCTTTACCAGAGAAAGCTCCACCGCCGTGACGAGCATAACCTCCATACGTATCAACTATAATCTTACGGCCTGTTAATCCAGAATCCCCTTGCGGTCCGCCAACTACAAAACGACCTGTAGGGTTAATAAAATATCTTGTCTTTTCATCAACTAATTCTTTTGGCAAAATAGGTTCAATTACATACTTCTTTATATCTGACTTTATTTGTTCTAAAGTAATTTCAGGTGAATGTTGAGCTGAAATGACAACTGTATCAATTCTAATAACTTTTTCATGCTCATCATATTCTACTGTCACTTGTGTTTTTCCATCTGGTCTTAAATATCCTAATGTTCCGTTTTTACGAACATCTGATAGCTGTTTTGATAGTTTATGAGCTAATACAATTGGTAGTGGCATATATTCAGCTGTTTCATTAGTTGCATAACCAAACATTAATCCTTGATCACCAGCGCCAATAGCTTCAATATCATCAAATTTTTCTGTCTTCTCACGATTTTCTAAAGCATCATCAACACCTTGAGCAATATCTGGAGATTGTTCATTTAAAGCTACTAGTACTGCACATGTATCTGCATCAAAACCATATTTGGCTCTGTTATAACCAATTTCCCTTACAGTATCTCTGACGATTTTTTGAATATCAACATAAGTTCTAGTTGTGATTTCACCTGTAACTAAAACTAAACCTGTTGTTACGCTTGTTTCACAAGCAACTCGAGCATAAGGATCATCAGCTAAAATTGCATCTAAGACTGCATCACTAATTTGATCGCAAATTTTATCTGGATGTCCTTCTGTAACAGACTCTGAAGTAAATAATTTTCTTTCAGTACTCATTTACATAATTCCTCCTTAATAATTAGTTTTAAATATATACATCTTAATATTCATAAATTTACTATCGAAATAAAAAATCCGCATAAGGCGGATTTATTTCCTTTCCTTATTGATGAAACTAAAGTTTCCTAGAACTAGCACCTTCCTAATTGGGGTTGCTGCGATTTCATAGGGTTCTATCCTCCATCGCTCTTAATAAGGTATATATTTAAAAAACAAGTTCATTATAAAATAGTTTACAGGATTTGTCAATAAATTCAAGATAAATTTTTAATTCATCCATGTACAACTATTAGGATTTTCATGCCACTTCTTTAACTTTTCAAAATCACTTGTAGATATATAATTATTCTTAAGTGCAACTTCAGTCAAGACACCATAATTCGAAAGAGAATAATAATTTAGATTAAACCTTTTGAAATTTACTACAGTAACTGGTAAATTATAAGCAAAAATTGAAACTATACCAAGAACATTAACATTTTTTTCTCTCAATGTTTTTACCACATCCAAACTTGACATACCAGTAGAAATTAAATCTTCAACAACTACTGCTTTTTGCTTTGCTTTAATAACTCCTTCAATTTGATTCTTTTTACCATGTCCTTTACTACTTGTCCTCACATATCCCATTGGTAAATCCAAGACATCAGCAACAAGCGCAGCGTGAGCAATACCAGCTGTTGCAGTTCCAATTATTATTTCTGCCTCACTATAATTTTTTTTAATTAAGCTAGCTAGTCCATTTTCTATTTCCCTTCTAATTTGAGGATAAGAAAGTGTAAGACGATTGTCACAATAAATTGGTGCTTTTATTCCTGAAGCCCAAGTATAAGGAGATTTAGTCTCTAAGGTAACTGCGTTTATTTCTAATAAATATTTAGCAATTTTAATATCCAAATTTATCACTTCCTTCTAAAAATTGTTTTCTGACAAACTCGTAAGTCTTTACAGGATTTGAGTCATTAGTAATCGTTCTACCAACAACTATATAATCTGAACCTAATATTCTGGCATGAGTTGGTGTAGCCACTCTTACTTGGTCATGATACAAGTCATTTTCTAAGCGAATTCCAGGGGTTACCGTTATAAAATTTAACCCTAAATGATCATGGATAATTGATGATTCAAGTGATGAACAAACAACTCCATCCAAGTGTGATTCCTTAGCGTTTTTAGCGTAATGGAGTATTGTTTCATTAATATCTTTATTAACTAATAATTCGTCATTTAGTGTTTTTTTTGACAATGATGTTAATAAAGTAACACCAATACACAATGGCCTTTTATTTATAGAACCTTCCTCTAATCCAAGTATCGCGCTATTCATCATTTCTTTACCACCTAAAGTATGGATATTGACCATATCAACGTTTAATTCCCCAATATTTTTCATCGTTTTATAAACTGTAGTGGGAATATCATGTAATTTTAAATCTAAGAAAATACTATGCCCTCGTTCTTTTATATTTTCAATAATTTCTTTCCCTTCTTTATAAAACAATTCCATCCCCACTTTAACGTAAAGTTTCTGATTAAACTGGTCTAGAAAGCGGAAAGTTTCTACTTTATTTTGAAAATCTAAGGCGATTATTACATCTTTATTCATTTTATTCCTCCAACTTATGAATTATATATACCTTTATTTAATAAAATTTCCAAGTAAAAAAACCTTAATGCCTGAAGATAGCATTAAGGTTTACATTTTTAAAAATGCACAATTCCTTAATAGTCTCACGGGACTATCTTAAAGGCATCCTAATCTATATTATCATACTCGATTTAAATTATAATGTCAATCCATTTTTAAATCTTACCTCTAGTTCGTTCATAAATTACTTCAAACTCAACATGATTTTCTAAGAAAGCAGTTAATACTTGTTCATCAAAAAAATGACTAAAAGTATCATTAATTTCTTTAATGATTTTAGCATGAGGAAATGCCTTCTTAAAGCTCTGTTTATCTCTTAACATTATATATATTTCACATAATAAAACAATTTGATTTTCAAAACTTGAGTCCTCTGATTTAATTTTTTTAAAATTTTCTGAAATAAACCAAGATTCATAACGACTTCGAACCATAGCCTCAGCTTTAATCCGAATTCTCGTTCTTCTTAAGAGCATGCTACCTATACCTAATTTATAACGAATTTTTTGATAATCTTTAAGTAAATATTGTTTTTCTTCTTCATTATAGCTTAAATTTAATCCATTATTAACGCCAATAACAATTGAAAAATTAAATAATTCATCACACTTTTCTTCATCATAGTTAAGTAAATATCCTAACTTTTTAGACATTAAAGCAGAAACATAATCACTACTCATTTCGTCATTTTCTGTAACTTGCGAAAAATCTTCTATCGTATCAAATACATTCCATAATACATTTTCAAATTCACTTTCTAATTCTGACCTTTTTTTAAGTTCACTCTTTCGTTCTTTGTCCGTATATTCACTAAAATATACCATTGATGTGATCACAAATATAAATAAAAGTAAAAACATCGTATAAACAGAAACATCGTGAAGAGCATTTTCTGAATCTGTAATAATAAAAGAGATTTCATTTTTCGATTTATAAAATTCATTTATATGAATAAAAGATGCTACCGAAAATATCAATACATCTCCTAAGATAATCGCATGGCGATTTTGAAATAATGAGACAATAATTAACCCAATATATATAAAAATATATGTATAAGGTTGAGGATATAAAAAGAATAATCTTAACCCAATATAACTTACAGAAAGCACTGCAAGATACATCCCCATGAGTTGTTTTTCATAATCTTCTTTTTGGTTTGAAATAAAATAACTAATTAGAATATTAATAAATATTGTTGGTAACAATAATGAAATTGAAGAACCCAAGCTCATTACCTCGTAATATAAGACAATAAATATTGTAATCAAGATATTTGTAATCATCAATAAACGATTGACAATAATATTCTTTCTCCGTAAAACCTCAGTAGAATTCAAAATATCAAATTCATCTACTTCAAATGTAAAAAATTTCATTATTTGTGAAAAGATTTTTGTTAATAATTTATTCATATCATCACATCCAATACTTTATATACTATATTTTAACATAAACTTTCATTAAATGACACAAAAAATAAAAGAACATATCTAATTATGATATGTTCTTTTAAAATCAATAATTCTCATTAATGAAATCAACTAAATCAGCTATCTTAACCTCGAATTTCTCATCTTTATCTCTAAATTTTACTTCAATAAAACCGTTATCAATATTTTTTCCTACAGTGACTCTAACAGGCAAACCGATTAAATCAGAATCGGAAAATTTAACACCTGGTCTTTCAAAACGATCATCAATTAAAACTTCATATCGTTTTTCTAATGTCTTTTCTAATTGAGTTGCAACAGCTGTTTGATTATTGTTTTTTGGATCTATTATAATAATATGAATATCAAATGGAGCTACAGATTTAGGCCAAATGATACCTTTATCATCATTATTTTGCTCAATAATAGACATCAAAACTCTACTAACACCTATACCATAACATCCCATTAATATATCTTCTCTATTGCCTTCTTCGTTAGTAAACTGGGCTTTCATTGAATTTGTGTATTTAGTACCTAATTTAAAAATATGTCCAACTTCTATTCCTTTAGCGTGTAATATAGTACCTTTACCATCTGGACTTGGTGCTCCAACAGGTAAATTATGAACTTCAATATTAGAGGCAAATTCTGATGAATCAGAATAAACAATAGTATCTTCACCAATATCACTTAACACCATAAATTCACATGATTCACTTCCCCCAATATTCCCACTATCAGCTTGAACTGCTCTAAAATCTAATGAACATCTAGTAAAGATATTTATATAAGCTTGGTGAAATTTTTCATAAGTTTCGTCCAAGGATGACGCATTTTCATTAAAGGAATAAGCATCATTCATAATAAATTCTCTTCCCCTCATTAAACCAAATCGGGGACGGAGTTCATCACGAAATTTTGTTTGAATTTGATATAAAGAAACTGGTAATTTTTTATAACTATTTAAAACATCTTTTACTAAAAATGTTATAACCTCTTCATGAGTTGGTCCAAGAGCAAAATCACGCTCATGACGGTCTTTCAAACGCATTAATGTATCACCGTATTGGTTCCATCTCCCTGATTCTAACCACAATTCTGCTGGTTGAAGAGCTGGCATCAATAATTCAGAAGCACCAATAGCATCTAATTCTTCTCTGATAATTTTTTCGATTTTTTTAAGTGAGCGAAGCGCTAATGGTAAATATGCATAAATACCAGCAGCTACTTGCTTAATATAACCTGCTCTAAGCATATATTTATGAGAAATAATCTCAGCTTCTTTTGGCTCATCTCTTAGGGTTGGGACAAATAATAAACTTTGTTTCATAAATTTACTCCTTACTAACCACGAATTCTTAATATATCATTAAAAGTAATAAATAAGAATAACATCATAAATAATATAAATCCTACAGTATGGATATAACCTTCAACCTTACGACTTACTGGTCTTCTAGCAACGCCTTCAACAAGTAGGAAAATTAGTCTTCCTCCATCTAAGGCAGGAAGTGGTAATAAGTTAACAAACCCAATGTTTGCACTAATAAAAGCAATCCATCCTAATAATGTTAGAAATCCTGCCATAGCAAATGTCTTAGTCATATCATATATCCCTACAGGCCCAGACAAGTCCCTTATACTAACATTTTTATCAGTGAATAACAAGTCTAAAGTTTGAAAAACTGAACCTATTACACCAAAAGTATCAGTAAATCCACCTGTAATCGATTTAAATAGGTTAAATTCTGTTTTTCGAGAAACTCCCATCATTGCTTGAGAAACATTGCCTGGTTCCAATGCCTTAATACTTTGAACAGTAAAATCGATTTCTTCAGTTCCTCTTAAAACTGTTATATTTATTTTTTCTGATAAAAAGAAATTACTTAACACTTCTGATATTTCTGTCCAATTTGTAATATTATTTTTTTCTATAAAATCATTTTCGATTTCCGTTGTGTTTTTATCATCATTTAATGTACCAGAGATTTTAATTATTTTATCCCCTGTAATCAATCCTTCTTTATATGCATTTGAGTTTGCAGAAACATTGCCTATTTCATTATTTTCTAAATCACTGGTGCTTTGGATTCCAATAGTCGCAATTATAATTTCTGGAGTTAATTCAATTTCATCGGTTAGGATAGTTCCATCTCTTTTAACTTTTAAAGAAATTGTTCCAGATTTATAATCAGCCATAAATTTAGAGACATCATCCCAACTTTTAATACCCTTTGTAACATTACCATCTGACATTTCTATTATCTCGTCATCTTTCTGTAATCCTGCTATTTGAGCTGGTGAATCAGACGAGATTTGACCGATAGTAGGCGTATTCACCCCTACCCCCGTAGTTAAATTAATTATCATAAAAATTATAATAGCTAGAATAAAGTTGAACCCTGCGCCTGCAACTACTGCTAGAAAGCGATTAATCCATGGTTTTGATTCAAAACAACGATCATAGGGGGCAATTTGAAGTTCAAAATTGTCTCTGAATTGATAAAATGCATTTCGAGCTACCATCACAAAATGAGTATTAGCCGATTCATCTTCATAATGGATAAAAAGCTTATTGTCTTCTTTTCCGTATAAATCATAATCAATTACTTTAGCATACTTAACATTTTTGTTATTTGGTTTATATAAATAGATTCTATTAACATGGTTTCCATCAATTTCTAAGTAGATAATTTGTCCTTTTCGAATTTTATCTGTTTCCGGTTCTTCACCAGACATTGTTACATAGCCACCAATTGGTATGGCACGAAAAGCATATGTAGTCTCACCCCGTTTAATTTTATAAAAGGCAGGACCCATCCCAATTGAAAACTCATGACATAAAATTCCTGCTTTACGAGCAAAAAGGAAATGACCAAATTCATGAACTAGAACAACCAGCCCTAATACAAAAATAAAAATAATAATATATAATAAAAAACTCATTATATTTCTCCTTTCAAATATTTAGATAGTATGTTTTCTTTTATCTCCTTATCTAAAGAAAGAATATCATCTAAACTTGGGTTATTAATTAATTTATGATTTGTTAAATTTTCATAAACTATATTCTCAATTTCTAAAAAAGAAATTTTTTTCTTCAAAAATAAATTTACTGCAGCCTCATTTGCTGCGTTTAATACTGTCGGCATGCTATGACCAGTTTTTCCTGAATCATATGCGTACTTTAAACATGGAAATCGTTTGAAATCCATCGGTTTAAAATTTAAAGTCCCTACATCTTGTAGTTTTAGACTCTTTCCAAAGTTTGATTCAAGTCGATTTGGAAAATTTAGGGCATATTGAATCGGAATTCGCATATCAGGAGTTCCAATTTGTGCGATAATTGCCGAATCTACAAATTCAACCATTGAATGTATTACACTCTCAAAATGTAACACAGTAGATATATTTTCATAAGGTAAACCAAATAAATAATGTGCTTCAATTACTTCAAATCCTTTATTAATCATCGTTGCGGAATCAATGGTAATTTTATGACCCATGTTCCAGTTTGGATGATTTAAGGCATCTTCAATAGTAACTGTTTCTAATTCTTCTCGAGTTTTATTCCGAAATGAACCACCACTTGCAGTAATAATAATCTCTTTAACTTGTTTATTATTTTCACCATTTAAACATTGAAAAATAGCTGAATGTTCACTATCTACTGGGAGAATATCTACATTGTATTCTTTTGCTAAATCCATTACAATATGACCTGCCGTAACTAAAGTTTCTTTATTAGCTAAAGCAATGGTATAGCCTTTTTTTATTGCTTCTATAGTTGGGACTAAACCAACAGAACCAACTACCGCGGTTACAACAATGTGTTTGAAATTATTATTACCAACATAAGTAGCAGCATTTATTAGTCCCCTTTCTCCAAAACCAATTTCAATATTAACAAATAAGCCTTTTAAAAGTAGTGCGTCTTTGTTGTTTATAACACTCACATATTTAGGTTTAAATTTTTTAATAATTTCTATCCCTTTAATAATATTTGTACCTATCGCAATTGTGAGCAGTTTAAACTCATTAGGATGCTTTTCGATAACATCTAATGTCTGTTTTCCTATAGATCCTGTTGCCCCTAATAGTAAAATATTTTTCATATAATCACCATAATTTCGTAAGTAACTCTGTTATATAAAAGTATGTAAGCGATGTAAATAAAATACTATCTAATCGATCTAACACTCCACCATGTCCTGGAAACAGATTACCATAATCTTTAATTTTATATTGTCGTTTTATCACAGAAGCAGCCAAATCACCAATTTGCGATGAAATTGATAATATAAAAGTTAAAATCAGAATATAAATAACAGAATTATCAAATAAAAATATAATTTTGTCAAAATAAATAGCATACATTGAAGCTAGAATTGTCGCGATAATTGTTCCCCCTAATGAACCCTCAACCGTTTTTTTGGGACTTATTGAGGGGCATAATTTATGTTTACCAAAAAGAGTACCTGAAAAGTAAGCGAAAGTATCAGTAAACATTGCGATTAAAATAATATATAATAATTCAAAAATACCTTGATCCTTAAAAAAATAATAAACTAAACTTTGGAAAGTTAAACCTATGTATAAAATCGCAAATAAAATGAAAGTGGCATCAAACAATTTGAAATGTCGACGCAATACCATAGTAACGACTAAAACAATTAAAACATAGGGCAAAATATCAAAAGTATATTTTGTTGATAAAGAAAAAACATCAGCAAAATGATTAAAAAAACTTAGATAAATAACAGATAGATAAGCTAATAGATGAATTTCAAAGGGTAAGTTTTTTTCTGTTTCTTTCATTGAAATCATTTCATTAATAGCGACTACACCTAAAATAAAACCTAAAATGAAAATAAAATGATCTATATCATATATTATTTTAGATAAAAATATTGGTACTAAAACCAAAATAATAACTAAACCCGTAATAACTCGTTGCTTCATTTCTACTCTCCTTTTAATCCACCAAAGCGTCTATTCCGCCTTTGATACTCTATTAAAGACTTTTTAAGTTCAATTTCATCAAAATCTGGCCAATACTTTTTTGTAAAATATAATTCACTATATGCTAATTGCCATAATAAATAATTGCTTAATCTAATTTCGCCACTAGTACGAACCATTAAGTCAATGTCGGGTAAATTATATGTCATTAATTTACTAGCAAAATATTCTTTGTTGATTTGATCCACAGTTAATTTATTATTAAGACATTCATTTGCAACTTTTTTCGTAGCTTCAACTATTTCATCTTGAGATCCATAATTTAAAGCAATAGTTAAAATCATGCCTGTATTATCTTTTGTTTCTTCAAAAGCTTTATTAATGTCGTTTTTTATATTATTAGGTAATTTTTCAATTAAACCAATAAAATTCATAACAATATTAGCTTCTTTAATTTTTGGCAAGTAAGTATTTATGTATTTACTAGGGAGTTCCATTAAAAATTTAACTTCATCAGCTGGTCTTTCCCAGTTCTCAGTACTAAAAGCAAAAACTGTTATAGCTTTTATCCTTAATTCATTACAAATTTCAATAATTTTAAGCAGTGTTTTTCCACCTTCATTATGGCCAACTGTTCTAGGTAAACCCCGTCTTGTTGCCCATCGACCATTGCCATCCATTATAAAAGCAATATGCTTAGGAAGTTTGGATTTATCTATATCTAAATTAACTTTTTTTCTTTTGAAAATCATTTTTTCCTCCAAATACATTCTCAATATTCTTATTTTATAACAATTTACATTTTATTTCCACCAAATATTGCTTTGTTTTAATTTTTTTTAAAACTAATAACAAATGGTTTGAATTTAAACATTATAAATCAAGCCATTTTTATCAATTATATTTTGATTTTTAAATAATTACTGCAAATGAGTTATTCAATATATTGTTAATATATTCCTTAATAAATATCCATATATTTTATATTTTCAAAAAAATCCTAAATTTATTTATAATAACAAATAAAAAAAGCTCTAGTTATCTAGAGCTTTTCTAATTTTACACATGTAGTATATCTTTTTCTTTAGTATTTACAACTTCATCAATTTTTTTAATATAGTCATCTGTTAATTTTTGTACATCTTCAGTAAACCCTTTTAAATCGTCTTCAGTAATTTCACTATCTTTTTCTAATTTTTTTAATTGATCATTAGCTTCACGCCTAATATTTCGAATCGCAACTTTTGCTTCTTCACCATATTTATGAACAAGTTTAGCTAATTCTTTGCGTCTTTCTTCAGTTAGTTGAGGGAAAGCAATCCGAATTACTTGCCCATCATTTGATGGGGTAATTCCTAAATCAGATGACAAAATTGCTTTTTCAACAGCTGAAATCATTGACTTATCATATGGTTTAATGACTAAAAGTCGAGCCTCAGGTGTTGATACTGAAGACATTTGATTAATTTGGGTAGGTGATCCATAATAATCTACAGTAACTTTTTCTAAAACACTTGCATTTGCGCGCCCTGTTCTAACAGTTGTTAATTCATGATGCAACGTTTCTACAGTTTTGTCCATTTTTTCTTCAGCTTCAAAAATAATAGTTTCAGGCATTTTTATCTCCCCTTTACAGTTGTTCCAATTTTTTTACCTTCAACGGCTTTTTTAATATTGCCTTTTGTATTCATATTAAACACGACAACATCAATATTATTATCCATACATAATGTCGCTGCTGTTGAATCCATAACCTTTAAATCACGATTAACTAATTCTAAAAACGACACATCTTCATATTTACATGCATTAGGATAAATAACTGGATCAGCGTCATAAACACCGTCAACACGATTTTTAGCCATAAGAATAGCATCTGCATTAATCTCTGCTGCTCTAAGTGCTGCTGTTGTATCAGTTGAAAAATAGGGGTTTCCTGTTCCACCACCGAAAATAACAACTCGGCCTTTTTCTAAATGTCTTATCGCGCGACGACGGATATAAGGTTCAGCCACTGCTTCCATGCTGATTGAAGTCATTGCTCTAGTAGTTACATCAATGGACTCTAGTGCATTTTGTAATGCTAATGCGTTTATGACAGTTGCAAGCATTCCCATATAATCTGCACTCGCTCTTTCCATTCCCATTTCACTTGCTGATTTTCCACGCCAGATATTACCACCACCAACAATAATACCAATTTGTACCCCTGTTTGGTAGGCATCCTTTATCTCCTTAGCAATATTACTAACAGTTAATGGGTCTATTCCAACTTTATTATTACCAGACAAAGCTTCTCCACTTAATTTTAATATGACACGACTATATTTTTTTTTATCCATTTGTTACCATCCTTTTTAAAGTTTAAGATTAAGGCACAAATTTGCCTTTAAATCTACGCACGAACCTGTGCCATAACCTCTTCTGCAAAGTTATCTACTTTTTTCTCGATTCCTTCTCCAACCTCAAAACGGATGAAACTTGAAACTTTACTATTATTATTTTTAACATATTGTGAAACCGTCACATCAGGATTTTTAACAAATGGTTGTTGAATTAAACAACTTTCTTTTAACCATTTATTAATTTTACCATCTACAATTTGCGAAATACGTTGCAATTTGGCAGCTTTTGCTTTTTCATTGCTTTCATTTTTTAATTCGTTTTCTAACTCTTTTGTAAACATTTCTCTTTCATGATTAACTTCTGCTTTATTAACAAATGTTTCATCAATATATTTTGGATTAATCGCTGCTACATGCATCGCTATATCTTTAGCGACTTCTTCATTTTCACCATCTAAAACTGTCACAACAGCTATTCTTCCACCCATGTGCTTATATGCACCAAATATTTGTTCATCAGATTTAGTTATTGTTTCTAAACGACGTAAAGTAATTTTTTCTCCTATTTTAGAACTACTTTCCATAACTAAATTTTCAATTGTTTTTCCATTATGAATATAACCTAATGCTTCTTCAATTGTTTTTGGTTTAGCTTTAATTAAAATTTCACCTAAAAAATTAATCAAGTTAACAAATTGCTCATTTTTAGCAACAAAGTCTGTTTCTGAATTTAATTCGAATAAAACAGCAGCGTTCCCATCAATAACTACATTACATAAACCTTCTGCCGCAATTCGATCTTGTTTTTTTGCTGCTTTTGAAATTCCTTTTTCACGCAACCAGTCAATTGCTTGATCTATATTCCCTTCGCATGCTTCTAAAGCCTTTTTACAATCCATCATTCCCGCACTAGTTTTTTCTCTTAGTTCTTTTACCATTTGCGCTGTTACAGCCATAAGTATTCCTCCTATAGTTTAAAATAATTTATGTCTTTAAAAAAAGGTGATAAAGGAGTAACTTTATCACCATCAGAATTACCATTATTCTGCAGATTCTTCAGTAGTCTCCTTCTTAACTTCAACTACTTCTTCAGTTTGGCTTTCTTCACTTTTATCTTTAGTTTCTTCTCTTTTTTCTCTTGAATCTCTTGTGTCTCTTGTATCTCTTGAATCTCTTTTTTCTCTTGAATCTCTATCTTCACCCAAACGGACAATTTTTCCGCCTTGTGCTTCTACAGCAGCATTAGCCATTAAAGATAAAATTAATTTAACAGCTCTAATAGCATCATCGTTTGCTGGGATAATATAGTCAACATCATCTGGATCACAGTTAGTATCTACAACACCAAAAACAGGAATATGTAATTTACGAGCTTCTAAGATTGCATTTTTTTCTTTTTTTGGATCAATAACAAATAATGCACTTGGAAGTTGGTTCATATCTTTAATCCCATTAAAGAATTTTTGTAATTTTTCTAACTCTTTTTTAAGTAAGATTTGTTCTTTTTTAGGATAATTAACAATTGAATTATCTTCAAACATTGCTTCTAACTCAAATAAACGATTAATACGTGTTTTTAATGTTGAATAATTTGTTAAAGTCCCACCAAGCCAACGTTGATTAACATAATATTGGTTTGAACGAAGAGCTTCTTCTCTAATAGAAATTTGTGCTTGTTTTTTAGTTCCCACAAATAAGATTTTTCCACCGTCTTTAACGATATCGAATAAGATTTTATAACATTCGTCAATTTTAACTTGAGATTTTTGTAAATCAATAATATAAATCCCATTACGTTTTGCGTAAATGTATTTTCCCATTTTGGGGTTCCATCTACGAGTTTGATGTCCAAAATGAACACCAGCTTCTAATAATTGTTTCATTGAAACTACAGACATGTAATATGTATCCTCCTAGTTTTTATTTCGTTTGGCCTCCACAAAGTTCAACGAAAACCGCCACTAATTTCTAGCACACGACGACTTTCTCATTTGTGTGTGTATTTTTTTGCCGTCAGTAAGTATATCATAATTTTTTCAATATTTCAAGTTAAAATTTGAATTTATTTATTACTACTTCCAAATCCACCTACTCTTAAATCTTTGTTAGGTTTATCTATATCAGTTGTTAAATATTTTTCAAAAATACCTTGAGCTATTTTTTCATCTTTATTTATTATGAACACTTTATTAGAAAAATTGTATATTGGCACTAAAATATGCCCATCATTTTTAACATTCCCATAATAATCGCTATCAATAATTCCAACATTATTTGCAAGCATTGCCCCTTTTTTCACAGCTAGACTTGAACGAATATAAATTTTTAAAATTTCATCTTTTAACATATATGCCTTAAGACCAGTCGGTATTAATTTCATTTCATTTGGTTTTATTTCAGTCGAAATAGCAGAAGCAATATCATAACCTGCTGAATATAATGTTGCACGTTTAGGTAAATTAATAGATTCTCCCTCATAACCTAATGCAATCTCAAATCCCCTAGTTCTCATTTAAACTCTCCTTTGCATGTGGATGTGATTCCATATAGACTTTTCTTAGTTGGTCTTTTGATACGTGTGTATAAATCTGGGTTGTTGATAATTGTGAATGTCCTAGTAATTCTTGTACACTTCTAATATCAGCGCCATTATTTAATAAATGGGTCGCAAATGTATGACGTAACATATGTGGTGAAATATTAGCTATTTGTGAAGTTTTATTAATTAAGCGTGTTAAAATATCACGAATTCCGCGTGTTGTGAGCTTTTTTCCTCTATGATTTAAAAAAAGGATATATGTATTGGATTTTGACTTCATAAGTAAATCTTTTCTTGTGTTACTTATATAATTTAAAACTGCTTCTTTACAATATGTATTAATCGGAACTAAGCGTTCTTTATTACCTTTACCTCTTACTAAAACAACATTTGTATCAAATGATATATCGGAAATATCCAAATTGCACAGTTCACTTACTCGAAGTCCTAATCCATACAGCATTTCTATTATGGCGAGATTTCTTTCACCTAAAAAATCATTTAAATCAATTGTTTTATACAATTCTTCGATTTCTTTATTGTAGAAAAATTGAGGAATTTTTTTATTCTTTTTAGGTAAGGAAATCATTTGAAAGGGGTTATTGTCTACGAAATCTTTGCTTTCTAAGTATTTATAATAGGTTCTTAAACAGGATATTTTGCGGGAAATAGTAGTCTTAGACAAACTACGTCTATGTAAAAAAGCTAGGTATTTCCTTGCATTTTGATAATCAATTTCGTTAACCTGCAATTCAGCGTATTCTAGAAACTCATTAAAATCACGCAAATCAACTTCATAATTTATTAAAGTATGGTCTGAAAAATTCCTCTCACTCGCTAAATATTTTTTAAACATAAAGATATAGTGTTCCATTTTATCACATCACCTTATAATTGATAATTTTCTATAATCTCCGTTATTTTTTCAATTGCTCTTTTCGCATATAATGATTTACGCTCTTTCTTTTTATGCTTAAAACCTAAATCACTCACAATGCCAAAATTAGCGTTCATCGGCTGAAAATTATTACTATCAGCATTAGTTATATAATGACTCATAGACCCCGTAATAGTTTCCTGAGGAAAAACAATTAATTTTTCATTATTTATAAGCTTATACATGTTAATTGCGGCAACCAAACCAGATTGTGCACTTTCAACATAACCTTCTACACCAGTCATTTGACCTGCGAAAAAAAGGTTTTCATTATTCAAATATTGATAAGTTGGCTTCAAAAATTTAGGTGAATTTATAAAACTATTACGATGCATTACTCCGTAGCGTAAAAACTCAGCATTTTCTAAACCTGGTATCATCCTAAAAACACGTTTTTGCTCGGGAAATTTCAAATGGGTTTGAAACCCAACTAAATTATACATTGACCCACTCGCATTATCTTGTCGTAATTGAACTACAGCATATGGTCTTTCATTAGTTGAAGGAATTTCTAAACCAACAGGTTTCATCGGTCCAAAAAGTAGAGTTTGACGTCCTCGGCGTGAAATCTCTTCAATAGGCATACATCCTTCAAAGAAAATTTCTTTTTCAAACTCCTTCTGCTTTGCGCATTCAGCGTTAATAAGTTCATTATAAAAATCATTAAATTCAGATTCTGTCATCGGACAATTTAAATAAGCTGCTTCACCTTTATCATATCGTGATTTAAGATAGACTTTGTTAAAATCAATTGAATCCTTTGAAACAATTGGGGCTGCAGCATCATAAAAGTAAAAATAATCGTTGCCCAATAATTCCCTAATATTATGACTTAACTTATCACTTGTTAAAGGTCCTGAGGCGACAATAGTATAACCATCAGGTATTATCTCTACCTCATCATTAATAATTTCAACATTAGGAAACGATTTTATGATATCCGTTATCATACTTGGAAATGATTCTCTATCTACAGCTAAAGCACCTCCAGCTAAAACTTTAGTTTTATCAGCGACTTTTATTATTAAAGAGTCTAACAAACGCATTTCTGCTTTTAAAACACCAACAGCGTTTTCTAATGTATCAGCCCTAAGAGAGTTACTACAAACAAGCTCCCCAAATAATGAGGTATGATGTGCTTCGGTATTCATTTTTGGTCTCATTTCATAAAGACGTACTTTAATTCCTCTTTTTGCTAATTGATAACAGGCTTCACTCCCAGCTAATCCTGCTCCAATTATATTTACTACATTATTCATTCTGATCTCCTAAATATGTACTTTATATATATTATAGCATATTTTATAAATTCAAATTAAAAAAAATAGTGTTTATTAAAGTATTTTCCCTAAATTATAAAATTTTGATTATTTATATAATGAAGGGAGGTGAAGTAATGATTACAAAAACTTTTGATGGTAAAACTCTTATCTTAGTTTTAGAAAATGGTGTTAATGCCTATGGAAAACCCGTTTTCACCAATAAATCAATCAAATATATTAATGAATTAGCTACAGATGATCAAATTCACGAAATCGGTCTAAAATTAGCCGAACTATATGACAATACTTTAGCTAACATTAGTGTTGATGAAGATTATGTTCTAGTAGTTTAGTTTTTTAAAAATTAGTAGAAGGAGGTGAAATGATGGATAAAAATTTACAACTAGTATTTTTAACTGCCAATGACAAATCATTTACGATAAATATCGATACACCGTTAGAACCTATTGACCCATTAAAAGTTAATGATTGTATGAATACTATAATTGCCAACGACTTAATTACTACACCAAATGGTTCTTTAGTTGGTATTAAGGGAGCATACCTAGTAACAAAAACAGTTCAAGAAATACAATTAGGATAATTTTAAAAAGGATATCATTTTTTGATATCCTTTACCCATTTTCAAATTCAAAAGCAACTGGCAATACTGCCCCTTTCTCTACAAGCACTGTTTGAGACGGTTCTAAAATTAAATGCAAGAGATTGTTAAAATATTCGATTTCTTCATATATAACACCATATGTATTGATTATGCTCTGAAGATTATCGTTTTCTTTTGTAATATATTGATATAGTTTTATACTTGTGTGATGAACTTGGGGAATTAAAATAACTTGTTCATTCATTAACCTTAATTTTTTAATGTCATTTAATTCCCCAAATTCTTCTGAAGTCGTATTGAATTTTTCGGTAATTTTACTTATTGTATCGCCAGGTCTTGTTAAGTAATTACTCACAAAGCTTCACAAACCCCTTTTATAATATCCTAATATTACAATATGCCTAAGAAAAAAATTCGCTTAGGCCCTTATATTAGTTATTAATAAAAGTTTGATGATAAAGAGTTGTTTTACGTAATGGAGCTAATTCTTTATCAACTTGCATAAAAGCAAATAATGATTTATCAATCGAAATAGCTTTAGCTAAATCGGCTATAGCTTTTTCAATGTCATTAACTAAGAAATAAGCACATGCTCTATTATAAAATAAAACTGCTTCACAAGGATGTAGAGAAATCCCCATTGTATAAACGTCAATAGCTTTATTTAAATCCTTTAATTCATCTTTATAAATTATTGCTAAATTTAAAAAGGTAGGAGGATGTTTTTTAGATAGTGATAATGATTTATAATAACAACCTATACTTAATTCAATTTGCTTTAATTTGCGGTACACAACCCCTAAGTTAAAATATAATAAGTGGTTGCTATCATCAATTTCCTTAGCCATATTGAATAATTTTAATGCTTCCTTATCATTTTTAAGATTTTCATATATAGCACCTAAATTCAAATAAGCGTAAAAATAGCGAGGATTAATTTCCAAAACTTTTTGATAATGAAAAATTGCTAGATTTATTTCTTCTTTAATGTCATAAATATTTGCTAGAAAAAAATGAGCTTGATAATAATTTGTATCAAATTTAATTGCCTCTTTATAAAAAGCAATTGCTTCATCATATTCTTCTAAATTATCAAAAATAGTTGCTAATCCATAATACGCAACAGAATTATTAATATCATTATCAAGAACTTTATAATAATATTTTTTAGCACTTTCATAATCTTTTAATTCATCAAAAATTAAGGCAATTTCAATTAATAAGTCATTATTACTATTTAATTTTTCGGCTTCCAGAAAATAATTTAATGATTCTTTAAGCTCCCCTTCATCATAGTAAGCTTTTGCTTTAGTAATTAAATAATGATATTCCATCTTTTCACCTCGTCTATATTATAATAACATTAATACTATGTTAAATAATTTTATATTTATTTATAATTTTTTCTGCTACTCGCAATCCATCCATGGCACTTGACATTATTCCCCCGCTATACCCAGCCCCTTCTCCGGTAGGATAAAGCCCTTTTACATTTATACTTTCTAATGTTTCTGAATCGCGGTTAATGCGAATTGGTGATGAGGTTCTTGTTTCAACACCTGTTAAGATGGCATCATCTAGCGCAAAACCATGTAATCTTTTATCCATTGAGCTTATCGATTCTTTTAAGGCAAAAGCGATATTTTCAGGAAATAATTCGTGCAAATTTACAAATTTATGTCCAATGACATAGCTAGGTACAACATCACCCAGTTTTTTGGTATTAACGTTATTGATAAAGTCTTTTACTAATTGAATTGGTGCTGAGTAATTACTTCCACCAAGTTTAAAGGCTTTTTGTTCTAACTCTCGTTGAAAATCCATTCCAGCTAATGGATGAGAACTCATAAAATCAGTTTCATCTACCGTACATACAAGAGCACTATTGGCATTTAATTTATCTCTAGCGTACTCACTCATTCCGTTAACAACAACCGAATTTCTCTCACTACTACTAGGTACAACAGTTCCCCCTGGACACATACAAAAAGTATAAACACTTTTATTATTAGATGATTTATATGTTAATTTATATTCTGCAGCTCCTAGGCTTGGAAAATCATAGTATTTATCTCCGTACTGGGCTTTATTAATAACGATTTGTGGATGTTCAATTCTTACACCTACAGCAAAAGCCTTTTGGGAAACTTTTACACCATTGTTATATATTTTTTGGAAAGTATCTCTTGAACTATGCCCAATCGCTAAGATAAGATCATCGCATTCTATCATTTTATTATTGACTAAAATTGCCTTAATTTTGCTATCCTGAATTTTGAAATCATGGACTAGTGAATTAAAGTGAATTTCTCCACCCAACGAAATAATCTCTTTACGAATATTCCGTACAACATTTATTAATATATCTGTACCAATATGGGGGTTATGAACCGTTAAAATTTCTTCAGGAGCTCCGCTTTTAACAAATTCTTCTAAAATAAATTTAGATCTAAGGTCTTTTACTCTCGTTGTTAATTTACCATCAGAAAAGGTTCCTGCTCCCCCTTCTCCAAACTGAATATTGCTTTCGGGATTTAAGATTTTTTCTTCAAAGAATTTAGCAACAGAATTAATTCTTGAACTAACATCCTCTCCCCGCTCAAAAATTAACGGATTTAAGCCCATTTTAGCTAGCATTAATCCAGAAAAAATACCACTAGGACCAAAACCAACTATAATAGGGCGTTTTGAAAGCAATTTAACACCATATTTTGGGAATATATATTTTTCTTTTGGAGTATTAATTAGATTATTCCCTGCTCTTTTTAATACCTTATCTTCGTTAACTAACTCTACATCCAACATATAGGAAAAAAAGATTTGTTGTTTTTTTCTAGCGTCTATGGAACGCCTTACAACATTATATGTTATTAAGTCCTGTGGTTTTATTTTTAGAAGTTTACAAATTTCTGCACCTAAATTTACTTTATCATCTTCTACTTTTATTTTTAATTCTAATATTCTTAACAAATTATTCACTCTTTCAAATTGATTTTTTTTTAAGCAAAATTCTCACATTTTCAATACTTAATGGTTTAAATAAATAAAAACCCTGAATAAAACAACTACCAATAGATGTTAAATAATCATATTGTTCTTTAGTTTCAACACCTTCAACAATAATATCACAATTTATATCTTTAGAAAACTGAAACATCGTTTTGATAAAAAACTCACATTTTTGATTACTAAAAACTGTAGAAATAATTCTTTTATCTAATTTTATATGATCATAGGAGAGGTAGGTTAAATTTCTTACAGAAGAATAACCCATTCCAAAATCATCTAAATAAATTTTAATACCTAAAGATTGAAGTTTAATAATTAGTTCATTTAACTTATATTCATCTTTCACAAAATATTGTTCAGTTATTTCAATACCTATTCGCTTACCGTTAACATTATATTTATTTAACAATTCGTTGATCTCAGCGTATACATCCAAACACTCAGTTGTTTTTGGGGTTACATTAATAGTAATTCTAATATCATCAGGAATTAACCCTGAAGATATTACAGATATTACTTCCTCAATTATCTTTTTTTCTAACAAATAAATTAAATTTGTTTTCAGAGCTACATCAAATATTTTATCAACCGGATAGTCTTGATTATCAAATAAAGCTTCTAAACTAACAATTTTATTAGATGCAGTATTATAAATTGGTTGATATCTTAAAGTCACTAGATTATCGTTAATTAAATTCATTATATATGTTTCAATTGCTTTTTCTTCTGTTAATTCCTGGTAGAATAATCTATCAAAATAACTGTAATCGATAGAATAATCATTTTTAGCTCTATACATACTTATGTCAGCAAATTTTAACAAACTGGATAATTTATTACTGTCATTTGGATAAAAAGTTATTCCAATACTAGGTTTAATTTCTACTTTAAACCCATCTATGATAAAAGGCAATTTTAAACTTTCAAAAATCAATTGAACTACTTTATCTGTAGCTTTTTTTGTAGAAATGTAGGGAAATATTATTGAAAATTCATCACCAGATAAACGATAAATATCAAAATCATAAATATCTTTTAATTTCCCCTCAATTCGTGTTGAAAATTGCTTTAAAACATAATCACCGAATAAATGACCAAATTTATCGTTTATAATTTTAAAACTATTTAAATCCATTAAAAACAAAGCAAAAGGTATTTTATAACTAATTAAAAAGCTAATATCTTTTTCAAAATAATTACGATTTTTTAATTTTGTTAACTTATCATAATATGCTAAACGATGAAGTAAATCTTTTTCATTGCTTGCACAATTAGAAATTATGGCCAAACGATGATTACTATTTTTAAAACTAAATATTCCAAGTTCTTTTATCCTTATCATTTTCTCATTATCTAGTTGGTAGCGATAAATAATTTCATAGGGTGTAAATTCATTTTGCTTTATGCTTAATAAATGCAATAGTTTTTTACGGTCAAACGCATTAATCTGTTGATAAAAAAAGTCTAACGAGACATTATCCTCAACTTGTAATAGCTTTTTTGCATGGTTCGAAAAAGTTATAGACTGGTCATTAATGAAGCAAAATCCATTATCCAAAGAAGTCATTAACTCAAAAAATTCATCTTCATATTCTTGATAATTCGTTTTTAAAAATTGAATTAACTTTAGTGTATCATCATTTTTTAAATACATACCTTCACCTTCTTAATTAGAAAATATCATATCATGTATTTATACGCAAAAAATGTGATAATTAAAGAGAAGTAAAAATATATTATGTAAATTCTCGTAAATTTCTTAAAAACAAAAATTTACCTTATAAATTTATGAGAAATCAAAATTTACCTTATAAATTTTTGACTAGCACAACCTTAAACAGATTTAAATCAATTGGTTTTGGTAAGTAATCATTCATTCCAAAATTTAAATACTCATTTATTTGTTCTGAAAAAGCATTTGCTGACAAAGCGATTATTGGAATGTTATCATAACTAATCATTGATCTAATAATTTTAGTGGCTTCTACTCCATTCATATTTGGCATTTGAATATCCATTAATATCAAATCAAATGCTTTATTTTTACACATTTTTATTGCTTCAAGTCCATCAGAAGCAATTTCAATATCTTTTTTATCAAAAACTGAAAAAATTTCTTTAATGAAAATTTGATTTATTAAATTATCTTCAACAACTAGTATTTTTTTACCTTTAATCTTTTCTTTAAATACATCATTTCCTATATCTGTTAAACTATCATCTTTTTGAACATTATCACTTATTCTAAATTTTGTGATAAAAGAAAAAATAGTTCCCACATTTTCTTTACTAGTTACAATTATATCTCCACCCATTAATCGAATTAAATCTCTTGCTATAGTTAAACCTAAACCTGTTCCAATTTGCTTATTATTGTTGTTATCGACTTGTACAAATGGAACAAAGATGTTATCTATTTTATCCTTAGGAATTCCACAGCCTGTATCAGTTACAATGTATTCAAGTAATATATAATTATTTGTATACCCAAATATTTCTACTTCTAATTTAACAAAACCTTTTTCGGTAAATTTAATCGCATTTGCGCATAAATTTAATAAAACTTGTTTTAACCTTGTGCTATCAATATCTAAATATTTAGGTATTTTATCATTAATGGTATAGATGAAATAAATATTCTTTTTTTCAGCTTGAATACTAAGTAAATCATATATATTCTTAATAACATTTACTATTTCAGTTGGCTTAGATTTTAATTCAAACTGATTTGATTCTATTTTCGATAAATCTAAGATATCATTAACTTTTTGAAGTAATATTTCGGAAGAATTACTAATACGTGCAAAATAATCTTCAACTTTTTCAATATTTTCAAATCCAACTTTTTTAGTTAATTGAGTGTAACCAATTATTGAATTAAGTGGAGTTCGCATTTCATGTGACATATTAGCTAAAAATAAAGATTTAGCTTTATTACTTTCCTGGGCTAATATTAAATCTTTTTTAATAATTTGAATCATATTTTCATATTTATTTTTGCTAAAGATAAAAACTTTTTGAAGAGTTTTTCTAAGTTCTGAAAATTCAAAATATTCCATTTGTTCATCATTAATGCTTAGAAAATCTATTTCCTCAAAATTATCAATTTCATTAGTAAACTTTTCAAGTGGTTTCTTAATTATTAATTTAAATTTTCTAATAACTAATAAAAATACAAAAAGCATAACGATTGTAGTTATTATTAATGGCATAAAAAATTTAGACATTATTAAAAGCAAGATATCAAAAATTGATATCCTTGATACAAGTAAATAATCACTTCCAAAAATATTTAAATTTTCATAATAAATTAAATGTTTCCCCTTAATAAAGCTTTTATTATTATCATAAATATGTAAATTTATGTTATCAACTTTTGCTTCAGAATAGATAATTTCATTATTAACGTTTTGAATATAAAACTGATTATTATTAGGAACCAATTCTTTATCATATATTTTATTAATATAGTAATTTAAATTTTCATCTAACAAAATTGCATATAAATTTTTACTGTCAGTTAATTTGTTAGTTAATATATATGTTTTGTTCTGATTTACAGTTTGAAGCAAATCTTTATTTATCTCTTCTGTGTCTAAATCAAGTGGATAAATTAGCTCTAAAAATTGATCAAAAATGATTAAATCTTCTATAGCTTCAAAGGTATTATTTAACTTCATACTTTCATATAATTCTTTGTTATTATAGACATTATTAATATTTTTCATAATAATATTTTTTTTCATTTCATTACTATGAATTAGTTCGCTATCTGCCTTTTTATATTCGTTTATAGATACAATAGAGAGGAATGATATAAAAAAAATAGTATATATTATAATA
>NSKI01000025.1 GCA_003586005.1 Haloplasmatales bacterium 4B | reverse complement strand
CGGGGGTTTAGCTCAGCTGGGAGAGCATCTGCCTTACAAGCAGAGGGTCGGCGGTTCGAGCCCGTCAATCCCCACCAGTTTAAGCCGACTTAGCTCAATTGGTAGAGCAACTGACTTGTAATCAGTAGGTTACGGGTTCAATTCCTGTAGTCGGCACCATGTAATGTTGGAGGGATAGCGAAGTGGCTAAACGCGGCAGACTGTAAATCTGCTCCCTACGGGTTCGGCGGTTCGAAACCGTCTCCCTCCACCATTTTTAGGGGTGTAGTTTAAAGGTAGAACAACGGTCTCCAAAACCGTTGGTGTGGGTTCAATTCCTGCCACCCCTGCCAATTAAACCACTATAACGGCGACTATGGCGAAGTGGTTAACGCATCGGATTGTGGCTCCGACACTCGTGGGTTCGATTCCCATTAGTCGCCCCATAACAATTATTGGGCTATAGCCAAGCGGTAAGGCAACGGACTTTGACTCCGTCACGCGCTGGTTCAAATCCAGCTAGCCCAGCCATTATTTATGTCCTGCTAGCTCAGTTGGTAGAGCATTTGACTTTTAATCAAAGGGTCAGAGGTTCGAATCCTCTGCAGGACACCATTTTTAAAAATATATTGCCTGGGTGGCGGAATAGGTAGACGCACAGGACTTAAAATCCTGCGGGAGTTAAATCCCGTACCGGTTCGATTCCGGTTCTAGGCACCATGTTTTTGTGGCGGTGTAGCTCAATTGGCTAGAGCGTACGGTTCATACCCGTGAGGTTAAGGGTTCGATTCCCTTCGCCGCTACCAATATTTTAAACTGGACCCATAGCTCAGTTGGTTAGAGCTACCGGCTCATAACCGGTCGGTCCCAGGTTCGAGTCCTGGTGGGTCCACCAGTTTAATAAATTATAACGGAGGAATACCCAAGCCCGGCTGAAGGGATCGGTCTTGAAAACCGACAGGGCGTGAAAGCGCCGCAAGGGTTCGAATCCCTTTTCCTCCGCCATTATTTTAATATTTAATATCATCGCGGGGTAGAGCAGTCTGGTAGCTCGTCGGGCTCATAACCCGGAGGTCATAGGTTCAAATCCTATCCCCGCAACCATATGGTCTCGTGGTGTAGCGGTTAACATGCCTGCCTGTCACGCAGGAGATCGCGGGTCCGATTCCCGTCGAGACCGCCATTTGTGTGGTTCGGTAGCTCAGTCGGTAGAGCAAAGGACTGAAAATCCTTGTGTCGGCAGTTCGATTCTGCCCCGAACCACCATTTTATCTTTAAGATTCTATATATTGAATCTTTTTTTATTGAGTAATACAAAATGTAATTTAAAAAAGCTGAATGAAAATATCGTTCAGCTTTTTCTACTCTAGAGCTTTAATTCAGTCTCTTCAGGCAATTTAACAGAATCTTTACCATTACTAATGAAAGTTACTTTTTCAGCTATTAGGTCAGGGTAACTAATTCTTTTGTTGTTTTCAAATTCTACCGATTTTGATATTAGTCTTCCTTTTAAGCCAATAATACTACCTTTTTTACAATGATTTGCTGTAGCAGTTGCTATTCCTTCCCATAGTGTACAGTAAATAAAATCTGTGTCATATTTGCCCGTATTACTATTTTTAAAACATCTGCTAACAGCTAATGTGATATTAGATACTTTTTTTCCATCGCTTGTAATCTTTACTTCAGGGTCCTTCACTAATCTACCTACAAGGATCACTTGATTCAGCATTATAATCTCCTCCAATTTATTTGATTTTTACCTCTTCATAAATTATTACGTTGTAATTTCTTGATTTCTGTTTTTTTTAAAATATTTCGACTATTTCCCTGAAAATTTTTATTAAGTTATTGAAAAATACCTTTCAACAAACTTTTCTTTGCTGAAAGTTATATCACTAGTTCAAATACGATAACTAGTATGGAAAGCTTTATAATGTTGAGATGATCCAGATCAGGTAGTAGTAATTGAGGGAATTACTAAAAAAGCAAAAGATATTGATGAATCTAATAGACAAATAGCATAACAATTATACTTATCAATGAAAAATCGGGTTACTAAGTAACCCAATTTTTTTAATGAATACTATGATGTTCTTGTTCAACCATTTTAACAAGCATATGTGCTAAAGAATGTTTTTCTGAATCAGTACCTACATCCCATAAATCTTTTAAAAGTTGTTGTTGAGGGTTTTCTGTTTCAACATTGTTAGATAAAAAGTCTCCTACTTTTTTTGCGATATCAACAACTTTATCTTCTTTAACTCCTATTGCTTCAGAAATATGAATTGCTTTGTGAAGTGTTTGTTTCCATTTACCAAAATTTTCAATTATTTTAACGCTTTCTAATTCCATTTAAAAACCTCCTATTTATATTTTTACAATAATGCAGTAAGTTATGAGTATTAATTCAAGAATAATATTAAGAATATTAATAGGTGAATATTATGTTGAAGTTAATTAAAAAAAATAAATTCATAAATAGATTTATGCAAAGACATTCTCGATTAACAGGCTATATAAAAAGGCTGTTAGGGATTCTAAGACGAAAAGATGTAAGTTCACTTGCTCCTTATATAGCTTTTTTTATTTTGTTAGCCTTTATACCGATAGTGACATTGATATTTGAAGTTGTTTTTTTAATAGTTAACAACGATAATGATTTTTTAATTACCCTTTATGAAATCTTACCTACACATGTTTACACAATATTAGTAAGATTAATTGATCACAACCCAGGGCATATTAGTATAATGACTTTATCAAACTTTACATTATTATATTTGGCTTCAAAAATTTATCTTTCATTTTATAATAGTTATTTAATAATTTATAATGTGAAAGCAAGACCCCATTATATTAAATTTAGACTTATTAGTTTTATAAATACATTTCTTTTAATAATTTTGATATTGATTTTAACTTTATTAACAGTATTTAGTAATTATATACATCAATATCTTAAATACAAGTTAATTGTGGTTGGTAGTTTATTTACTTTTTTTAACATTATAATTGGAATAGCTAGTATAAGTTCAATAGTTATATTCATGATGTATTCAATTCCTGATATAAAGCAACGTATAAAAGATGTTTATCAAGGAGCGCTGTTTGTTTCTTTTGGGTGGATTATTGTATCATATGGATTTAAAGTATATGTTGATAATTTTGCCAACTATCAGACAGTTTATAAAACATTTACTTCAATAATTGTTTTTGTGGTTTGGATTTATTTTATTAGTTATGTGTTAATAATTGGAATTTCGATTAATAGGGTTAAAATTTCCACTTATGAAAAATTATATAATATAAATACTATTAATGAATACACCGAAGGGAGTGAATGTTAATGAAAATAAAATTTAAAAAAATCGGTGTATTTATGTTATTTCTAATGATATGTTTATTACTTAGTGTTAATGTTCAAGCAGATAGCGATACTAGAAGTTATGGATGGGGAATGAAACCAGGAAAAAATGGAAATAGACCTGAATTCGGAAAATTATATGAACAAATTCTCTCAAGACATAATGCATATTACATTGATGATACAACTTCTAAGCGAGTATATTTAACTTTCGATGCAGGCTACGAAAATGGATACACTTCACAAATACTTGATGTCTTGAAGAAAAACAATGTAAATGCGACATTTTTTCTTGTGGGTGATTATTTGAATAATGAGGAAGAACTTGTAAAACGAATGGTAAATGAGGGACATTTTATAGGGAATCATACTTATTCACATAAGGATCTAACAAAATTAAATAAAGAAAATTATGCATTTGAATTAAAGAAATTTGAGGATCGCTATACTGAATTAACAGGTAAAAAGTTAATGAAAATTATGAGGCCACCATCAGGTAGATTTAGTGAGCGTTCACTTAAAATAGCTGACGAATTAGGTTATTATAACATATTTTGGTCATTAGCATATAAAGATTGGGTAATAGACAAACAACGAGGTTGGGAATACGCATACAATGAAGTAATGAAAAAGATTCATCCAGGAGCAATTATATTAATGCATCCCGTATCAAAAGACAATGCTCTTGCATTAGAGAAAATTATCATAGACTTGAGAATAAAAGGCTATGAGTTTGTTCCTATTACAACCCTATTTATGTCTGAACCATTATTTGTTAATGGTCTTAAAAACTTGAGGTAAAGGAGTGTTCCTTTACCTTTTAAATTAAAAATATAGTAAAAATTGTTAATATATATTTAATTAATAAAGATATTGTAGTATAATAAAGTGTACATGTGAGAAAGAATAAATATATTTTAAAACCGTATTATGGTTTAGTTAGAATCTGTAATGATTAGACGCGCTATACTTAAGTTTCTAGGAGCTAAATCAGCTCCTTTTAATCTGATAAATCAATTTATATTATGTCGAGGGGATATTTATGAAAGTGAGCACTGGACAATTCAATGAATCTTATTTGCCAATTTTAGATGGTACATCTATAACAGTTAAAAATTATGCTTATTGGTTAAATAAAAAATATGGGAAAACGCTTGTTGTAACGCCCAAAGTCCCTGAGTTTGAAGACCATGAAAGTTTTGATGTTATAAGGTACAAATCAGTTTCTATGCCTAAAAGACCACCCTACCGACTAGGATTACCTAAATTTGATAGAAATTTAAAAGAATTATTAAAAAATCAATATTTTGATATAGTTCATGCTCATTCGCCATTTAGTTCTGGGAAAATAGCGTTAAAATTAGCAAAAGAAAGAAATATACCTATTGTTGCTAGTTTTAATAATAAATATTATATTGATTTAAAGGGATTTTTTAAGTCAGATATAATCGCTAAACATTTTTTGAAGAAAATCATTAATTTTTATAATCAAGTAGATAAGGTATATACAGTAAATTATAAAACTATAGATACATTAAGAGAATATGGTTATAAAGGTAAAGTAGATGTTATTGGAAATGGGACAGATTTTATTTGGGATAAGGATACAACTAATGATATTGATTATATAAATCATCTATATGGAATTGACGGAAATATGCATGTGCTTTTATTTGTTGGAAAACATATCTGGCCTAAAAATATAAAATTAATTATAGAGTCTCTAGTAAATCTTTGCAAATTAAAGCAACAATTTAAGATGTTTTTTGTTGGAGATGGATATGCTCGAGAAGATATGATTAAACTAGTAGAAGATAATAATTTACAAAAATATGTTGTGTTTGTTGGACAAGTACTTGATAGGGAACAATTAAAAAAATATTATTTACGTGCAAATTTATTTTTGCTCCCATCAACCTATGATACTTCTGGTATTGTCGTTAAGGAAGCGGCAAGTCTGCGGTGTCCTTCATTAGTATTAAAAGATACAAGTGCATCAGAGTTAATAAAAGATAATTATAATGGTTATCTATCAGAAAATAATAGTTTATCATATGCACAAAGAATCATAGCTGCATTAAATGATCAAAATAAAGAACAAGTGGGAATAAACGCTCAACAAACCCTTGTAGTCAATTATGAAAAAATAATTGATGAAGTATTTACACGTTATTGTGAAATTATTAAAATTAAAAGACAATATTAAGAGGTGAAGAACATGAAAGATAATTTTCAGACGTTATTAACTATAAAACGATTAGGCATTAATGGGGAAGGAATCGGATACTATAAACGTAAAGCAGTATTTGTTGATGGAGCATTACCAGAAGAAGAAGTTGTTTGTGAAATTACGAAAGAACATAATAAATATTTAGAAGGAAAAACACTTAAAATAAAGAAACGTTCACAAAACAGAGTTGATGCACCTTGCCCATATTTTGGTAAATGTGGTGGTTGCCAAATGCAACATTTGGAGTACAAAGAACAATTGAAAATGAAAAAAGATATTATTATCCAAGCGTTTGAAAGATATTTGACAAATTATGAGGATTTAAAAATTGATATAAAAGATAACATTGGAATGGATAACCCTTATTATTATCGTAATAAAGCCCAAATGCCAGTAGCTTTTGATGGTGAAAAAATTGTGACAGGTTTATATGAAGCTAATAGTAATCGTTTAACACATATTGATAAATGTATTATTCAAGATGAGTTAGTAAATCATGTGGTTTATTATGTTAAAACATTATTAATGAAATATCATGTTATGGTTTTTAATCGTCGTTTAAAAAGTGGAATATTACGTTATATTTCTGTACGATATATCCAAGATACAAAAGAATGTCAAGTTGTATTAGTTTTAAAAGATAAAGACTTAACAAATATGAGTAAAATAGCTAAAGAATTAATGGATAAGATTAAGGAAGTAAAATCTTTTTATGTTAATATAAATCCTGACACTAGTACTTATGAAATATATGGAAATGAATATATTCATATAGCTGGTAAAAAAACCATTGATGCTAAAATTGGTGATGCAAAATTTATTTTATCCCCTCATTCTTTTTATCAATTAAATTCTGAGCAAACAAAGGTGTTGTATGATGTTGTTAAAAGTACTATAAAATTCAAGAAAACTGATAAAATAATTGATGCATATTGTGGTGCTGGTACAATTGGCATATACTTAGCCAATGATGTTGAATCTGTTTATGGAGTAGATACTACTGAACAAGCGATAAATGATGCCAAAAATAATGCGGCATTAAATCAGTTAAAAAATACACATTTTGAATCAGGCCATGCTGAGAATATTATTCCTAGATGGATTCAAGATGGGTTTAAACCAGATGTCTTAATCTTAGATCCACCAAGAACTGGTATTGATGAAAAATTATTAAATGTGTTAAGAAAAGTAAAAATCAAAAAAATTATTTATGTTTCATGTAATCCTTCAACACTCGCAAAGGATTTAAATGAATTAAGAAGAGTTTATCACATTAAATCAGTACAACCAGTTGATATGTTTCCACAAACAGCACACGTCGAGAGTGTCGTATTGCTAGTAAGGAAATAGTGTTATAAATTTATTAGTCATAATGGTTAATGGGAAAATGAATTTGCGTTTATAGGGAGATTAAACAGTTCGATAAAATTAAATATGAATTATAAATTATTTATATTAGTGGAGGTAAGTGAATGGATATAGAGATACGCAAGTTGATACCAGACCTTGCAGAAGATTATGTGCATTTTTTTGACACTACGCCACACGATAAAAATGTTGATGAGCATAAATGTTATTGTGTGTGTTGGTGTAATGATGATTATGAGGGCAAAGATTTTTCATCAGTAGAGAAAAGAAGAAAATGTGCCTTTCAATATGTTGAAGGTAATAATATTCAAGGTTATCTTGCTTATAGTGGTAATACGGTCGTTGGATGGTGCAATGCTAATACTAAATTAAATTGTTTGAAATGTGCTAGTTGGCGGAGATTTATGGATTATGTACCTTTAGAGAGAGCTAACTCGGGCATAAAGGTTAAATCTATATTTTGTTTCGTAATTGCTCCGGAGATGAAAAGAAAAGGCATTGCCACGCTTCTATTGGATCGTGTATGTGAGGATGCAACTCGGGATGGATTTGACTATGTGGAGGCATACCCGTACAAAGAATCTAGTTATCAATCATCAGATTTTGGCGGATATTTAGATATGTACAAAAAAAGTGGATTTAATGTGTCTTTAGAAACAGAACAAGGGCTCGTCATGAGGAAACAGTTAAAGTAGTGCTGTTAATAAAATAAGAAATATCTGAAGTTGACAAAATCCAATTTGTCACGACTCTATCACAAATAAAAGTAGTTAGAGTTTTTATGGAATGAATAAATAGGAAGGAATACTTTAAAAATATTCAAGAGGAGATTTACAGGGTAAATAAATTAGCAGGTTTTGTTAGTGAAACTTTTAAAATCATAAATAATTTAATTAATAATATTTTGATTGTAATAACTGGTTATTTATTAATAAAAAATCAGTTAATGATATCTGATGTAGTTCTTATCATATTGTTGCTCAATATTTATTTTTCTTCTATTAATAATTTAGTGGGAGTAAACCTGAATCTAAGAGATTTAAAAGGTGTCCTTGACTTTAGAAAAAATGAAATAGAAAATAACCTTGAAGTAAACCATGGAGAAAAAATTAAAACTATTTCCAATGTCAAATTAGAAATTCCAGAAGTTAAAATTGGTGATACTATACTATTAACCGATATTAATTTAGAGGCTAAAAAAGGTGATGTTGTAGGTATTATTGGTCCTTCAGGAAGTGGGAAATCAACATTAGTAAAATATTTATTGAAATTTAGAGAAATTGATACTGTGACAATAAATAATATCGACATTAGGAAATATTCTAATGATGAAGTCCGTAGTAAGATATCTTACTATTCTCAGAATATTCTAATTATATCAATGAGTGTATTTGAAAATATTACTTTAGGAAAATCATATTCTTTAGATGATTTGGAAGTACTCAAGCAATATTCATTTTTTCAAAAAATTTTTTAATGGAAACTTCAAATTAGATAGCCAAATACTAGAATCTGGTGCAAATCTTTCTGGTGGAGATAAACAAAAAATTGCGATTGCGCGATTGTTTCTTGAAAATAACGATGTAATCATTTTAGATGAGATTACAAATTCAATTGACAATGACACTGCTGAAGAAATAATGTATGAAATTATTGACCGATATAAAAATTCAATTATATTTATTATTACGCATGATAAATTATTAAGTAAATTTTTTACAAAAAGTTTTTTAATTTAGAAAAAAATGATAAATGAATTTGAAAAATTAAAAACTTTTATTGAGTATATCGATAAATATTATATTGGGAAAATTGATATTGATGAATCGGGATTAATTAATTAATTATTTAATTGATTCTCAAACAGATAAATTTTTATATTACAATGAAGGAGTTAACTATTTAAATTTGATAGGAATAAAATACAAAATAATAAATAGTTTTATACTATTACAAGAATAACTAACCCCAGTATCTCTAAATTAAGACCAGGTGATGGGATTTTGATGGTGAATAATTTACAATAATTACAGTTTTGCGTATTAATATACTATTATGCGTATATGTATACGGCTTTAGTAAAAACGCCCCCCTTTAGATAAACTTAACAGAAATTATTAGCACTGTCTAATATCTTTTAATGTGTATATTTCTAATTTATTTAGTTAAGGAATAAACCTTTTAGCTTTTTTATAAATATTAGCTAGAAAATTTTCTGTAATAACAGCATCCATATAGGGTATAATGCTACTTATTGTAATATCCATTACATCGTTTGGCTTTATATTCTTTTTTGTCAGATAGACACGATTAAATTGGGAGTATTCCATAATTCTTAATGCAGGCAATTTTGATATGTTAACATCCTGATTAGGTACAATACCCCAATTCATTAGGTCTTTAATAATTAGTTTCTTTTTCCTGTGTTGTATAAAATTTTTCATAAATCATGTTCGTAGGAAACTGTAAATTTTCCAAGAGTTGTTTTGTATTATACCTTTGTTTTTCCCAAGCTTTGGCAGTATCTTTCAACCCTGAAATTTCAGAATTAATTGTTTCCATAAGTTTTATATTTGATTCTAAGTTATAAAAAAATTTTTTACAGTTGTAACTATTATTATCAATAAGCGGAGTAAAGGCATTAGCGATCTTGTTTGTAATTTCAAGTTGTGATCCCTTTATATAATTGCAATATTCCTCTTGAATAACTGATTTTGCAGGAAAGATCATGAGACATGGTATTGTACTGAAAAAATCTAAAAATTGTTTATATATATTCTTATAGGGTATAAGTTCGGTTACATTATAAATAGAAAAGCATGGTGCATATAACTTTTCGCCAGAAAAAAAATTCTGTAGGAATCCTTTAGCAGATAGTTTTGTATTAGTTACTATTTCTCTTAAAGCGTTTGTATCAAGTAAAACTAATTTATAAGTATTAGATCCAATTTTCATGTAATTACCTCCAATATAAATATATTCTAAGTTATATTATATCACTATCAATACAATAACAATAATACAAAGTAAAATGTAGTGTATTATACTCGTTCCAATGTTACTCTCATAAGTTCATATTACTCTAAATATAATTAAAAAGACCTTATTATAAGGGCCTTTTTAACATGTATGTATATTATCAATGGGTACAAAAATACCTAGAAGAAGGAGAACAAGGTTTAGTTGATAATAGAGGTAGGAAAAAGGAAGAATCTGAATTGAGTGAAGCAGATAAATTAAAGCGTGAAAACGAACGTCTTTAAGCCCCAAATTTACGTTTACAAATGGAGAATGAATTACTAAAAAAGTTGGAAGAGATCTTTAAAGACCCTATGCTTATAGGTGTAATGTTAGATAGACTAGCTCATAAAGCTCATGTACTTGACATGACAGTTGAGAGAAGCTTTAGATTAAATGAAACATTAGACTGGCTTAAAACCAATAATTAACTGGTCACCAATTCACTTGACAAATACAATAACATTATGGATTAAATATAATCAAAGGAACTACAATGTGAAGCGTATAAGACGTTTAATGAGGCTTATAGGAATATCTTCAGATATTAGAAGCAAGAGAAAAGCATACATTAATCAACACCACAAAAAGTGACTTTTTAACATTTATCTTTATTTAATAAAATATTGGCTGTAGTTTTTACCCTCTTGATAAGTAAACAAAACCATTAAACTCATCTTGTGCTACCCAATATTCACCATCACGTGTCGTCCAATTATATCTTACAATTAAAAAGTTATCCCCAGGATAAGCACTTCCTTGTCCTATTCCCAATACTGCATGTCCACCACCTGTTGTTGATAATCTTAAGTAAACTGGATTTCCTGCGGATATTACTTTAGAGTAATCGGATAGATTTGTGTTATAATATGCGTCATATTCTGAATAACCTCGGTCACCAAAATATTGATTTAATCCGCTTTTTGCATCATTATAGTAAGTTCCTGTACAATTTGCTCCATCAGTTAAATCACCTTCCATATCATTGCACGTGTTAAGATAATCAGCCATCAGAATAATATGATTATCTACTGCTAGTTTATTATCGGAATGTTGAAGTGGAAGTGTACCAGCAACTAAATTAGGAAGTGCTATCCTATCAAAAAACGAAGTTAACATTGCAGCTGTTGTCGGTCCACATCCATTATTAACAGGACCATACGAAAAGTTAAAATATTCAGGCGTTTCTAATATTTTCTGTTCTGTATGAAAACTTCCAGAAAAAGTATAGTAAAGATCATCAGGAATTGGAACTAAATACTTTTCATCTAAAGGATTTGTCCACGGCCAAATATCTCGTAATATTGGGATTTCAGTAACATTATCATTCGAATCTGGATTAATAATTTCATTGAGCGAAGATATAATTTTGTTATATTCATCTTTAGTATAAAATCCAAATGGTGCTATGTAATAATTTTTTTTATGGTTTTCTATAATTGGATCCTTACCTGTGAATGTTGCTTCAGTTACTTGAATTTTATTATTTAAATGTGTTACAACAATATATCCTTTTTGTTGTTCGTTATCATACACTCTGTAAAGGTAACCTCTCTCAGCATCAAAATCCCCACGTAATTTTATAGTTTCTTCTATTGATGCTTCTGACCACTCTTCCTTAAATGAACTCAAGGAATTAAAGAAGCGATATGCTACTTCATGATATTCATTTTGTTTGGTACTTTTTGCATTTACATCTAATGAAGAACTTGATAATACAATTAACAACATTAAAATTAATAAAACTATTCTTTTCATTTTATTTCCTCCTTTAATAAACAAATAGTAACCTATATCGACTTAGGATAATGTCATTTTCTGTCGTTTAAAATAAAATTCCTTATATATATCAATTTTCATAAATTAAAAAAAGCATTTATTTTTAAATGCTTTTTCCATAAATTCTGTGATAATTTTATAAAGTCAAGAATAAATCATACAAAGTTTGAGAACCCGTTTCAGAATACCCTAAAATTTCATCGTTTTTACGTATCACCAGATAACTTGTACATTTATCTTTATTTGATGCAGAAATGGTATACAATTTAAAATGATCACCTTGTTCAGTATACAAATGATAAATGACCGTATTTCCGCCATCACAATTACCCTCATCAATAATTTCTTCGTAAAAAGTTAGAGAGGATATATGATTTATAATTTTAGTAATAATATCCAATGTATCACTTTCAAATGGATATTCTAACTCAACAGAAGTAGAGCCATTCAAAAAAGTTATTTTTTTTATATCTATAGCCTTTAATTCTATTTCTACCTCTTGAAAATTAGCTTTCTTACAACCCGTCAAAAGAGTACCTATCATGATAATTAAAACAAAAAATATTTTCTTCATATTATCGCCCTCTCATCATAGTATTATTATGTTTAATTATAGCATAATATACATTATTTTCCAATTTTTACTTTAAATTATTATAGTTTACATAATTAACGATGAACACGGGAGTTTGACAGTTGAATAACTTTAAAAATCCTAGAAAGCCTTTGAAAAGGGAGTCTATCTTTACGCAAAATTCATATTTACGCGTAATATTAGCAATACTACAGTTCAAACACAGTTTGAGGGAATTTTATAATTTAGGTGGTCGTTTAGTAAAACGTTTTCGTATGAGTTTATTATTTGCGATAAAGTTATTTTGAGTTGCTCTTATGATAATAAATTTAAAAATTGATGCTTTATAAATGAACATAATGTTTGATATAGTGATACTAATGATTTTCGATTTTGTTAGATGAGTAAGATGGAGGAATATTTATGAATAATATTAACTTTTTAAAAATAAGAGAACAAATACTGTCTTGTAGGATATGTAAGGATACCTTTGGTTATGAGCCAAATACTATATTTTATGGTTCTAAAAACTCTAAAATTATCCAAATTAGTCAAGCACCGTCAAAGAATGTTCATTTAAGCAGTAGACCATTAAAGGTTAATTTATCTTTATTATTGTCTTTAGAGGGAGTTTGTCTTGATGAGGAAGAAACAATGAGCTTGACATTAATAAAGAAGCCTTTAAAAAGCTAATTGATGACCTTAAAGATAATAAAACAGCATCTGCTGTTAGAGAAAAAGAAATTCTAAAAGGGTATCAAAACCTAATTAAAGAACTTGATTAGAAAATTAAAGGTAATAAATCAAAGCTTAAAAAGAAAACAGATGAGCTTAAGTTTAAATTTTAACTTAAACGACTTGATGATGAAGATTATATAGCAGTAAATCTATAGTATCTTCAAGTTTAAATTGGAGTAACATTTGGTTTTTAATAACAGCTCTTAATGTTTTTGTAACATTTTGATTTAATATAACTAAGTCATCGAAACATTTTGCTAAACATATTCCAGCTTGAAGTTTCTCGCCTTCTGCATTTAATATATGACTTAATCCTAATTCTTCAAAAGCGATAGATGCTAATAATAAGTTTATTGTCTCACTAAACGAGAGATTAATATCAGGATTAATATTAGGTATATTAGGCATACTCATTAATTTTCACCCCCAAAGTTCTATACAAAGCAATACAGTATATTATAAAATACTAATAGTTGAATAGGTATTTTACCTAGAATGATAAAAAATGTCAAAACTTTTTAATGGATTTTATAATAGGAATTTGGTTTTTTATATCCTATAATAACAAATAAAATAAAAAGTACGTAGGCAATAAAGCGAAAGTCATTCTTGTTATCTTTATACCACATATTTATTAATCTCATTTTTTCATTTTGTATATTGGCAGTGTCATATAAAAGGTTTTTTACTTCTAAAAAACTTTTATTAATTTTATCAAATCGTTCGGGAGTTATAAAATGCTTTAATTTATTTAGAAGGCATATAAATTCTCTTTCATTCTCAAAAAATAATCTTAGACTATCTTTATTAGAATTCATTGTATCAAAATAAATTTTAATAATTTCATCTCGATTAATTTCTCCGTCTATTTTTATATCAGCATAGATATTTTTAGGAATATCATTTTGATTTTTATCTTTATCAACGTCTATATTAACATTTATTTTGGGGTAAGTATTTTTATTCACATATTATTCCTCCTTAGATACCCTTATAATATAATATATAATTAACAGATGAATGCCTATTTAATTAGCCCAATAAATAAAAAATATATAATCTTTGGACTCAAAGATTATATATTTTCTTTTAGAAATTGGTTGTGTTCAAGACAAGGTACTGAAATAACTAATTTGTCAAATTTAAGTTGACTTTAGGTGTCTGCAATGAATATCTTGATAAGTAATAACGCTATATCTATCTATAAATAGTCATTGTTGCATTAATGATTGATATCATAAAACCCAAAATACACCGATTTAGTCATCAGTACATATTTTGAACAGAACAGAAAAATTTAGAAAGTATTAATCATTTTTATTTTTATAGTAATGGTGTTTATAGTGATCATCACAGTCAATATCTTCATTAAAATGGAGAACTTCAATTAACTTATCTTTTAAAGTTTTTTCTTTTTCTAAAACGATTCTTAGAGTATCAGACACGCTTCGATTCATTTTTATTAGATCATAAGAACTAGTTTGTTTATGACATTTTAATTCCTTAATAAATAACTGCATTACCTCACCTTCAGCATTTATTATATGAGATAAACTAAGTTCTTCCAATGCGATAGAGATAAGTAACAAATCAACTAGATCTTTACGATCAATATTAATGTTAGTGCAGATTTTTTCAGGAATATTAGGCATACCCATTACAATCAACTCCTTTCTATAATATGATATAGGTATTCATAATAAGTGTTAGTACTTTCACCTAAATATAGTTATTTTTTACAAAAAGATGAAGCTATCTTTGTTATTTAAATTTTATTACATAAAATAAACTTATATAAATTACCCTTTTCAATATATATCTAATTTTATGATTTGTAGTATTTCTACTATTCTGTTAATAGGTCCAAACCCATTTTGGTGAAAACCTTATTCACGCTAGGGTTTTTGCTTATAAAATTTATATTATTAATTAGTTCTACAACTTTACACGCATGTTCGTCCATATAATCAATCTCAGACGGATAATATTATTCCCTGGTATCAAAACCAAAATTATTTTATAATAAAAAGAAAGTTCTTGTAATTAATTAAGAACCTTCAAAATACTTACTTAAAAGACTGTGGTTTAAGAACTAATTAAGTTACTTGTTTCTTCAAGTTTAAATTGAAGTAACATTTGTTTCTTAATTATAGTTTTTATTGTATCCTGTACACTATTATCGATATCAATTAAGTCTTGTATACTTGTTGCTAATGGGGGAGTCCCAGTAGTTAAAGTACCTAAAGCAGCCTGGATTTTTTCACCCTCTGCATTTAGAATATGGGCTAGACCTAATTCTTCTAATGCGATAGAAGCTAATAATAAGTTAATAGTATCATCAATCGTAATTGTAATATCGGGATTAATATCTGGAATATTAGGAATTGACATGTATTTCCACCTCCTTCTTTTTTTATACTATATAGTATTCAAATAAGCTATAACTAAATAGGTCAATAATAAAATTTTTACTTAGTAAATTTAAAATAAGTATTAAGCATATAAACTTTTCATTATTTACAAAAACATGGATATTATGATTAGTCCACAAAAAAAATTAAAATAAATCAATATATAAAACATTACTATTCAATAAGAAATTTGTGATTGCCATAAATATATTTAAACAATTTACGCTCTACAGATGATGGTTATTATGTTTAAGAAGCACATTACAAAGCTAAAGAAAATAATGTTGAATTATATTATACAAATTTAACAGGAGAAAACCGAATAAAAACAAGAATACTAATTATAAATTGCAAAAAAGTTCATCTACCGTTTATTTTGCGGGAAACTAGAAAGACTAAGGTTTAAACACACGTCGAGAGTGTCGTATTGCTAGTCAAAAATAAGCAAAATATTTGAAGATATTTATATGTTTCCACATATCGAGAGTATGGGGGTGTTTTTAACTATGGGGTATATGGAAATACTATAACTATACTTGTACGAAATCAATACTAATTAGGTAAATATTTGTTCGTTATAGATAGATTGTCATGATAGTATAGTTGTAAAAGTAAAAATTTAGGGAAGAGATTTACGGTAAATTTCATTATTAGGAATAGTAGGTCCAAATGATTATTTAAATATAGTTGAGTTAATCAATTTTAGTATACGTGGGAAATATATCCAGTAACAATTAATTAAAAAGCATATATTATTATTGAAATAAAAAGGAGGTGTATTAAATGTTTTACGGTGGATACGGATACGGTGGCTATGGCGGATGCGGATGCGGATGCGGATACGGTGGCTATGGATACGGGCGTAGTTATGCATTAATATTAGTATTATTTATATTATTAGTAATAATTGGATGTACTTGTGTACACTTTTAACTCCTAATATATAGTTATATGTGCATTTCTATTCCGAAAATAAAAACTACTGAATATATTTATTCAGTAGTTTTAGTTTTATTATTAATTACATTTTTTATAATCTAATTTAAAGGATAGTGCTTTTAAAATTATACATTCATAATAATAGTATTTGGGTAAAATGCAGCCCAAGCAAACCAAAATACATCACCATGATTAATTGGTGTTAATTGTATTCCGCTTAATGGACCTGATAATGCCTTACCCAAGATGCTCCAAGAACTATTCGTAAATGTATCAATGATTTCGCCAAACTGATTTAAAATAAAATTTAATCGTTGCCCATTTACATACGGGCTAAAGACTCCTGTCATATAGATGTTTTTACCTTCATTAATATTAGATTTATTTAAAGCAGATTTCATACAACAAAGAGAAAATATTACATATTCATTATCATTAATTTTATCATAAATAATAGGATTTTTCTGTAAACTTACCAATGGATATGCTTTGGAAACATTATTAAATTCTATTCCTAAAATTCGTTGCATAGCAGGTAACTTTTTATCAGTAATACCTTTAAAAAACATAGGTTGGTTGGTTAAGTTGTCATAGTTAACATATGGATTCGTACCATAATTTCTTAAGTACCCTGTATTTCGTGAGAGGACAATACCAGTTGGATAAGTTGTATAAAAATCCTTAAAACTAACAACATTTGCTGGAATTGGTGTTAAACTATTATTTACATAATCACCAACAATTGCTTGACCATTGAATTGTTGCCATAGACTTTCAGATTGTCGATCATACATGATTAAATTTGAATTTCTTAAAAGTCCAGATGTTCCAAAATCAAGTGTATTTCCATTTACAACTCTTGAATAGACAAACTCTGAACTACATAATGGACAATAAGATACCGCAATGGGATTATTTTTAATAGTATCATTTACAATCTCGTGCCACATTAAAATATCAAGTGGATATGCTCGTGCTTCATTACCTATCACAACTACAATAACTGGAGATAAATCGCTTAGATAGTTTCTTGCGGTACTAATCCTTACGAATTGTGGGTCATCAATTGATGGAATGGCATCTCTTTGTTTAGCTGGAACTATCTCATTAAATGAAATCAAACTTTTATTCCAATTTGTGTTCCAGTTTTGTGTTTGAAATTGAACTAATTCTTGCTGTTTATTAGAATCATTCATTTTTTTCCTCCTTGGGATTTTATATTATAAAATATGTATAACTTAACAAATTGATATAGATAAATATAAAGTTATAATTTATATGTTTAAATGTACTATAAAGTGGAGAAATTACTTAGCTATACCACCAGTTGTTAAATCTTTACTAATAATAATAGCGATAATGCTTGATATACTGATAATTCTAAAGGTGAAAATCCGAGTATCAATATTAATATCACAATTTGTAGTATCGCTAAGTATTTCAATCATGTTAATAGCCCCTCTAAACTTATATAAGTATAGAATTAAAATTTATTCTTATTCTACTAATTTAATTATTTAAAAAAAATTACAAAATCTTTGAAAAACAGTGCTAGTGTACTTACTTCTTTTGATGAATACCATAGTATATATTAAGGAAAATTGAAAGGAGGAAATTATTATGCCTGAGGGCGGACATGGCGGACATGGTTATAGATACGGAAACTCTTATGCATTTATTCTTGTATTATTTATCCTTTTAGCTATTATCGGATGTACTTGCTACGGTGGGTATGGCTATGGTGGAGGATACGGATATTAAAATTATGTCAACCACTGTTACATAACAGTGGTTTTTGGTTTCTAAACGATATTCTATAAATTAAAGGAAAATAATGTAGAATTATTTTAATATATAATATAGAGATAACCAATATTGATTACGAAATCAAACAATTTGTTTTTGTGAGAGGTTAATTTATTGTTTGAATACGCCCTCTTTTAATTTTAATGATAAGAGGGGGTATACATTTACGCAAAAGACTTTATTTTACATAAAATAAGAGTTATAACACCTTACACTTATTTTGATTTTGAAAGTTACTATTAATATTAACAACAAATCCTCGCAACTTGTTTAATCTCTCTCACTTAAATAATTTGTGGGAGAGATTTAGTTTATTTGTTACGTGTCGATAAATGACGATTACAATAATTCAAATTAAGGTGATCAGTTTAGTAGGTATACACTCAATGAAAACCTAAAGTAATTTTATGAATGTTTTACAAGTAAATGAAAATAAGTATAGATATCGGAATATAAAAATATAGGTTAATTGATGTATAGTGGGGATAAAATAATTAAGTCAGTAGATTTCCTTTTTAATATTATTGGTTTGTATGAAGAAACTAAAAAAGTTAGTTAAAATTCAAATGAAATAAACTAATGGCTATAATAAAACACTTATTGATTATTCAAAAAACAGTTTTGACGTTTAATCATATTAAAAAATATTGAAATTGTGATATAATGAATTTACTACAAAAAGTATTCGTGTGCTAGTCAAATTAATTGAATAAAGGGAGGCCTTGTATAGTGAGGACCATATACGATATAGCTAAAGAGTTAAAAGTTGCACCAAGTACTGTTTCTAAAGCACTAAATGGGGGCAGTGGTGTTAGTGAAAAAATGCGTAAAAGAATAGTTGAATATGCTAAAGAGGTTAGGTATTTTCCTAATTCAATAGCTGCTAAACTAAAGGCAAAAAAATCATATTCCATAGGAATTATTTATTCAGAGGAGCTTAATGTAGGACTTGAACACAATTTCTTTTCAAGTATTATACAAAATTTTAAAAATTATGTTGAATCAAAAGGGTATGAAATCACATTTGTTATAAATAATTTAGGAAATCAAGAAATGAGCTATTTAGAATTTTGTATTAAAAAGAGTCTTGAGGGTGTATTTATTGTTTCATGTAATCTCAAAGACAAATATTTAGAAGAGTTGATCAATAGTCATATACATTGTGTTACAACTGACCTCTATCAGGACAGTATATGTACAGTAATTAGTGATAATATTGATGGTTCAAAACAAGCTGTAGATTATTTTGTAAGTAAAGGACATAAAAGGATTGCACATATTACAGGACCGATAGATTCTCTTAGTGGAATAGAGCGTATTGAAGGATTTATTAAAGCAATGAGGGACAATAATCTATCAGTAGAAGATGAATTTATTATTGAATCAAAGTCTTTTTCATTTGAAGAAGGCTATGCTGCTGCAAAGAAATTTCTAGAAAAAGACAATTTTCCTAACGCTGCATTTTGCGCATCTGATTTAATTGCGATGGGATTTATTAAATGTTTGCGTGACAATGGGTTAAATGTTCCAAGTGATGTTTCAGTTATTGGTTTTGATGATATCTCATTTTCAAAGTATTTTGAACCCAGCCTATCAACTTTAAAACAGGATAAAGCTGCACTTGGGGAAATAGCAGCTAAAAAACTGCTGGATTTAATAGATGAGAATTCAGAAGATAATACGAGAATAACAAAAGTTCCAGTAGAATTTGTTAAAAGAGATTCAACTCTATAATAGTTTCAATAATACAAACTACCTACTAAAAAAATATATGCATTTATCCAAAAGGGAAAAATTATTTTCCTTTTTGTATTTTTATTAAATATAGATTATTATTTTAAATAAAATATAAGATTAAATACGAAAGTTGATACAGTATTTTGCTAAAAACTTAGTGTAAAAAACTATTTTATACTTTACGGAAACCAATTTTTATACTATAATGAGATAGTAAAAAAACACATTTTTACTGTGAGTAATTAAAGCGCTTTTTATATAATGCATTTAATGGATAGGAGTTTAGTTTGAAAGCAAAATTAAAGATAAATAGTAATGGAAGTTTTACAGTTGATAATGTAGATGAATTAAGTTATTTATATTTTCCACTAACAAATTACCATTCGTTAAAAAGTTGTATAACACCATCAATTGGAGGTGATTCGAAAATTGACCAAAATAGTTTTGTTTTACTTCCAAATTCAATTGAGGATCTACATAACTCTTTTATGAACAGAAATATGTACTTTAGAATTAATAATGAATATACATGGTCGATCACAGGAAATACACCGTATCAAATGTTGAATAAGGACAATGTTTCGTTAGAAGCTGATTTTTTAATACATACAATTATTAGAAATAACAAATATTTATCATGCAAGATAGAAAGTTTTGTTCCTTTTAATGATACATATCAAGAATTACATAAAATTTCTTTAACCAATACTTCAAATAATGAAATTACGGTAAAACCTGTTGTCGGTGTGCCAATGTTTTGTAGAAGTGCAGATAACTTAAGAGACCATCGACATGTGACAGCGCTATTAAATAAAGTAGATATTCATGAAAATGGGATAATAAATAAACCTACCTTTTCATTTGATGAAAGAGGTCATATACTAAACAATAAAAGTTATGGAATTTTTGTGCATCATTCAAATGGGTTGAATGTTAAAAAATATTGGCCTGTTTTAGAAGAGTTTATTGGGGAAGGTGGAAATCTACTTGATCCAATTGTAGTAAAAAAAGATGTCCATAGCAAATATAATAAAAATCAGACAATAACTGGGTATGAAGTTACTGGTGGATTTGAGTATGAAGAAGTAAAACTCAGACCAAATGAAAATTTTGAAGTCATTATATCTATTATTGTTGATGAAGAAGAAGAAAAAATATTAGAAAACGTTAAAAAATTAAATTGTGAATATTATGAGCTATTAAGAAATGTGACTTTAGAATCTTGGAAAAAAGAACTCAATACACTAACTATAACAACTGGTGATGACAGTTTTGATGGATGGTTAAAGTGGATTACACTACAACCCATATTAAGAAGAATATATGGTTGTTCGTTCTTACCGCATCATGACTATGGTAGAGGTGGTAGAGGTTGGCGAGATTTATGGCAAGACTGTTTGACGCTAATTTTAATGAACCCGAGCGAGGTTAGAAATTTGTTAATTAATAACTTTTTAGGAGTTCGTATTGATGGAAGTAATGCGACAATTATTGGAGAAAAACCCGGAAAATTTAGCGCAGACCGTAATAATATATCACGAGTATGGATGGACCATGCTAGCTGGCCACTAATCACTACTAAGCTATATATTGATAAAAGTGGTGATTATGAATTTTTGCTAAATGAGCAAAAGTACTTTTTTGATAAGTTTAGTCATTATACAAAGAAGATTGTAAATAATTACTGTGAAACAGATAACATTTTAAAAGATAAGTTTAACAATGATTATTCAGGAACAATTTTAGAACACTTAATTATTGAAAATTTAGTACCATTTTACAATGTTGGTGAACATAACAATATTCGACTAGAAGATGCTGATTGGAATGACGCTTTAGATATGGCAAATGAAAGAGGTGAGTCAGTAGCGTTTACTTCTTTATACGCACACAATTTAATTGTGCTTAGTGACATTCTTGAAAAATTAAGTGAAAAAGGGATAAATAAAATAAAATTATTAGAAGAAATCAACATTTTACTTAAAGATATTGATTTCTCAAGCATTGAAACAAAAAAACAACTACTGAATAGTTATTTTAATCAGGCTGCTTATTCTATATCAGGAACAAAAGAAAATCACAATGTATTAGAACTTTCAAAAAAATTGAAAGAGAGAGGTAATTATCTGTTAAATCATATAAGTAAAAATGAGTGGTTAACAGGTAAAAATGGCTCATGGTTCAATGGATATTATGACAATGATTCGAATCCAATAGATAATGTCGATAAAGAGCACATGACTTTAACTGGTCAAGTATTTGCAATATATGGAAATGTAGCTTCTAAAGAGCAAATTAATGAAATTATTAGGAGTGCTGATAAATACCTTTATGATGAAGAAATTGGTGGTTATAAATTAAATACCGATTTTAATGAATTAAAAACCAATATGGGAAGATTATTTGGATTTGCATTTGGCCATAAAGAAAATGGAGCTATGTTTAGTCATATGGCTGTCATGTATGCTAATGCTTTATATAAAAGAGGATTTGCGCATGCTGGTAATAAAGTGTTGAGAAGTATTTATAATCATTGTTCTGATATAAATAAGTCAAAAATCTACCCAGGTATTCCTGAATATATTGACCCAAAAGGTAGAGGTATGTATCATTATTTGACAGGATCTGCTAGTTGGTTTATTTTAACACAAGTAACTGAAGTGTTTGGTATTAAAGCAGATTTTGGTGATCTTATACTTGAACCAAAACTATTAAAAAAACAATTTAACGAGCTAGGAATGGCATCTATTAAAACATTAATAAATAATAATTTAGTGGAAGTAGAATACAATAATAAGGATTTCTTAGATTTTGGAGAATATAAAATAACCAATGTATTTGTAGACTCTTCACAGCTAAACATAATTCCAACTGAATTTGGTGTAAAAATAACAAATTTACCAAAAGTTTACAAAATAAAGGTTGTTTTAGGTAATGAATAAAGATAATAATTATATTGAGACCATTGAATTTATCAATGAGGGGTATACCCCTCTAGTTGATTATGATAAATGGAGAGTTGCTGTATTAAGATATATAGATATGTTATTGCCTCAAAATATTGACAATTTTCAAGCTCATTCTGAGACAGATGAGGTATTTGTTTTATTGAGTGGTAGATGTATCTTATTTTATGGAGACAATATCAATAATAAGATTGAAAATATACAATATATTGATATGAAACCTAATAAAATTTATAATGTTAAAAAAGGAATTTATCATACTCATACACTAACAAAAGATGCGAATGTTTTTATTGTTGAAAACAAAGATACTAACGATGAAAATTCGCCAAAAGTAATGATAAAAGAAGAAGTTAATAACCAATTAGTATCTATAGTTAATACTATTTGGAATTTGAAAAATTAATAGGGAGGAAGAAAAAAATGGAAAAAAAATTATCAAAATATGGATACTTATATATATTACCATTTTTTGTGATATTTATTGTATTCAGTTTATATCCGATATTTCATACGCTTTATTTGAGTTTTACTAAGTATTCTGGTTTTACTGATCCAGTGTGGGTAGGTTTTGACAATTATTTACTGGTTTTGGAAGACAAAATCTTTTGGGAAGCATTTCTAAATACTATAAGAATATGGGGAGTGAATATCGTTCTACAAATTGCACTTGCTCTCGTTTTAGTAATGATTTTCTCGGATTTAAAATACAAAGTAAAAGGGTTAAAAATTTTTAGAATAATATTTTATTTACCCAATTTAATTGCTGCTACATCAGTTGCATTGATTTTTCTGAAGTTATTAAATCAAGATTATGGAGTTATCAATAAATTTCTATTTGATCTAAATTTAATTACTGAATCTATTGGGTGGTTAAAAAGTAGCTTCTTAGCACAATTATCAGTATCAAATATTCAAACATGGATGTGGTTTGGTAATTCATTTATATTATTTATGGCTGCAGTACATGCTGTTAATAAAGAGGTAATAGAAGCTTCTTTAATAGATGGAGCAGGTAGATTCAAAATTCTTCTTCACGTTAAGTTACCATTAATTAAACCTATTTTAATTTATGTTGGGATTACGGGATTAATTGGTGGATTACAATTATTTGATATTCCTTTATTAATATCAGAAGATGGATTAGGTAGTCCCGACGGAGCATTAAATACTGTGATATTATATTTATTTAACCATGCGTTCAGATACCATAATTTTGGATATGCAGCAGCGATTGCTTATGTATTATTTGTTATTATTGTCATTATTTCAGGAGTATTTCTATTAACTGTGAACAGAGCTGAAATAAAAGAAAATTTAAAGAAAAAGCGAATTCGTAAAATGGGGGCGAAATTAAATGAACACTAAATATTCAAACCAATTCAAAGAGAATTTAAAAAGAAAAACCGTATATACATTACTATATATTTTGTTAGGTATTTTAGTTATCATTTGTTTAATTCCATTCGTGATGGTTTTAATGAACGCTACAAGAAGTGGTGTTTCCATTCAAAAAAATGGGTTATCTTTAATTCCCGGTGGATATTTTATGGATAACTGGGAGACATTAAAACAATTCACAGATATAAAAAGAGGATTTATCAACTCAATGTTTATATCAATATCAGTTACAATTTTATCAGGTTATTTTTCTGCTTTGACAGCTTATGGATTCTATACATATAATTTTAAAGCAAATAAATTACTGTTCGGTTTTATTGTATTATTTATGATGGTTCCATCACAACTTGCATTTTTAGGATTCTATGAATGGATGAGCATATTAGGATTTGTTGATACTTTCATACCGTTAATTATTCCAGCAATCGCTTCAGTTGGAACCGTGTTTTTTTTAAGACAGTATGCTTCTGGAACGGTTAGTAAGGAAATTATAGACTCAGCAAGAATCGATGGGGCTTCTGAATTGTATACGTTCCATAAAATCGGTATTCCTTTAATGATGCCAGGGATATCAACTATGTCAATATTTACTTTTATTGGTTCATGGAACAACTATTTAGGTGCAAGAATAATCTTAAACTCACCGGAGAAGTTTACTTTACCACTACAATTAGCTAACTTAAAAGGTTCAAAAGTGTGGTTTGAAAACCAGGGCCCATTATATTTAGGGTTATTTGTATCAATCTTTCCAATTGTTATTATATTCATTATTTTTTCTAAATTTCTAGTTGAAAGTATTGCAGCTGGTGCTGTAAAAGGATAATGAGGTTAAAAATAGAGGTATATTATGAAAAGAGGATTAGCAAAAGCATTTATTATTTTCGAAGTCATATATAGTCTGCTACTGACTAATATTGTTTTTATTCTTATTTCTATTTTAAGTTTAATGACTTTATTTCCAGTACTCCTTGTAAGTGAACTAAATTATATGAGAAGATTTTATATATTCAAAGAATATAAAGGAATTCTTTTTACTTTTTTCACTTTTACTAAAGGTAGAGTAATTAAATCATTTCAAGTGTTATTTCCGATTATTATTATGATTGCTTTTCTTTTACTTAATATGTTTTATTATAATGAGATACTTGAATTCTATTTTAATCCTTATATAATTAGTGTTATCTTGTTAATTCAATTACTCATGTTATATCAATTATTTGGCATTTTACTTATATCTGCTTTACAGCTAACCGTTAGTTTTGATAAAAAAAAGCGAGATATATATAAAATTTCATTCCTGATGCTAAATTCACATTTCATACGAGGATTTTTGTCGGTATTATCTTCTATAGCTTTTATGATACTTCTTTTAGAAACTAGTCAATTAATTATTCTAATTTTTCTACCAACATCACTATTTGGTTTTTATATTGTGTTTTCAGACATATTTGAATCAGAAGTAAAGAAATATACTATAAAATAAGGTTTAGGTGTTATCACAACACTTAACCCTTTTTTAATCTTCTTGAATCCCATGATGGATTTAGAATTTGGGATAAATTACATAAGCTATAAAAAAGAGAATAGTTTAATAACTAATTTAAAATTATCTTCACTTTTTACTTTAGATATTCAAAAAACTTGTCATATTTTATGTTAGATACTGTAATAATTATAATTGAATCTAGCATCGCACTAAACTCAATTCATAATTGGTGTTAAAGCTACTTTTATTGAATTTATTTCTAAGCTTATAAAAACAAATAAAAATAATAGTATTCAGCATGAATTAAGTATACTAAAACAAGTAAATTAAAATTATATTATTAATTGATGTTTGTGTTAATCAAGTATTAAGTTCATAAAATATACTTACATTTTTTTGAGTGATATTCTTTAAGGATTAATGATAAGTATTTTGTAAAAAAAACAGTCATTCTGTAAATTATTAAAAAAAAACCGATTTCTCTTGATAACGCATTCATGGTAATGTATAATAAAATTGAACTAAATTAAGGAGGATATACAATGAAAAAGTTTTTAATAATATTTACCGCATTGGCTATGTTTTTAGTTTTAACTGGATGTAAGTCAAAAGCAGAAGATAAACTCGTTATTTGGTCATTTACTGACGAGTTAGAAACTTCTGGGGATATTCAATACTTTAAAGATAACTTTACTGGAGAAGGACAAAAATATGAGGGTATGAAAGTTGAATTTGTAATAGTTCCAACTGCTGATTATTTAACAAAAATTCTTCCAGTATTAAGAACTGGAAAAGGTGCACCAGATGTGTTTACAGGTGAACTAGATATGGTTCAAAATTTCATGGAAGCTGATTATTTAGCTGACTTACAAACTATGATGGAAAATGATCCTGATTTAGATTATCAAGCAACTAAAGATGATTTTCAATCATATATTTGGGAATCAGGTGTTGATCCTGTAGATAATAAATTAAAATCTTTATCTTGGCAAGTAACACCGGGCGCTATATTGTTTAAAACAGATATGGCTGAATCTGTTTGGGGGGATGAAATTGATTTTCCAACAGATGATGGTGTAAATAACTACAATCAAGCTGTTTCTGATTGGGTAAGTGCAAATAAATTTAACACTTTACAAAATTTAGTAGTGTCTTCACAAGAAGTTAAAGATTATAATGTTAATTGGAGATTATTCCCAAATGATGATGCTATAAGATTCTTTGCTAAAGGTAGCGATACAGCTAGTAGCTGGTTAGATTCAGATGGTAAAATCAGTAGTGATAAATTACTTGAACAAGAAATATACATGAATACTGTAAAGAGCTTGTATGGTGATACAATATCTACTTCATTAACAGCAAATGTTGGTGAATGGTCAGGTGAATGGTTTGGTGGAATCGGTAAGGATTTCAAAGATGTTCAAGGGACTACTTATCAAACAATGGCTTACTCATTACCAACTTGGGGATTATTCTATGTTATTGCTCCAAATGCAGAAAAAGTAGATGCTAATGGCAACACTTGTACTTTACCTGAAAATCCAACTGATGAGCAACAAGCTGAATTTGATGCTTGTGAAGTAAAAGGAAATTGGGGTATGGCTTCAGGACCTAATAGTTACTATTGGGGTGGAACTTATCTAAACATTAGAAAAGATTCAGAAATGAAAGATGCTGCTTATGACTTTGTAAGTTCAATGTTATTTGATACTGATAGAATGTCTTCTAGAGCAGCAAATGGAGATGTTTACTCAAGAATTTCTGTTATGAATACAATCAAAACTGATTACGAAGGTTACGATGTATTGGGTGGCATGAATCATTATAATACTTTCTTAGCAGAATCAGAAAAAATATCTTTTGATAACGTAACAAAATATGATAGACAATTAGATACATTATTTGGTAAGTATGTTACAGCTTACAAAAAAGGTGAGTCTGGAAGTGCTACAGTATCAGAAGCATTTAATTCTTTCTATGATGAATTAAAAACAACTTATAGTGATATTTATAAGTCAAGCGGATTACCTTATCAAAACTAATTGAAGTAATTAAATTAAGGGGCTGTAAAAAAATAAACGGTCCTCAGTAAGCAAAAAAGGAACTAAATTCTAGATAATAAATCTGGAAAGAAGTTCCTTTTTTTATTATAATTTAAGTATGAACAAAATACTAAATTATATGAATAATTGTACACCAAAACAATTAGTTTTGCCAATTGATATTCAAACAATTATTCCTTTAGTCACTTTATTAGAGGTAACACTATTTGGTTTTATGACAAAAGGATATACATCTTTAAGAGAACTAGAAGCTTTATGTAAAACAGATATCAGATTTATGTATTTATTGAGAAACGAGAATAGTACACCTACTCATATGACATTCTCTAATTTCATTAATAATTACTTAAAATGTAGTATTGAAGAAATATTTTACGATATTAATCAATATATCTTTGAAAAAGATAATGTAAATACAGATATTGCATACATAGATGGTTCTAAATTTGAAGCTAATGCCAATAAATATACTTGGGTATGGAAGAAAGCTTGTACAACTAATAGAGAGAAACTATACAATTATTGATGGAGACCTAAATGATTTTAAGAAACTATGCGATAGTAATAAGGAAACAGTTTTTAAACAATATTTACAAAGGAATCTTAAAATAATTCGAAATTCTTGATTATCATCTATAATATTTCTTTTATAAACACCATTATGATGGAGACTATTTTCTTTACCACAATTAGGACATTTACTTGGTTTTTTAATCTTTTCCTCATTAACGTCATTGATATACTCTAAGATACCTTTTTAAACTTTAATAATTACTTGCATAATATTCTCCTACTTAACTAATATAAAAATATTTCATCAAATTATTACATCTAGAAATACAAGTAAATTCTACCTAAAGTGCAAATAGAGTATCGTATTTATTATCTTTATTATGAAAGTTTACAATATAGGATTCCATGGTTATCATAGGGCTCTCACGTTATAAGTTAATATTCATACAAGATTTTATTTTTTCATAATCTATCATTAAACTAATTATGTGAAAATGTTAATGTTTTAGTTTTTTATAAATTCGACAAAATATGACAAAATATGACACTAGTTATGTTTTAGTATTTAAAAAGAACTCTTATAATAGACTTTAAAAAGGGGATGTGCGAACTATATGAAAAAGGGTAAAAAAATATTTTTATGGATATCTAGCATATTATTAGTATTAATAATAAGCTATATAATAGTAAGTAAAATGGAAATTAAAATAATAGCTTAATACCCATTGAAAAAGCAATGATCGATGCCGAAGTAATGTTATAAGGTACATTTAATAAATCATGAAAAATAGGTTTTAGTATTAAGCTGTGGACAGCTTGATGTAAAGTAATATAATTAGGTACGGCTTCATCACTTATGATTCTATAATGAGGAGGTAGACATGAAAAGTTTGAAAATTTGTATTGGTACATTAGGTGCACTACTATTTGTTTTGGTTTTAGTATTTACAAATGATAGAATAAGAGAGAAAGTTCCTCATGTAAATATTATACTTTCAGTATTACTTTTAACTCTTATTTTTTTAGTTTTTGGTATTCTATATTTTAGAAAAAATTAAATATTTAAGTGCTAAATATAATGATTATATTTTTGTGTTTATTGCTTAATATATTTATGAAATTGTGGATGCTAAATAAACTGTTAAATGGACTCAAGTTAATATGAATACTTGAGTTATTTAAATTTGAAAATTCTCATTTTAAGTTTAATAATAAAAGGCTTTCAGCTTAAATTGAACTAATGTCTATTTTAGTTATTGTTTTTTTCTTAATGACTATAAAAACTGTATATTAATTAGCATGAAACAGATAGGTTGTAAACATCGGAAAACGTTATTAATTATTAGTTAATTATAAATGACTTAAATTTAATGAATTCATTTTTTAAGTATTGTATATTATAGATAGATAGGCGGTGTCAATTATGAAACTAGTGGTTTCAAAAAATAAAATCGATAGTGAGCGTGAAAAAATTGAGAATAAAGATATGTCAACTGTAACAGGGAAAAGAAGCGTTTTAATTTCGATTATTATGATATTTTATGCATTTATTATTATAGGTAGCAGTGTTCAATCTAATATTTCTTTTATGTTAATAATAAGAGATGCCATAAGAGTTATAGCTATTATTTGTGGAGTATATTTATTCTATTTAAATCTCTATATGACTTTTTTGCAATTGAAACTAAATAGAAAATGGATTGGTTATTTAGCTGCGGTTTTCAACGCTATCTCCATACTATATTTTTTCTTTGTTTCCTTTGTTTCTATTAGCGAAATACTGGATACATTTTTAAATATAAAATAATATGAAGCTTCCAAATAATTAAAACATTGGGTTGATTTCCAATTACTTATCATTTGTAAAATAGGAATGACAATACTTTATCCCTTAATGTCCAGAAAATAAGTGGATCCATTTTTCTCCAATAACATCTAACGCTTGTTCAATAGAGGATTTATAATGCAGTGTAAAATGAATAAAAATATAAAAAAGGCAATATGCGCAGAAAGTTTTAGGGGAGAGAATTTCTCTAAAATTTTTGCTCCTAGTATGAAAAAAATGTACGAAGAAATAAATAACAAAAAGAAAACAAATTCATAGTATGATTTGAACTTAACAGAAGAAGAAAGAAAATAGAAGAAATAAATCTCGACATGAGTATAGCTCAATTTAAAGCATGAGAGAATTGGCCTGTTGTTGAACCTTCAGAAATTAGAACTATGCTTGCTATTTATTCTGGTACAAAAGATTATTAGGATGTTGTGGATAACTCTATAAACAGGAAAATGAATTGATCAAGAATAATAATACATTTAAAATATTTACAATTTAAGTCATTTTGGCCTAATTAGTGAAATTGACACGGTAATACCATGGATATTAGATTTTACAATCTATGAATAAAACTAAATGGTTACATTTAATTAGTAATATCATAGTGATTTTGTTAAGCAAATATTTCCTAAAGAATAATTATGGGTGCTATATACAGTTTATTTTAATTGTAAATAATTCCCATATTTTTTTTATTGAATAAAATATATTTATTATGCTATACTCGTTAAGGACAATTTAGTTAATTATTTCACAATGTAGAGGAGGACTATGGATGAACAAAAAAATACTTATTGTAGGTGGTGTTGCTGGTGGCGCTTCTACTGCAGCAAGAATTCGTAGATTAGATGAAAGAGCAGAAATTATTATTTTTGAAAAAGGACCACATGTTTCTTTTTCTAACTGTTGCTTACCATATCATTTAAGTGGACTTATACCAGAACATGAGCAACTTGTATTGATGTGTCCTGAACAATTCTATAAACAATATCGCATTAACGCTAGAGTTAATAATGAGGTATTAAGTATTAATCGTGAAAAGAAAGAACTAACAGTAAAAAATGTAGTTATTAATGAAGTTTATACTGAAAAATATGACAAATTAATTTTATCACCAGGAGCTGATGCTATTGTTCCACCTATTAGTGGAATAGAAAACGCTGATGTATTTGTTGTTAAGAATGTGGTTGACATTGCAAAACTTAATGGATTTATCGTTTCTAAGAAAGCAAAAAATATATCAGTTATAGGTGCAGGATTCATTGGTCTTGAAGTTGCAGAAAACTTAAAAGAAGCAGGATATAATGTAACACTAATTGAAGCAGCTAATCAAGTAATGAGAAATCTCGATGAAGATATAGTTCAAATACTTCATAAAGAAATTTATGATCAAGGCATTCATTTAATTTTACATGATAAAGTTGTTGGTTTTAATGAAAATAATATATCTTTAGAATCAGGACAAGTTGTTGAATCAGATGCAATTGTTATGGCAATAGGAGTTAAACCAAATATCAAACTTGCAAAAGAATGTGGACTTGCAATTAGTGAAAGAGGATGCATTAAAGTAGATCAAAACTACTGTACAGAAGATAAAGATATTTATGCTGTAGGTGATGCGATTGAAGTAACACATGCTATTTCAGGAAAGAAAGTACACTTGCCACTTGCAGGACCTGCTCAAAAGCAAGCAAGAGCTGTAGCAGATCATATATATAACATTCCTGTTAATAATACTGGTTATATCGGTTCATCATGTATTAAAATTTTTAATTATAACGCAGCTTCAACAGGTTTAACATCTAAAAGCTGTGATGTCTTAGGAATTAAATATGATAGTGTTTATGTTATTCCGCAAGACAAAGTAGGATTAATGCCAGGCAATAATCAACTTCATTTTAAATTAATATATGAAGTTCCAACAGGAAAAGTTTTAGGTGCACAAGCTGTAGGAAAAGGTAATGTTGATAAGCGTGTGGATATTGTAGCAACACTTATTAAAACTAATGGGACAATCGATGATTTAAGAGATTTAGAACTTTGCTATGCACCACCATTTAGTACAGCTAAAGATGTTGTTAACTATGCAGCTCTTGTAGCGCTTAATCTAATGAAAGGTTCATTTAAACAAGTACATGTTAGTGAAGTGCGTAAACTTGTAGAAAACAATGCGTATATCATTGACGTAAGAGAAAAACATGAATTTGAACAAGGTCATATAATTGGGGCAGTAAATATACCACTTAGTGAACTTCGTGATCGTATCACAGAGATTCCAAAGGATAAATTGGTATATGTTCACTGTCGTAGTGCTCAAAGAAGTTACAATGCTGCTTTAGCATTAGGACATTTAGGTTTTGATAATATCTATAATATTTCTGGAAGTTATTTAGGTATTAGTTTCCATGAATATTTTAACGATCAAACAACAGATCGTAAGCCGATTGTTACAAAATATAACTTTAATTAATATGTTGGAAGGAGAATTATCTTATGAAAAAAAATATAGAGTATATTTTAGGTTTTGTTTTATTAATTTCTATAATTCTATGGGGTCGCTTTGGCTTAAGCAGTACAATGTTATTCTTTAGACTACTGGCTGGAATAGGATTAGGTTATGCACTTGCTCGTTCATTCTTTGGGTTTGCAGGTACTGTTAATCGTATGTGTCATACAGGCTCAACCAAACTTATGCGTGTTGTAGTTGGTATGTTTTTAGGGTCAGCTATTGTTACCACAGGTGTTTTATTAATGCAAGATCCAGCTGGATTTGACCTTTGGGTTAACCCTATAAACATAGGTCTTATATTAGGTGGGTTATTATTTGGTTTTGGTATGGCATTTAGTTTCTGTTGTGCATCAGGTGTACTAACAGACCTTGTTACAGGGTTACCAAGAGCACTAATTACACTATTCTTCTTTGGATTAGGTGTATTCATTGGTTTCCCAGTGCAAACGACTGCAGGTTGGGTAAGAAATTCTTGGTTCTCTACAGCTGTAGGTGAAAAATTATATGGTGGTGTTTACCTACCAGACCTATTTAAATGGGATGGCTTAAATGGATATTTAGGTGCGATAATATTAACTGCCATTTTATCAGGAATTTTTGTCTGGATTGCTAAAATTGTTGAAGATAGAAACAAAGCAAGAAAAACTTACACTGGAACAGAAAGTGAAAGAATTCAATATCAGACTTATAACGATAATGAAGAACCATTTAAACTATTTAGTAAAAAAACTTATGAGAAATTATTTGTAAGACCTTGGAAACTTGGAGTAGGGGCAACAGTAATAGGAGCAATCTTTGTAATGCTTATGAGTGTAACAAAAGCTGGTTGGGGAGCTTCTACACCTTATGGTTTCTGGTTTGGAAGATTGCTTATTTCATTTGGAGTTTCTCCAGAAAAATTAGCTTCCTTTACAAATAAACCAGTAGGTGTTTATACAATGCCATTCTTTGATCATCCTATTAATGTTCAAAATGTAGGTATTATTTTAGGAACACTCATTGCATTACTTCTCGCAGGAAATTTAATTAAATCATTTAAAGGTGGTCTTTCAATCACATTTAAAGATAGTATTTTCTTTGCTATTGGTGGACTTTGTATGGGATTTGGAACAAGACTTGCAAATGGTTGTAACGTAGGTGCATTATATACACCAATTGCAAATTTCTCTTTATCAGGCTGGATATTCTTTATTTTCCTTATTGCTGGAGGAATTATTGGATATAAGGTGAACAAAAAAACTTGCTAAGTTACTCAGATAAATATAAGTTGTCTAAATAATAAGGGTTATCTATCCCCTCATACTCGAGTATGAGGGGATTTTTTTATTAGGGTGGAATAATAGCTATATAAATAATTCAAATGTAAAATAGTAAGTAATTAAGTGTTATAGTTAAACATGAAAATTTAATTATTGGGATTTTTCTGCTGGTAGTATTTCTTTAAAGTTATAAAAAAAATTATAAATCAACTAATGAAGAAACGTTTAGGCAATTGGTAAAATTAATGGGTCGGGATAGGATCCTAGTAAGGTTGACATAAAAAACTTGATATATAAAGGAAAAAAGCATAAGAAACCAGCTTTAGGATTAATAGGGATGTTAACAGACAAAACGGATAGGAATTTATAGCTTGTAAATGTCAATAAGTGATTCTACCTTTCCTTTCGTTTGTGGCCTATATGCCATATAACTCTTTACTTCAAACCCCATATCCTTACTAAATTGGTAGAACTTTCTATTGATTACCGGCTGCTGATAACGTGTTTTTGATTGATTAATCACTGTCTTCATATTATCAAATAGTATCTCCTTAGGTACACCGCCAAAGTATTCAAAACTATTTATTATCGCACTAAATAATGTATCTTGATTTTTATAAATTGTTAGCTCGATATACTTCATTCTTGAGTATCCTAATACTATTAAAAATAAGTCTATCTCAAAGACTTCACCATGCTTACTAATGAGTCTCATTCGCTCTTTCCAATCAACTTGTGCTTGTAACCCTGGATTAGCCTCAAATCTAATAGTTGCTTTTTTCCGCCTCTCGTATCTAATGGTTTTACAATACTCTCTAAGAATTGTATACTGGTCTTTATATCCTAATTTCTTTATGTAGTGGAAAATACTTGTTACAGAAACATCATATTCTAATTTTTCTATTATAATATCTTTGAATTTATC
>NSKI01000024.1 GCA_003586005.1 Haloplasmatales bacterium 4B | reverse complement strand
ATTATAGGTAATATATATATATATGTCAAGTACTTTTAAAAGTATTTTGACGAATTTGTTTTTATTCCTAAATGATAATTATAATATTCTCTTAATAGTAATTGTAATTCGCTAATTATCTTATCATTAATATCATAATTAAAGTTATCTAGTTCTTGATAAAACAATTGATATAGCACTTGTAGTGAATCTACTGAAAAAATTTTACTTCGAGGATCAATGCATTTCTCACATACAAATCCACCTTTTGAAATGTCGAAATTTGTAATATGTTTTGAACTACCGCATTCGACACATTTCGATATTTCCGGAAATACGCCAATAAAATATAATAATTTTAATTCAAAATAGATTGTTAATAGTTTTATTTGAATTATATCAGTGCTTTTTTCCATAATCTCGATTATTTTTAATAATATATCAAATAGATATGAGTTTTTTTGATGTTGTTCTAAATTTTTGTAAATTAATTCAAAAATATGAAAAATATATATATTCTTTGAAAAATCATTTTTCAAAGAATGAAATGAATTTATCAATTCACCATTATAACATTTAGACAAACCATTATAATAATTTATATTGAAAAAGGCATGGCTAATTGGTTGTATTAAAGCGAAATTATTATTTTTATAATTATTTGCACCTTTTAATAAAATTCCAATTAACCCATGCTCTTTAGAAAAAACTTGTAAAATTTTACTTTTTTCTTGGTAATCACTATTTTTGATTACAATCCCTTCTATTGTTTCTAACACGATGATCCCTCTTACTATCTTTTATAATTACTTCTGTTCCCATTTCATTTAAATATCGTTTTTGTCTTTTTTTATAATTTAGATAGTCATCCACACTACCAGAATTTATAAATTGGTCCCATGCTTCTTTTTTCATTTCAATTTTCCTTTCTCCTATTAACTAATATTAGGATAAACAAAAATCAAAAAATTATTTATAAAATTAGCTATTAATACTGATTTTCTTTATAACCAAATTCATTTAATAGATGGGGTTTATTTCGCCAATCAGGTATAACCTTAACCCATAATTCAAGAAAAACTTTACTACCAAGTAAATTTTGAATATCAATTCTTGCTAAGCTGCCAATATTTTTTAGCATCTGACCACCTTTACCAATAATAATTCCTTTTTGTGAACCTCTTTCAACAATTATTGTCGCTAAAACGTCAATAACATGAGTTTTAGCTCGTTTTTTTATTTGATCAATAACAACAGCAATAGAATGAGGTATTTCTTCCCTTGTATTAAGTAATACCTTTTCACGAATTAATTCGCTAATAATAAATTGTTCTGGGTGATCCGTAACAGAATCAGTTGGATAAAATCTTGGACCAACTGATAAATATTTATTAAATAAACTAAGTAAATTATCTACGTTTTCATTAGTGAGAGCAGAAATTGGCACTGTTTCTGTAAAATTAAATTCATTCCGATATTCAGATATAGTATTATATATTTCAGCTTTACTCATCAAATCAATCTTATTAATGATCAGGAAAACAGGTTGTTTAATATGTTTTAACCGTTCGAGAATATACTTATTTCCTGTGCTCAAACTTTCATTTCCACTAATCATAAACATTATTATATCAACTTCATTTACTGCTTTTAACGCAATTTGGTTCATAAACTCACCTAATTTATGTTTTGGTTTATGAACTCCAGGTGTATCAATAAATATCATTTGTGAATTACTTGTGTTATATATGCCTTGGATTTTATTTCTTGTTGTTTGTGGTTTATCACTAATAATTGCGATTTTTTGTTTAAGTACTTGATTAACAAATGTTGATTTACCGGCATTAGGTCTCCCAATTATTGTTATAAAACCAGATTTAAATGCTTTATCCATCACTGCTCCTATTTTTCCATGTCTTTATTAGTAAAACTAAATGGTAATAAATCATGTTTGTTTACTTCTTTAAGATCATTATTTAAATTTGATAAATATATTGCGGTTTTTTCATTCACTAATTCGCTTATAACTTGTCTACAAGCCCCACAAGGTGAAATAAATTTATCTGTGTCCCCTACAATTGCCATTGATAAAATATCATCTTGTCTATATCCTTTTGAATATGCGGCAAATAAGGCACTTCTTTCTGCACAATTTGTAAGCCCGTATGATGCATTTTCGATATTAGCACCTATAATTACACTACCATCTTTCAGTAACAACGCGCAACCTACATTGAATTTTGAATATGGTGTATAGGCATTATCCCTTGCTTGGATTGCTTTTTGGATTAGTTCTTCTTTATTCATACAATATCATCCTTTATCTATTTATATTTAAATTATTTAATATCTGTTTTTGTTTATTAAACATAATTTTTTCATCGTTAAGATTATTATGATTATATCCTAATAAATGAAGCAAACCATGACAAGCTAAAAAGGCGATTTCTCGTAGCAGTGAATGACCATACTCTTCACTTTGTTCTTTAGCTTTATCTAAACAGATAAAAATATCACCTAAAGTAGTTATATTCCCATCTTTTATTATTATATCAAAATCATCAGTTTTATCAAATAAAGCAAAAGATATTACATCAGTAACTTTATCGATATCACGATAAAGTTTATTAATTGCTTGAATTTTTGTTTTTGTAACCAAAATAACACTAACTTCAAAGAACTGATTGTTGTTTTCAGTTCTCATGGTTTCTGCAAAAACCTCATTTATCAATTCTTCAATATTTGTAAGTGTTTCTTTTGTTTCATTAACAAATGCTATATCTAACATTATTTAACCTTCTTTGCTTCGTGTTTTTCATAGCGATCTAATACTTTTTGAACTAACGGATGTCTAATTACATCGGAAATATCAAATTTACAGATTGAAATACTAGCGATATCCTGCAATATTTTAATAGCGGTGACTAGACCTGAATTAATTCCTCTTGGTAAATCAATTTGGGAAATGTCTCCTGTTACAACCATCTTTGAGTTAAAACCTAATCGAGTAAGAAACATTTTCATTTGCTGTTCAGTTGTATTTTGAGCTTCATCCAAAATAACAAAAGCATCATCTAAGGTTCTACCACGCATATAAGCAAGCGGAGCAATTTCAATAGTTCCTTTTTCAATTAAACTCTCGGTATTTTCCAAACCTAATGTATCATGTAAAGCATCATATAGAGGCCTTAAATATGGATCTACTTTTTCTTTTAAATCCCCTGGTAAGAAACCTAAGCTTTCACCTGCTTCAACAGCTGGTCTAGCTAAAATAATTCTTTTTACATCCTGTGATTTTAGTGATGTGATGGCTTTAACGACAGCCAAGTATGTTTTGCCTGTCCCGGCTGGACCAACTCCAAAAACTAAATCATGATCATCAATTGCTTTTATATACTTTTTTTGATTAAAAGTCTTAGCACTAATTGGTTTACCACTATATTGCTTTCCAACAATTACTTTATTACTATAAATGGAGATAAGTTCATCTAATTTATTATTTTCTAACATTTTAAAACAATATAAAATATCTCTTTCATTAATATTGTTTTCATATTTAATTATCGTCGATAAGGTATTAAAAATTTGTAGTAATTGCTTTTTTTTAATATCTGATAAATTATTAGAAACAAAAACAACTTCACCACGAGTAATAATTTTAGTAATAAAATATTCCTCTAATAAACGTAGATGTCTATCGTGAATACCGATTATAGCGATAGATTCTTCAATACTATTAAATTTATAACCAAGTTCTACAACACTACTCATTCATTGTTCTCCTTTGAAACATTGCGATATCTTCATATGTTTTAACAAAAAAAGTGTATGTGAATTTTTCAACATCTTCTAATTTCGAGATTAATTCTATGCTCAATATCCTGTCGTTTTCTCTAAATTTATTATACATTTCTTTTCTTATAACAGACGCTGCATATTGTAATGATGTTTTATCATCATATACATTCATTATAACATTTTTTTCCAAATAATAAATTTTTTTTGTACCAAATGGCAAATATTTTTTAAAAATCTTAAGCCGATTAAAACTAGTTTCCGTATCATAATCCAAATATTTATGGTCTGCATTCTTATATTTAATATCAACACCAAAAATTGACAACTTTTTATCTGAGGCTATTCTACCTGTATATTCAATCACACTTGATTTTTTGAAAACTTCAATTTCTTTAGTATACCATACCTCCGCGAAAACTTCACCGCTTGCAGGAACATAAAATGTACTTTCGTCAAAATTATTATAACGAAGGTTACCAGTTACAAGTAAATCACCACTTTTTACATATTGATTGTTATTTACAATGGGAATTCCATGACTAACTTTAAATAGTTTAATTAAACCATCACTTTTAGCCACTAAATCTCCATAACCATCAATATGTTCAATTTGCTTATTAATAATACTAGGTTCTAAGATTGTAACATATAGAACACAACCATCTTTCTCTACACTAATCCATTCAAAATGACTAAACTGTTTTCTTAAAATTAAATTAATTTCATTAATATCTGTATTTAGGAATTTAATATTATTAACTGATTTTAAATTACTATTAATAATAGCTTTGATCTTTTCATTATCTTTAGTATGTGTAGAAAATGAAATTTCTTTAATCGTTAAAGTATTAATGTATAAAATTAATAAAAAAAGGATTATACCAATTGTAACACCTAAATTTAAAATCAGCTTTTGATAAATATATTTTAATCCCTTATAAGAAATTATTTCATAATCAATTCCTACATTATCAAGCTTTTTTATGTCTCTTTCTATAATTCTTATATAATAAAACTCATTTTCAATTTTAGTAACTTTTACAATGTATGAAAACAATTGTTTAACTCGAATTAAGTTTTTTTTATTTATTTTTATAATAACAGAATAAATCATTACTTCATTAATCATAATTTATCTCTCCCAATTCTACTTTTTGGATAATCCCTGAAATTTCAATAAAATATTTGCTTATACTATTAATTTTTAATTTACTACCTCTGATAGTTATTTTTGACAACTGAATTATTTCATCTTGAATTTCTTTAATTTCATTATAATTCTGAATAAGAACTTTATTTTGATCAACAATTGTTATTTTTTCACTATTTAAAAATAATTGATCATTAACATTTTTTATTTTTGAAAAGATATTGGTCATCTTCTTCATTTTTATCACCTAAAACATTATATGAAAAAAAAGTCCACAATAAAACAAAAAATCCCCCATAATAACTGAAACTAGTTATCATTTGAGATTTGTTTTTTCAATAATCTTTGATTTAGTTCCCACAATGCAGTTTTATTACTATCCCATTTTAACTTCTGCATAGCTGTTTTATAGTCAACCCACTCATATTCTATATGTTCATCAGATATAATTATTTGAAAATTTGCATATACTCCAAATGAATATTCAGGTATTACATACAATGTTCCTTTATTATATTCGTCTAGTTCAAAATAATGCGCTGGTACCATTGTCATAGAATCTAGTTTATAAAACTCAGTTTGTCCAACTATTGCAGCTTCTTCAAAAGATTCCCTAATAGCTGCTTGCTCAGGAGTTTCATTATTTTCACCGCCACCAGCTATCCATTGCCAGCATTCACTGTTATCACTTCTTCTAAATACGCAGTAAAGAAATTCATCATTTACCTTTTTAAAAGGTATTACCAAAACTTGAAATGCTGCTCTTCCCATATTACAACCTCCCTAATTTATTAACTTTAATGAATAGATTATAAATTTATTTTTCGCAATAATATTTGCCAAATACTGTATTTATGATATTATAATCAATATTTTTTATTATTTGAAAATTGTATATAAACACATTGGTTTTTATTACCATTTACAAGCTTATCTACCCACAAGCAAAGATGCATCAGTAATTAACATTTTAGGCTGTAATTTATCAGATTAGTTATCACTTGATATTGAAAATGAAAGATAAAACAGACTTAATAATATCTGATGCATTTAAACACTCAGATTAAGGGGTTAAATAATGATATAAACTCTGTTATTTTAAACCAATTAAAATACATAGAATTATTAATATTAATACAAATACAAAAGCCAATACACGATGTTTATTATTACCATTTTTTACATTAGACACTCCTATTATAAAAGCACAGACAAATCCAGCAATCAGTGAAGCTATTAAAGATATCAAGGATGCCAAACTTCCAAAAAATAAAATAAGAATAAAGAAAATTAGATTATATTTTAATATCCTTTTTAAGGTGTGTGCCAAATACCTTCTAAATAAAACTACAACATAAAAGAATGAACCTATGTATGTATATATTATCGGTGTAAACCCAACAATGTAATCTTCGGAATTAATAAAAGCAAAAAGCATAGCGTTTGTAAATATCATTGTAATTAAAATAATTCCTAAATATCTTAATGAGCCGTAGATTTTCTCCAAGTGAACTCCAAATGTTAAAATTAATAATACGCTAATTCCTATTGAAAATAATTCAGGGTCATACAAATTGTTAGTCAAAAAGGAAAAATAATATTTATCCTTAATATTATCTCTAGATAAAACAATTGTATCAATAATCTGGGAAATATTAAAAATATTGTGAGAAAACCTGTCTAGCAAATAAATTAAAATAATTAATGAAACTAAAATTAAATTTACTATATAGTGTTTCTTATTAAATATTGAATTTAATTTTTTCATCATGAGAATACTTATAGCATTCAATTTAATCGATAAATCTTCAAAAGATAAGTCTATTGAAAAATCTAGGACATCGGGATATACTTGCTTAAAAATTTCATCATTATATAGTTTTTCTTTTTCAGTTGCGTTGACAAAGTCAACATTTTTAGGCATATCTATTTTTGAAAAATCTAATGTACAATTTGTTGCTAATATTAATATGCTAGGATTAAAGAGCAAATAATCTCGCTTTAATTTTTTTTTAATAATAGCAATTTTTTCAAATAAGGTTTCAATATTAACATCATTAAATAAAGGTTTTGAATAAACATAGACAATATGATAATATGGATGATTAAAATTTTCAAGTATTTTCTCTTCAAAATTAAAAATCGAATATCCATGTCTATCCAAAAAATAGTGGACTAGATTAAAAGAGAAATTTTCAAGGACTGTATTTTCTATCATAAAAGAACTTTGAATTTTCTTAATATCCATTTTCTCACCTACTCTACACAATATTTTTTACGCATATTTATTAAAAATTGATTAAAATAATCCGGAAGTGGCGACTCAAATTCCAAATATTTTTTACTACTTGGATGAACGAACCCTAATTTAGCAGCATGTAAAAATTGTCCATATTTACCGATAACCTTTTTAGGACCATATCTATCATCACCAACTAAAGGATAACCAATATAACTCATGTGTACGCGGATTTGGTGGGTTCTACCAGTTTCTAGAATACATTTGATAAAGGTAAATTGACCTATTCTTTCAATTACTTCAAAATGGGTAACTGCTGTTCTTCCACCTGCAACAACAGCCATTTTTTTTCGATCAATTTTATTACGACCGATTGGAGCATCAATTGTTCCTTTATTTTGTTGAATAACACCATGACAGACCGCATAATATACGCGTTTCGTCGTTTTATCTTTAAATTGATCCGCTAGAAAATTATGAGCTTTATCATTTTTGGCCATCACTAAGAGACCTGAAGTATCTTTATCAATTCGATGAACAACACCAGGGCGACAAATGCCATTAATTCCAGATAAATCATCACAATGGTATAAAGCTGCGTTAACTAAAGTACCTGATAAATGACCATTTGCTGGATGAACTACCATACCACATGGTTTATTTATTACTATAACATCTCCGTCTTCATAATAAACGTCAAGAGGAATATTTTCTGGCAGAATGTCAGATACTTCAGGATCTTTAACAATTACCGAAATAATATCTCCCCACTTAACTTTATAACTTGGTTTTTCAATTTTCTTGTTAATTAAAATTAATTCATCTTCAAGCATTTTTTTAATTTTATTTCTTGAAAAATCTGTGAACTTAGTAGATACTAATTTATCTAAACGTTCAAATTCATCGTGTTCTTGCACAATGTATATTAATGTCTCCATTTAACCACCACTATTCAATTTATAGTAAAACAAATTTAGCTATTCCAATTGTTCCAATTGTTAAAAATATATCGGCAAAATTAAAAACTGGGAAGTCATAACCAAAAATATGGAAATCAAGAAAATCAATAACTTTTTTTCGATATAACCGGTCAATTGAGTTACCAAATGTTCCTGATATAATTAAAATTAACGAAATCGTATAAAAATAATTAATTGAGAAATCTCCAGTGGTAATTAGGTAATAAGTAAAAAAAACAATTGCTAGAAAGGAAATAATATAAAATAATCCCATTTGGTTTTCAAATTTACCCCAAGCAGCTCCAGTATTTCTAACTGATGTTATATGAAAGAAATTTTTAATAATTGTTACTGATTGATGTTCATTAATAAAAATTAAAACTAAATATTTTGTTACTTGATCTAATAGAACTAAACTTAAAATTAGTATTATAAATAACATTATTCCTCCACTAAATATATATTGATTTTATATAGCAATAAAGCCAAATAACCATAAATGTTATAATTAGTGCTTCACTAAATAAAAAAACATAAGCAATTTTGAGATTAAGCTGATAATCGTTTTTTAAGCAACTATATTTAAAACTAATAAAATAGGAAAACATCGTCGAAATAATAATTGTAATTATAAATATCATTTCAGAAATTAAGGCAAAGATGTATAGATTAGCAAAAAAGGCAATTAACAAAGTAACTATAAAGAAAGTAATAAATCTCGTTAAATTCATAATATTTCGGTAATATTTGTTTTTATATGTTGCATAATAATACTTTAAAAATATATTTTTCAATCTGCTGCACCATAATTACTTAAAAGATAAGTTAAAGCATCCTTAAATGATTCAACAGAAACAATTACCATATCTGATTTCATAATATCTCTTGCCTTTATTGCATCTTCATAATGTTCTTTTGGTGTAAAAAAAAGATCAACATTAGCCTTACATGCACCAAAAACTTTTTGTTTTATACCACCTATTGGTCCAACAGTTCCATCAGTGCTAATTGTACCAGTTCCTGCTATTTTTAAGCCAAATGAGATGTCAAGTTCGGTTAGTGCATTATAAATACTTAATGTTTGAATTAGGCCAGCAGAACTACCATATCCTGAATCATCAACTATTTCAAATTCGGGATTGCTTACCATATTTTCATAATTAGTAAAAGTGTTATATGTAGAAATCCCAAATAAACATCCATTGTCTGTTTCAGTTTTTCTTACATTCAATATTAATTCTTTGTTATCTCTTAACACTGTAACCTTAATATCTTCACTACATGAAATAGGCTTTATTACACTTGCAAGATCGTAATAATTATCTACATCAAGGTTATTAACCTCAATTATGATATCTCCTACTTGTATTTTTTCATAGGCTAACATATCTAAATAACGATAAATTATTACAACTCCTGCTTCTGTATAATTTATTTCTTTTTTAGCTTGATTATATGCAGTAATTATTGATGCATATATAGAACTTTTTTTCCCTAGGCGGTCTGATTCGAGGATTTCACTAATTGGCAAAGAACTTTGTAGTTTTCCCATCTTATTTATATCAGCCTTTTTATTTGCTTTAGCGAGTAAATATTGAAAAGGACTAGGTTTTGTGACAACTGAAACGTAACTTGAGTTAAAAGTGCCACTAGATGGATATGAATTATCAAATTCAACAAACAGTTGAGCACTATTTACTCCACCTGGCAAATATAATTCATATGGTAATGGGTAGGTAAAAAAAAGCATTAAACCAGCATAAATAATTATATATATGATTATTTGCTTAATATGATTTTTAACCCATTTCATAATGCCACCTCCATTTAATTTTATTTATTGTTTGTAATTACATTAATATTTATGTCATTAAATAATCGATATGTCACATGAGCAGAATTCAACATTTTCTTTGAAGCAATAATTGATTCAGAATCTCGATATTTATCTTCAAAATAAACTAACTCTTTTATACCACTTTGAATAATCAATTTTGAACATTCATGACATGGAAACAAAGTTACAAAGATAGTACAATCTTTTAGACTTGATGTCGAATTTAAAATCGCATTAGGCTCAGCATGTACTACGTAAGGATATTTAGTTTCTAACCATTCACCTTCGCGTTCCCAAGGATACTCTTCATCTTGGCAGCCATAAGGTAACCCATTATAACCAATACCTACTATTTTTTTATCAGGATTTACAATACACGCCCCTACTTGTGTGTTTTCATCTTTACTCCGTTGAGCTGACAATAGGGCAATTCCCATAAAATATTGATCCCATGAAATATAATTTTGACGCATAATTTCACCTCAATTATAGATTATAACACATATTGGAAATATATTAAATTATTATTATTATCTCAATTATACTGATATAAAATATATTAATTCCAGAGATTATAAAAAAAGCGTTTTTCAACGCTTTTTTGTTATATTTAAGCTTTTTTGGGTTTTGCAACCGGTTTTGCTTTCTCTTCAACTGAAGTGACCGCATCAGGATCTTCACCTTTTAAGATAGCTGATACTTTAGCATAAGTTAATTCATTTCCTGGTGCGCAGTTTCTTACATTAGCTTCTCCAGCAAGTATTCCTTCAGCCATTCCAGAACAACCTGCATAGCCACAAGCTCCACAGTTAAACCCTGGTAAATTCTCAACGATTAAATCATAACGTGGGTCAACCTCAACATGAAAGATTTTACTTGCGATTGCTAATATTAAACCAATCACTGCACCAATAGCACCGACGATACCTGCTACTTCTAATATTTGAATCATTGAATCACTCATTTATAGCACCTTCCCCACTGTTTTTATTTTTTAAACTATTCTTAATTTCTGTTTTAATTTGTTCAACACGATTAGGCTCTGAATAAGAGCATGAAGTTGACGTACAATGTTCACACTTTAGCGAAGGCAAATCACACCCACTAGGTAATGGTGTTTTTTTATTAAGATATATACCAATTGCATAAAAGAAAATTAAACCAAAAACAAGTAAAGTCATTGTTAATATAGATGTAAAATTCATTTTATACTAAACCTGCAAATCCTAAGAATATAATAGACATAATTCCTGCTGTGATTAATGCAATTGGTGTGCCTTTAAAAGCTTTAGGAACATTTGCGTTTTCTAATCTTTCACGGATAGTTGAAAATATATAAATAACCAATGTAAATCCAATAGATATACCAATAGTATAAACAAACATTTCAGCATACCCAAACTCTTTTTCAGGTTGAACGTTAATCAATGCAATCCCCAAAATCGCACAGTTTGTAGTAATTAGGGGTAAATATATGCCTAATGTTTTATAAATAAAAGGTGCTGTTTTTTTAATAAACATTTCCACAAATTGAACTACACCTGAAATTACTAAAATAAAAACTATTGTTTGTAAATATGTAATTTTATTAGGTTGTAGGATTAAATCATTAATTACGAATGTTACCCCTGATGATATAACCATAACGAATATTACAGCCAACCCCATTCCAATAGCAGATTGGCTTTTTTTAGAAACACCCATAAAAGGGCAAATTCCTAAAAATTGTGTAAGGATTACGTTTTGGATCAAAATAGCTTCTATACCTAATTTAATTAAATCACTTGTACTCATCTTCTAACTCCTCCCAACACTTTTTTTATTTTCAATATTAAATTTTATGGCGTTAATAACACCAAGTAATAAACCTAATGTGATAAATGCTCCTGGTGCCAATATAAGAATTGAGATAGGCTCAAAGGCATTATTAGGTATTAAATTAAATTTAATATTAACATCACCATACATGAATAAGGTCAATGTACCAGCTCCAAATAATTCTCTAATGAAAGCTAGCATAGCGATTGCTATCGTATAACCTATTCCCATACCTAATCCATCTATAGTTGAATCAAGTATATTATTTTTGCTTGCAAAAGCTTCTGCACGACCTAAAATGACACAGTTAACAACAATTAGGGGAATAAATATTCCTAATTGATTGTATAAATCTGGTAAATAAGCTTGCATTGTAAGCTGCACAATTGTAACTAATGTAGCTATTACAACTATAAAAGAAGGGATTCTTACTTCGTTTGGAATAAAATTCTTTATCATAGATACGATAATGTTTGATAAAACCAAAACTAAGGTAAATGCGACTCCCATACCTAGTGCACCAAATAAAGTAGAAGTAACACCAAGTACAGGACACATCCCTAATATAAGAACAAATACTGGATTTTCAGAAAAAATACCTTTTAGAAAATTTTGTTTTTTAGTCATCTGTACTTCACCTCTACTCTTTTAAATTTTTATCGAAGTAATCTAAAGCAATTTGCACACCATTCAATGTGGCTGTAGATGTATATGTTGCTCCAGTTACTGTATCGACATCATTTACAGAATCTTTACCAACAATTCTATTGACAAATGAATTATTCTCTCTTACGTTTGCACCTGGTCCAGATTCGTTGAAAGATAAATAAGTAAATCCAACAACTTTACCTTCAGTATCAATTCCAACTAATAGTACCATGCCACCACCATAGCTATCTGGTGCTTTAACTTCTAATATATAACCTTCCAAAGTGTCTGAAATATCCTTTGCTTCATAAATATTTACGACATTTTTGTCAGATAAATCAGGATAATCTGCTGTAGCATTCTCTTCTTTATTTTCAAGTGGTACTGATGGGAACCACTTATTCATATTCTTATTAATATTATCTAATTTAACTTGTCTTATAGCATCTTTTGTAAACTCGTTAGTAAAGCCTAAAATCAACCCACTTAAGCCTGATACGATAAGCAATACTAATGTTAAATGTATATATTTATTCATTATGACACACCTCCCAAACTAGTTGCAGCGTAAGCTGTTACACCTGCAGCAACTAAAAGTGTGAAAATCCATAAAATAATTTCTTTCCTTTTTATGCCTTTAGTTTGACCCATATAAAAGCGATCCATTATTGGCACAAATAAGTTCATAAACAAGATTGAATAAAGCACACCTTCTGGTAGATTACCTAATATCCTAATTGCAAAAGTAATTACCGCCAAATATACAGCAAATAAAGCTCGTCCACGACGTGTAATTGGAGAAGTCACAGGCTCAGTAGCCATAAAGACAGCACCAAACAATAATCCACCAGTTAAAATATGAAATATTGGTAAATAAAGTCCTAATGTTTGTAAGGTAAAAGGTTCACTTAATGGAGTTCCTAGGTTGTTTACTAAAGCAACTACCCATACCATTACAAAAACTAAACCAATATATATAACTGGAACAAACCAATCTATCGTTTTCTTAATTGATAAATAAATAAATGATAGAATAATCCAGAATGATAAACTTTCACCTAAAGCACTTGGATAAAATCCAAAAAATAATTTCCAAACAGAACCATATATATTTTTGAATGATTCATATGAAAGCAATGCTCCTTCTTGAGCTGCTTTTACAAGAGGTGATGCAGATGCAATCGCATCTGTTGTTTGAATCAAGCCAGTATAGTCTACTGCTTTCCCTAAAGCGGTAGCGTATGCAATTGTGATAAATGCTCGCCCTACTAAAGCAGGGTTGAAGATGTTATTTCCTACCCCACCAAAAATTGATTTACCAATAATTATCGCTACGAAACCACCAATAATTACTATATATAAAGGTGTTCCTATAGGTAGTGAAAGAGCATATAACATACCTGTAATAGAAGGGTATGTTGTAGCCATGCTTCTAAACCACCCAGAAAAATCATTATATTCTTTATTAACATATCTATTCCAAATAGATTCGGCTGCAATACAAGAAAATACACCAGTAAAAATAACTAAAGCGGCTTGTATCGCTACGATGATTCCCTCAGAGAATGAAGCTCCGAGATATATAGTCACAAATAGAAATTGAATTAAAATTGCAACAATAGCCATTGAGTAAGTTGTAATCGGTAAATCCAACATATATTTATGAGTGGAATTTCCACTATGAATATGTGGATGTGAACCAACTTGAATTTTAGTCATGATAATTCTCCTTCCCTAGTAAATTACTTTTTATTTCTATTTTTAGCTGCGTGATATGCTTTACCCTTTTTAACTGCTTCACTCACTTGGATATGAGATGGGCAAACATAAGAACATGTTCCACATGAAATACATTTTGACACATCTAATTTATCTAACATTATTTCATCTTTTGCTATAGAGGCACTTCTAATTAATGTTGGTTGGATACCAGCAGGACAATATTTTACACAGTTTCCACAACGTACGCATGGTTGTTCATCGCGCATAAAGAAGCGATCATCATGTTCTGAAAAATGCAGAACATCTAATATTACATCTCCAACAGGTTTATTATGAGGTGTTTCATATTTATGTTCACCCGGTAAAGCCAAAATTCCTGATAATTCACTAGTAACAACAAATTCTTCTGTTTTTAGTGAAGTACCCATCATAGGACCACCTGTAACAATACGCAACTCACCCATATCATCTGCTAAACCTTCAGACAGTTTGATAAGGTCTGTTGACAAAGTTCCTATTCTAACGCGGTAATTCTGCGGACGAATAATTCCTTCCCCAGAAACAGTAACAAAACGCTCAACAAGTGGTAATCCGTCTCTTACTGCTTTTGATACTGCTACAGAAGTACTTACATTGTTTAAAATCACGCCACATTCAAATGGAAAGTTTTCATATGAGCGTTTTAATGTACGATAAACAACTTGTCTTTCCCATCCAGCAGGGAATTCATCTGGAATTTCAACTACAGAAATATTATTAAATTTAGATGCACCATCAAGAAGTTGCTTATAAACTTCTTTCTTGCCTTTTTTAATAGCTATAATACCTTTTTTGGCATTTGCTAATTTCATTAAAATAACTAACCCATCAATGACACGGTCAGTTTGCTCTAACATTATTCGATAATCTGAAGTTAAATAAGGTTCACATTCAGCCCCATTTAAGATGACAGTATCAATATCCTTTACATTTCCATATTTCAAAAATGTTGGAAAGCCTGCTCCACCTAAACCGACAATACCAGCTTCTTTAATAATTTCTAACAATTGGCTGTTTTCAACCTTGTCTAAATTAGAAACTGGAGTAACCTCTACAAGTGTATCTTTAAAATCATTTTTAATTTGTATACACACATAAGGAAGACCTGAACTATGCATTTTTCTTTCTTTTATATTAACTACTTCACCACTAATAGAAGCATGTTTTACAAGGGGTAATCCTTTTCCTTTTGATCTTTGAGCAATTTTTTGCCCTAGTTTTACTATATCACCAGGTTTTACTAAAACATCAAAATCAGTCCCTTTAACTGATAAGGGAATGTAGACATATTCAGGTGATAGAAACTCAATTGAAGATAGTTTTGCAGTACCATCTTTTTTCCCAGGGATATGGATTCCCTTTTTAGCTTTAAATAGCTTCATCCTAACACTCCTTTTTTAAAATTCATCCATTACAAATTATATACTTTATAATAAATAATGTAAAGAATTGTATTTTTTTTCACAAAGTTTAAAATGCATTATTTTGCACTTTTTGACAATTTCTATGTGAAAAAATGAATAAATTTTTTATTTTAAATTTTTTTAATATATTGCTTACAAAATCGATTTAATTGCCAAGATAATAAGGATACTACCTCCTATTAAATTTGCTTTATTACCAACAAACATTTTTAACTTCATTCCAAAGGCTGAACCAAAGAATGAAAATATAAAAGTAATTATTCCAACTGATAAAGTAGCAAATAAAGTATTATCTAATTTCCCATAGAATGATACACCAGCAATTAATGAATCAATACTAGTAGCTAATCCATAAATTAACAATATCTTAAGTGATAATTTACGATATTCTCCTGTTTTTATACAGCGGATCTTTTTGCAGTCAAAACAATGCTCGTGTTCACAAATATTACCACCAGTATCTAGTGCATCTTTAATCATTTTAATCCCTAGGATAAGCAACAAAAGAGCAGCAAAATAGCTATTTGTAGAAATAAACATATCCCCTAAGGAAGATATTGTAAAGTATCCTAAAATAAATAAACTTGCTTGAAAACCACCAAATGTAAATCCAATTTGTATTTTTTGATTCAATTTCGTTACCAGTCCTGACATTCCTAAAGATAAAGCAATTGCGAATGCATCCATAGCTAAAGCTACCGATAGCATTATTACATCAAACATATTTTTACCTCACTATTTAATTATAACTAAATTTCCAACTATAACAAATCCCCAAATATTTTTTTCCATACTTGCGAGAAAAATTGAACTGAGCTACCAATTGTTATTAACACAATAAAAGTCCCTATCCCTAGATTATTAAAAGGCTTAGAATTTATTGTACCAACTGTAATTGCAATAACAAACAGTAAAGACTCAGTAAGGGTTTTGGCTTTCAAATAATTTAATTTAAACTTCTTAATTAAACTTATCATTAAGACATCAGGTGGTGATGGGGGTAATTTCGACATTACTAATAGGGAAATTCCACTTCCTAATAACAAAATACTAGTTAAAAACAGTGGAATTCTAATTATAAAATCATCTGTTGTCAAAAAATTAAAAATATAGCTCCAAAAATCAATTAACTTCCCCGTAATTAGACCAGTAATTATCGCTAAAAAATATTTTGGTTGAAAATAAAATACTTGTGAAATTAGAATTACGATAAAACCAACTATAAAGACCCAAGTGCCTACTGACAGACCGTAAAAATCAGCCATATTTTTATGGAAAACATCCCAAGAGCCAAGTCCGATATTTGCTATAATATAATAACTAACACCTAACCCTATTAAATTCATTGCTGCAATGTAAAGTGCAAATCTTAAAACATTTACTTTCATAATCTATTACCTACTTCATTATTAATTCGCCTATATATAATATCATACTTAATTTAAAAAATAAAATGTATTTTTAGAATTCATATTTTTATTTCAAAGAAATAAGGAGCAAAAGCTCCTTATTACTTAATTATAATATTTCCTGATAATGTTTTTATTTTAATATTATTTGTACTTTCTCCAATTCTACCATCTACATTATGTTTATCATTGCTCGACCCAGCAACAGTGTACTCGAAATTGACTGCAATATTACCAGATGTTGTATCGGTCACAAAATTAAATAAAGCATCATTATTAACATCAATTTTTACATTACCTGAAATACAGTTAATATCAACAATAAATTCACTAGCTATCTCATCAATGTCTATATTTCCTGAAGTACTTAAACCAATAAAATCCCCTTGAAAATTGTGAGCTTCTACATCACCTGATTCTAAATTAAATTTAACATCAGAATTAACTGATTCCATTGTTAAATCTCCTGATGTTATATTAATTTGTGTAATATTTTCAACACTCACATCAGATAAATCTATATCTCCAGAAGTTGAACTAAACTTAGCATCTTTAAGAGTTAATTCGCTTGCTGAAATATCTCCAGATACTGATTTAATATGTAAATAATCTAAAGTTAATTTTTCAACCAAAATATCAGATGAAATTGCATAAATAGTTAAATCCTTTTCATATGTTTTTGGTAAATACACATCCATTTTTATGTTGTTATAAAAATGGATACCAAAAGTATTAAATTTAGATGTAAATTCAATTTTATCATCTTCTTTGGAGCCATTAAGTTCATTTTTTGCATTACAAATAAAGCATCTGATTTCTCCGTAATACTTAACTTTTATTTCATTACTTTCAACTAAAATGATATTCACATCAGCACTAGATGCACTTATATCTATTTGATTTACATTATCTATAGAAAATATTTTTTCATCGTTAACCTTAATAGACTCATTAAAATCTACTCCATCTGTAGCAATAAAAGCTATTATTGCACCCAAAGATGATAAAATGAATACAATTATTAAGCCAAATATTATTTTTTTATTCATTTTTATTTCTCCTGTTCACTATTATGTTTAAATTAAATTTCAAATACTTAATAGTTAGTAAATAAAACCATTTATTCAAATACATCGATCCGATTGTCCATAAAACTCCAAATGAAGCTAAAGATATTCCAACAAAGCTTCCAACAAATGGGCTAGGAACATTCTGAAATAAATTTGGAAAGAATGATGCAACTATGACAAAAATTCCACTACCCACAATTGCTATACCTGCTACTACTAGAGAAAATAAAGCTGCGGCAATACCAGCAAAAGGTCCTAGTATAAAAACTAAATTAAAGAAGCCTAATCCTAATGTTGATAAAAATGCTCGGAAGAAATTTCCTGCTGTAAATGACTCTTCTACTTTATTAATCATGTAATTAGCTCTAATTTCTTTCGCTAGAGATTTAGGATTTCCAAGTGATGATGCGATTTCTTCTTCACGTCTACCTTCTCTCAAACCTATCTCAAAATGTTCTTCATAATCAAATAATACTTCTTTTTTGTCCACCTCAGGTATACCTTTTAATTGCTCTTTAAGTATACTAATAAATTGTTGTTTATTCATAAATTTCACTCCCATCTAATAGGCGATTAACCCCTTTTATAAATCTATACCACTCGTTTTTAAGTTCTAATAATACATCCTTACCCGATTTTGTTAAATTATAATATTTTCTTGTTGGACCTTCTTGAGATTCTTCTAGATATGTAGTTACATATCCATCTTTTTTTAATCGAGATAATAGTGGATAAATTGTCCCTTCACTAATCGAAAAACTTTTTGAAATATCATTTACCAATTCATACCCATAACAGTTTTTTCGCTCTAAGACAGAAAGGACACATAATTCAAGTACTCCTTTTTTAAACTGAATGTTCATTTGCTACCTCCTTTTACTTCATGGATATTATATCATATGGTACCTTTCATTGCAAGGTACATGATTATATTTTATTATTTTTTTTATTTTGTTCAGCTATAAAAAATTGGACTTATAAAGAAAAAAGACGCTATGCCTTTAACATAACATCTTTATTTGGTTCTATAATATCTGGTGTAGGTAATAACTCACACTACTTTTTTGTATATAAATATAATTATTTAGTTCATTTATACTTGCTTTTTATTGGTATGGGTATAGCCAGCTCATATAAGTTCTAGTTTCCATATACCTCAAATTATTATCATACATACCAAACTCTTCTGTATTACTATTGATATTATCGTCAGTATGATATCGCATTGAAGTTTCATGATAAAAATCTATGTTTCCAAATTCTATTGGAATTCCTCCGAACCTTTCTGACAATTTATCAATTATTTGATCACTATTTAAAGTATTAACATTACCGAAAACTCTATCTCTAATCAGCTCTGCATATGTAATTTCACTAGTGTATTGATTAACATCTACATTAGTACAATCAATACCATCTATTGATTGAAATCTTCCACTAAATGTAAATTGAATATTTTTCCCTGTTAACTTTGCTTGATTGACATAACTTATTAAATCATCTAATTCATTTTGGAGTTGCACATAATTAATTTCCGCTGACAGCCAAATCGCAATGTTTACAACATTTTGTAGGTAATTTAAAGCTTGATTACTTAATACATATACATCGAGGGCAGAGGCAATTACATCATCAATTGCTTCTTCCAAAGAGTGTGTGTCAGCATAACCTGGTTCTGTCTTATTAATCACATCTTGTAAAAACAAGCATAATTTACTACCATCACATATTTTATCATTTATATAACCCTCATACATATCTAAAACATAACTTACAGAAGCTTTTGCTATACTCACCCCTGGATGAATATGCTGGAATTTATATATATCTTTATGTAAGTTTATGACATCCATAATTTCATTATAGAGGCTTTGATTGTAATTAATATACAAAATTGTACGCACTTTATATTCATGATGTTGTAAATAGTTATAAGATTTTTCAGGATCATAATCCCAACTAGCACCATCAGATTGACTAAAAGGTGTAGGTGCTCCAAACTCTTCAACACTTAATTTGTAATTACTACTGCTGTATCCATAGTATGAATATATTTTTATATAATATTTGCCAGGTTGAAGTACCTTTTCAATTTTTTCACTACTATTAGAACCAAGAGTAGATGACCCCAATAAAGATTTAGATTCATTGTACAATTTAAGATCATAGTCGTTACCTGATGGTATATTATCCAGGCGAATAATGACTGTACTTTCATAAATTAAATTAAAATAGAAGTAATCGATATCACTACTTGTATGAATATCTCCATAACTTCTAGTAGCATCGTATGTACTTGTATAACCAATTCTTGTTGCATAATAAGTACTATCATTGTATTCATATGAATCACCATCTGGAGTTGTTGGAGGTGGAAATGGATCAGTTATTGGAATTGCCATAGCAGTTTTCGAATCTTGAATGAAGAATACTGTAAATACCAATAACAGAAGTAGTAATAAAAAACTAAATTTCTTTAATTTCATGCAATTTTCTCCTTTATAAATAATTTTCACTACATTTTTTATAAATATATCTATGTAGTTAATAAAAGTGTACATTAATTGTATATGCCAGTCAATAAAGGTTTATAATAAATTATTATATTTCCCACAATTTTGTTTTTTTATTCAATTTTGAGCAAAAATTTAATAATAATTGGAACTTTTGATGTTTTTTGTCAAAAAAAAACTTTAACATTTCCCTTCAACCATAAGAAAAATTTTAACACCTGTAATTTCCCTCCCGAAACTAATTACTTTTATTATAATAAAAAATACCTATAGAGCAACACCTTTTTTATTATGTGTCTACTCTATAGGTATAATATCAATTCAGCTTAATCCTTCATATTTAATTTAATATCATTTTATTGGATATTTTATACTACATTATTTGACAAAGTTCCCTTTATTTTCAATTAAAATTTAGAATCATCTATACTATTTAAATATTCTTCAATTGGTTTAACTACTGCTTTAATGCAGCCATCATTAAATGGATTTTTTAATTCAGCTAACTGGACTAAATTTAAGAATGATTGCGTTCCACCAGCTTGACACAATTTTAAATAACTTTCCCATGCATTTTTTTTGTTTTCTCTCGATTTTACCCAATATTGAAAAGCACAAACTTGGGCTAGAGTGTAGTCAATATAGTAAAATGGTGATCCAAAAATATGTCCTTGTATAAACCAATATCCACCATTATTTAGAAAATCGTTATCTTCATAATCCTTGTGAGGTAAATATTTCTTTTCAATTTCACGCCATTTTGCTTTTCTTTCTTTTGGTGTTACATTAGGATTTTCATAAACAAAATGCTGAAATTCATCTACTGTCACACCATATGGAATAAATAACACAGCTTGGCTTAAATGAGAAAATTTATATTTATTTTCATCTTGTTCAAAAAACAATTTCATCCAAGGCCATGTAAAGAACTCCATGCTCATCGAATGAATTTCACAAGCCTCTAAGGTAGGAAAATTATATTCTGGCACTTCAAATTGACGACTGCTGTATACTTGGAAGGCATGGCCTGCTTCATGAGTTAATACATCTACATCTCCACTAGTGCCATTAAAATTTGAAAAAATAAATGGAGATTTGTGATTAGCGATGTATGTGCAATATCCGCCAGCAGCTTTTCCTTTTTTAGTTGTTAAATCCATTAAGTTATGTTCAACCATAAAAGTAAAAAATTCATCTGTTTCTTTAGATAACTCTGAGTACATTGTTTTAGCGTTATTAACCATCCATGTTTCTTCACCTTTTGGATTTGCATTCCCTGATAAAAATTCCAATTTCTCATCATAATACTTTAACTTATTAAGTTCTAAACGTTTTGCTTGTCTTTTTAGCAATTTTTGAGCTAGTGGTACCAAATTTTCTAGAACCTGTTTCCGGTAATTTGAAACCATCTCAGAATTATAATCAGTTCTAGTTAATCTCGCATATCCCAAATCAACATAGTTTTGATAACCTAATTTTTTTGCCATTCTATTTCGTATTTTAACTAATTCATCATATATTTCATCAATTTTTGTTTCATTTTCTGTAAAGAATTTTGTAACAGCTAATAGAGCCTTTTTACGCATTTCACGGTCCTTTGATTGTGCAAATGGTCCCATTTGCGATAAATTACGTTCTTCACCTTCAAACATAATTTTAGCTGAAGCTAATAATTTTTGATAATTATTAGATAATTTATTTTCTTTTTGTAATTCTTCAATAATATCAGGAGAAAAAGTTTTTAATTTTAATTCCGCGATATTAAATATATGCTTACCCCATTTTTTTTCTAATTCTTGTCCAAACTTCGAACCAACTAGCGCTTTGTAGTAATCATTAATTTGTTCTTCATACAATGGACTATTTTCATCAAAAAAGTCCATTTCTTTCTCATAATAGTCATCAGTAGTATTAATTGAATTTCTAATACTAACGAGCGTTTGCATTGTGTCAAAGTCATTTCTCAAGTTATTAATTTCACTCATAGCTAAATCTTGATCAGTAAAACTTTTAGCGTCATTAAATTTAGATAACAAATTTTTGAACTTCTTTTTAAAATCTTCCATGTTAGGACGAGTATACTTATAATCCTCAAAATTCATATTGAAACCTCCTATTTTAAAATAACAACAATATAACAACATTATACCATGTTTGATTTATGGTTTAAAGATTATTTTCTTTTTATATTTAAGTATATTGTATTTTTATCAACTGTTATTCTCTCAAAAATTGCTGATTTTAAGTTTTAAACTAACATGTTTATTATTTCATCTAATATTTTACAATATTATGTTTTATATACTTTATAGAATTAACAACTTCTATTTCTATATTGAAATGATACTTCTGATAAGGTCTCTCATTTATCAAAAGATGTACCATTTCTGTTGAAGTACGTTTTTCATCTTCGGAGAAACTTAGTGTTTTTTGTCAATTTCCCAGCCCATAATCAACTAGCAAATGTATGCAATAACTCCTCCTTTTTTTTATTTAGTTAATTCCTATATTAATTTGGATGTTTGAAATTCTACCTTCGCGAAGAAGCAAAGCATATTCTTCAGGAAGGTAAGACTGATTAAAAATTACTTCCTCATTATTAATTGATATAATAATATTTTTAACAACACAATTCTCATTATAAGTATCTAACCTAAGTGGATTTATATATGTGACTGATGTCTTACCTAAGAATGTAAATTGTAACTCGTTATTTTTATCAAATAACCAATTTGGAATAATCGGTTTAAATTGAGCAATTAATTGATTATTACACAATACAAATGGTTCTTTACCATACATCATATATGTCCACATACTTAAAAACTCTGAATTTGAACCGGATAATCTTGCTTGAAACCCTTGTCCATGTAGTTTTTCATTTGGATTAATTGAGCTTGCTATAAAAGATGAATTCTCTAATGTACTTCTTCCATAAATTTCTGGATTTAAAAATGGTATGACATTTGTTTTCATTGCCTCAAAATATTCATCATATAAGCCACCTTTTAATAATCCAAGTAAATATTTGTATGTCATATGTAAGAAGATAGATTCTCTTTCTAACCATCCAGGTGTGAATGCTCTTGCTCTTCCTATTTCAAATGATTCATTTTCAAGGCTTTCACTTGTTTTATACATCAATAGTTTTTTGTCAAAAATATCCGTTTTTTGAATTAATTGATGTAATTTACGGTTTGATTGTTTATCATTAATTACCTTCATACTTTTAGCTGGAGCTTCGATGAAATAAGGAAGAACTCGCATTTCAAATTTCCTTATACAAACTTTTGGTAACCCCAAATGATTTAGTTCAACGTTATTAAGTTTATCTTTTACCACTTCAAATTCAATTGGTTCGTGAATTAAATAAGTAGGATAAATTCCATTTCCTAATGTTTTTGCTGAGTTTAACCCAATCATAATCTTGGCTTTAATATTTTTAATAAATAACTTGATTTTAGTAGATAAAACAGTTACTTCTCTTCCATTTATTCCAAAACGAGTTTTTTCTCTGAATAATTCTCTTTCTTCTGAAGTTTTATCCCAATATTCAAATTGAGTAAATTTATTATTAAAATAATTATCTAAGTATTGATTCACTTTATCCATTAATTCAATAATTTCAACCGGTATTTTTATTTCATAATTTTGAGTAACTTTTTCAAGAAATTCTATAACTCTTAACAATTCAAATGTTTCTGATATCCCAGACCCAAATAAACCTGGTAAGCCATTCATAGCATCATTCCATCCTGGTTTATCTGCTTCCATTTCAATTCCAATACCGCTTGGATCTAATGTCGTAAATTTAATTAGAGCTAATGAAAATAACTTTACAAATAAATTGGTCTTATAAATTTGACCTTTACCGTAATTAGTTTTAAGCCAGTTTGTTTGATACAAACTAATTCCTAGACGCTCTATTTTTTCTTTATCTTCATACATCATAGTACCATATTGGCGAATCTTACCTTGTTTACTCATTACATATTTTTCATCTCTAGGGTAGACAAAAACTGGAGAATCAAAATATTGATAAGTATTATCCTCAAAGAGTAACTCTATAAATTTATCGGGGAATATTTGAATATATGAATCGATCAAATCCATATTATATGTCCAATGATCTATCCAATATCCCTCACCAAAGTTCGCTTCAATATTACGGTATGAAACGGAGAAAATTTCTTCTATCATTTCTTCTTCGTTAATATTTAATGTTACATTATTATTATAAATATAATTTATTATTTTCCCTGGTGTAAAACTATCAGTCAAAATTATTTCTAACTCTTTTTGGTGGGTTAAAAAACATTTTTTTACTAAATCACTTACAGATATTCCGGATTTCAAATAAAATGTTGTTCCATTTACTGACAACGGATTATATCCGTCTAGTTGAATTAAGCTCATAAAGGTTTTGATATTATAAATACCAACTTTAGGATTAAATAATACATCATTTCTTCTATTTTGATTTACATCCCTAAAATTACCATTTCCTTGAGAATAATACTCTGGAATTAAAGAGAATTGGTTATAATCTCTTTCTAAATCACCATGTTTTCTTGAATAGAGGTGATATACAAAACCTTTATCTTTGTTTTTTATGATGTAAGGGTATCCCCCTCGAATAAAATTGTCTAAATAACATTGACGACTGTATTCATCAAATAAATGGTTTGACGAAGACAAATTAATGTCATCAGTTAAATTTCTTATAATTAAATAGGCTTCTTTTTCTTTTTTGTCAATGTATTCATTATTTACTAATCTACTTTTTTGTTCATTTATATAATCAAAATTTTGAGATTGACCAATAATTGTATTAATCCTTACAATTTCTTCTTTAGCTAATTTCTTACTAATTCCTGTAAAACCACAAGGAACCTTATTTGCTGTCACTTGCTTTTGATCCTGAATATCTTTTAATGAATTGTTTATAAAGTTAACTGGTCTTCCCAAACTAGTATCATAGTCAAAAATTAAACTACAATCAACAATTGGTGTAATTAATACTTCTTCATTTGAAAAAGATAAATAAAAGTTTCCTTTTTTGACTTCGTTAATTTCTGAAGAATCAGATGTTGATGCTCTTATCTTGTAAAAAGCAATTTTAGAATTTAAATTAAAAACTTCCATCCAACTTCTTAATAAATTCCCGACTGCCTTGTATCCCGCATTATCAATTCCATAAGGTAAAATGGAAGTTAATCCATCAATAACCTCAAGGTTTAATTCATTATTACTAATATTTTTAATTTCTACTTTTCTAGTTAAACCAGCAAAATTTTCATTTGGAATTCCGAAATAAACTACTTTAATTTCATATCCATCTCTTTCATTTCTTTCAGAAAATGTTACTTTTGCTTCATTAATTAACATTTTCCGGATAATTAACTCATCTTGATTTAAAGTATCAAAAGCTTCTATCACATGGTCGTTAATTTTAATAAAAGTTCTAAAACCATTTCTAGAAACATTTTGGTAACTTATGTTTGCAGGAGAAAATTCTAATATAGGGTTATTTTTACCCTGGATGCCAAAACTAGCTATCCCTTGTCCTCTATTAACATAAAAAGCCCAAATAGGTATTCCTTTTAACCCTGCTATACCAGGGAGAAAACTTGAAAAAGTTTTTGCTTTATCATATGATTCAATTATGAAGTCACCATTTTCATAGTAATACTTTTCCATGCATACAACTCCTATACGTTCTTAATTTTTTGATATACTCTCACATAATCAATTCTAAATTCTTGTGGAAGTAAAGTCGAATTATCAGGGTACCCAGGCCATTAACCGCCAACACTAAGTTCAATATCAGTAAAAACCCTTATTAAAAGAAACTGGATATTCATTTCTTGTACCCTTTCTGTCTTTTGATAACCATTTTGTTTCTTGATAAATTTTTCATCCCATTCAATACCATATACGTGAAAACTATCAGCAAATGTTTCGTTCCTGTATGTAAACGATTTTTTTGTAAACATTTTTCCTGATGTGTAATGTCGATTTTCATAATTTTCTTTACATGATTTTAACATTAATTGACCATTATTAATAAAACATTTTTTTCACGATCTGTATGAAATCGCCACTCTTTATTTCCAAATCCATGACCACCAATATCATAACTCCTTTTAGGTAAATCTAAAAAAATAAATTGATCTTCAAATTATTAATTCAAAATCTCCCCATTTTTTTATCATTTAGTATTGTAAATTATTGTATGAATTGAATGTGGCAAACTTTCAATTGTAGTGGTTTGATTGTTTATTTCAAGTGTATATAAAATCTTTTCATTTGTTTGATTCAATACTACTACAACTGTTTGATTGTTTGGGTTTAAAAATGATATTACATTTAATCTATTATCGCTTACAAAACTAGCTATACGATAAGCTTTTGGTAAAACATACTTACTAAAGTGACCAATATAATAATAGGAACTATTATAAATGACCTTATTTTTTTTAGGTATGATTATAATTGGTGCATCACATAAATTGTTCACGTGATTAGGTCCACCAGTCTCATCTAGACAAAGGTTCCAGTCAAGGTAGCCTTCACAATAATTGTTCATATCTCCGATCATATTGCGGGCATACCTTTCGCCAGTGTCCCATGAGCCAATATGACAGCCACCCTCTTGACATCCTTCAGTAAATAACAGGTGTTTATCAGGAAACAATTCATGCACCTTTGAAACATTCTCAAAGGCCTCACTAACATACCAATGAAAAGCTGTTCCCCAAACGTATTTAGCTGCGTCCGGATCCTCAAGAACTGCCTTTGATCTCTCAACGATAATATCTCGGTTATGATCCCAAATTAATATCTTGATGTGTCCTAAACCCTCTCGCTCCATTGTAGGTCCCAGATAATTTTTTATAAAATCTCTCTCTTCTTCACCACTATAAATACAAGAATCCCAAACTTGAACTGCAGCCGGTTCATTTTGTACAGTTATAGCTTTTATATTTATTCCAGCTTTTTGGTAGGCTTTTATAAATTTGGTATAATACAAAGCCCATGAATCTTTGTACTCATCTAATAATTTCCCACCATTATTCATGTCTTTGTTCGATTTCATCCACGCTGGGGGACTCCAAGGTGAGGCTAAAATTTTTATTTTTTCTCCACGTTCGATACTTGCAGCTTTTATTAAAGGAACCACCCATTTATAATCATGCGAAATATCAAAAGTCTTTAATTTATTATCATTTTTTGAAACATAAGTGTAATTTCCTAGAGAAAAATCACAACTGTTGATATGAACACGACCAATTGAATAATTAATACCTTTTTCTTGATTAAAATATGCCTCTATGACTTCTTTCCTTTTATCTTCAGTCAGTTTAGATAATGTATAAGCCGAAGACTCTGTAAAAGCTCCACCAAAACCAATTATTTGTTGATATTTAATATTTTGATCAATTTTAATAGTAGCTATATTCTTATCCTTTTGAGTGAAGGATAAAGGATATTTATTAAATTTTTCATTTGTAGTTTTAGAAGTTACTATATAATAATTTTCCATTATTTCACCATCCTTATTTAATCGAAATCGTTTTCGTTAGCCTTACATAAAAAGACAACTTTGTTGCCATATTATGTAGTTAATATATTTTCAATATTATTCAATTCATACTCTGTAAAATTCAAATTAGATAAGGCTTTAACATTATCAATAATTTGCGATGGACGACTAGCTCCAATTAATGCTGAAGTAACTGCTTTATGTCTTAAAACCCAAGCAATAGCCATTTGTGCTAAATTTTGTTCTCTATTTTGGGCTATCGCAGTTAAAGCTTTAATTTTATTTACTTTACTTTCATTAATATCATTTTGATTTAAAAAAGGACTTCCTCCAGCCGCTCTTGAATTAGCTGGTATTCCGTTTATATATTTATCAGTTAATAATCCTTGTTGAAGAGGCATAAAGGCCATAATTCCTATTCCCTCTTGTTCACAAACATTTAATAAACTATCTTCAATAGAGCGATTAAACATTGAATAAGAAGATTGATTAATTAAACAAGGAGTTCCTAAATCATTTAAAATTTGTGAAGCCAGTTTAGTTTCGTTTGCACTATAATTAGATATACCAACATACAATGCTTTTCCTTGGCGAACAAATAAATCTAATGTTCTCATTGTTTCTTCTAGTGGTGTATTAGGATCTGGTCGATGATGATAAAATATATCTACATATTCCAAACCTAATCTTTTCAAACTATCATCTAAGCTTGAAACAAGATATTTTTTTGAACCAAAATCACCATAAGGGCCAGGCCACATTCCATAACCAGCCTTTGTTGATATAACAAGCTCATTACGATAAGATTGAAGCTCTCTTTTTAATACTTTTCGAAGTGTTGTCTCTGCGCTTCCTGGATTAGGACCATAATTATTCGCCAAATCGAAATGGGTTATACCTAAATCAAATGCTTGTAGAAGCATTGCTTTTGCATTATCAAAATTATCAACACTTCCAAAATTATGCCACAATCCTAAAGAGATAGCAGGTAGTTTTAAACCACTATTTCCAGATTTATTATAAATCATATTTTGATATTGATTTTTGCTTGCTTTAAAATTCATTTTTACCTCCAAAAAAAAGTTGACCGAAACCGTTTTCGTGAATATTATACCTTACTATATATTTTCAGTCAATAAATACAGACAAATTGGATTGTTTTTTTAAGATAGAAACATCGATTTCTAATTCTGTTGAATCTTGTAGAAATTTATAATGAATGTTTGTATCTTTTTCTAACTTGAAAAAGCAATAGTTTTACAATTTTAGGTTTCAGATATAAATCAACATTTGTTTGGACAATTTCTCCAGATATTTGATTTTTAACTTAACCCCAAAAAATATAATACTCAATTTTACCTTTTATTTTGTATTCTTCTCCAAAAAACCATTTTACTAGCCCTTATTTGCAAATATTTTTAACAGTATTTCTTTCAATTAATTTTCCTTTAATCTTAATCTTGTCATATTTTTTTGCCTTATTTTCAATTTGGTTTATTAAGCACTTGGCTGCTAGATAAGCAATTTGTTCTTTATCTTGGTTTATAGTAGATAAAGAAGGAGTTACTAAATTTGATAATTCGATATTATCAAAACCAATAATCGAAATATCATCTGGTATTTCAATGTTCTGTTCTTGAAAAGCCTTCATTACTCCAATAGCTAGATTATCACCAGCAATAACAATTGCTGTTGGTTTATTAACCATGGTAGCAATTTCTAAACCTCTTTGATGTCCTTCTTTCATCGAGTAAGAAATTCCTTCAAACAAGAAAGCGTCCTTATAAGGTAAATTATGGTCAGCTAATGCTTGCTTATAGCCTTTAAGACGTTCACTACCAGCGTAAGATTGTAAATCACCATGAATATGCGCTATTTTTTTATGACCTTTGTCTATTAAATATTTAACAGCGTTATAAGTGCTTTTATAATTATCTGTATAAATACAATTTGTTAAATCAGTATCATGATCAATCACAATACTAGGAATATTGCTTTCAATTAAACACTTTATAGAATTTTCTTCAACATAAGAACATAATATGATAATTCCATCTACTCCCTTTTGTCGACAATGATTAATATAACTATTGCCACTAATACCGATTAGTTGAGAAATAAATAAAATATCATAGCCTTCTTTTTCAACATAGTTCTTAAATTTATCTAATATATTTCCAAAAAAAGGATGAGTTATTCCAACGCCAGTTCTTTCTTCAAAAACTACTCCGATCGTCCAGCTTTTTTTGGTAACTAAAGATCTTGCACTCGCATTGGGCTGATATCCAAGTTCTTTAGCTGTTTTAAGAATTGTTTTTTTTGCTTTATCACTTATATCACTATATCCATTAAAAGCTTTTGAAACTGTTGTAATAGAATATCCTGTTTTTTTTGATATATCTTTTATTGTTAACATTTTTTCACTCCTAATATGAGAATGTTATAATTCACTATTCCTTTTTTCTAGTTTGAACCAGTTTAACCAAAATACATCTCCATACTTCTGTACTACGCGCATATATTTTTGTGAATTTTCATCTTTAACAAGTGTAATTGGTTTAATGGCAGTAATTGTTCTCCATTTATCAAAACCACCAGTGGCAAAATAGAAGTGGTATAAATTATCTTCCCAAAAACTAGAGAATTTCATGCTTAAATCATAACTTCCTGATTACCCCAGCCACCACCTATGTCGTATTTCCACTTGTTTGGATTAGGGACTACATTGTAATTAAATTCATCACACCAAATAACAGTATAATCACCTTTATATGGTTCACCGCATTTCCGTAAATCAACAGGGAGTTGATCTTCAGTCGTAGCTAAAATTGTATAAGCTGTATTATGTACGTTTTTAACACAAGATACTAGTAGAGTTATTGTAAACTTAATTTAAAGTTTTTCATAATTCCCTATTATCGAAAACGATTTCGGATATATTTTATATGAAAACTCCTTTATTGTCAAATAAAACCGCCGACAATAAAGTCGACGGTCATTTGAAAACTATAGTTCCCAATAATTTGTGGACAAACTTTGCTTTTACAGTCACTAACACACCTGTTTATTTCTCTAGATAATTGTCATTGACAATTACTAAATTACAACAAATTCTTTTTGATTTCTTTTACGTTCTAATAAGGTTAAATGTTTTTTTCTTAATCTAATGTCTTTTGGAGTAACTTCTACTAGTTCATCGTCATTTACAAATTCTAATGCTTCTTCTAAAGTGAAAATTCTTGGAGTTTGAAGCCGCATTGAATCATCACTACTTGATGAACGCATATTTGTTAGCTTTTTGTTTTTACATGGATTGACTGTCAAATCAGTATTTTTGTTGCAAATACCAACAATCATTCCTTCATATACTTTGATCCCTGGATTAATAATCATCTGTCCACGATCACTTAAATTATATAGTGAATACGTCATTGATTCACCCGTTACTTGAGATATCATAACTCCATTTTCCCGTTGTGGAATTTCTCCTTTATAATCATCAAAAGTGTCAAACCTTCTAATCAAAGTTCCTTTTCCTCTTGTATCATTAATAAATTCCCTACGATATCCAATTAAACCTCGAGTTGATACTAAATATTCAATTCTTGCATAATTACTTTCAACATTCATTGAAACTAGTGTTCCTTTACGTAAATTTAATTTTGTTATTACAGCACCTGTATATTCTTCAGGCACATTACAAATTACACGTTCAACTGGCTCAATTAATTTATCATTTTCACGATGCATAATTACTTCAGGCTTAGAGATTGCTAATTCATATCCTTCTCTGCGCATATTTTCAATTAAAATTGATAAGTGTAACTCCCCACGACCAGAAACTTTAAAACCCTCTACGTCGTTAATGGGTTCAACTTTTAATCCAACGTTAACCTCTAATTCTTTTTCTAAACGGCTTTTAATATGTCTAGATGTAACAAATTTACCACTTAAACCGGCAAAAGGTGATTTATTTACTAAAAAATTCATCGATAATGTTGGTTCTTCAATTTTAATTAATTCCATTGGTATAACTTTGTTTTCTTCACATATGGTCTCTCCAATTGAAATATCACTAATTCCAGATAGAACTACTATATCACCACTATATGCTTCATGAACTGATATTTTTTTTAACCCAGTATAAATAAACACATGTGAAATTTTACGCTTTACAATATTTCCGTCACGATTAAATACTGATACTGTTTGTCCTTCACTAATTTTACCTTGAAAAATTCTACCAATACCTAATCTACCAATATATTCATCGTAACCTAATGAAGAAACCTGTAGTTGAAGGGGTTCCTCATTTAAATCAGGATAACTATCTACATGATCAATTATAGTCTCAAATAATGGCACTAAATCTTTATTTTGATCCTCCATTTCATATCTAACCACACCTTCACGGGCAATTCCATATAATATCGGGAAGTCTAATTGTTGTTCATTTGCGCTAAGCTCAACAAATAAATCAAATACCATATTTACTACCTCATCAGCTCTTTGATCTTTTTTATCAATTTTATTTATTAGTAGAATCGGTCTTATCCCTAATTCTAATGATTTTTGTAAAACAAACCTTGTTTGTGGCATTGGTCCTTCACTTGAATCAACCAATAAAATTACGGTATCAACAGTTTTCATTATTCTTTCGACTTCTGAAGAAAAATCCGCATGTCCTGGTGTGTCAACAATGTTAATTTTAAAATCTTTATAAATAACCGAGCAGTTTTTAGAATATATTGTAATTCCACGTTCTCTTTCCAAATCATTGCTGTCCATTACACAATCTACAACTTCTTCGTTAGCTCTAAAAACACCACTTTGTGATAGAAAAGCGTCTACTAAAGTTGATTTACCAGCATCTACGTGTGCAATAACCGCGATGTTGATGATTTTTTGCCTATTATTCATTATGTTACCATCCTTTTTTTCGCATACAAATTATATTTTAACTTCAATTTTCCTATTAATCAATGATTTTTGATGATAAACTAAGTTTTTTATTAAATTTTGACTAATATTACTATTTTATGCGAAGATATCTATAGTATTTATTTAGTTTTAATTCCTGTAATAACCAAAATGGTTTATTAATAAGCTAATTTGTAGAGAGAAATTCATAATTTTCTTTCTTTTTTTAAAAAAAGTTGAGAAATACACTAAAATAGTTTAAAATTATAATGTTAATATTTTAATAAACGAAAGGTTGATATTTATGGGAAGAGCATTTGAAGTACGCAAAGCTGCAATGGCTAAAACCGCTGCTGCAAAAACAAAAGTCTACTCTCAATATGGAAAAGAAATTTATATTGCAGCTAAACAAGGAGTCGCTGACCCAGAAATGAACATATCATTAAAAAGAATTATTGAAAAAGCTAAAAAAGCTCAAGTTCCTACTGATATTATTAAAAGAGCTATTGAAAAAGCTTCAAGTGGTGTTCAAGAGGATTATACTTCAGTTAGATATGAAGGATTTGGCCCTGGTGCAGTTACAGTAATTGTAGATTGCTTAACTGACAATGTTAATAGAACAGTTAGTGAAGTTCGTAATTGTTTTACAAAGACAAAAAACAAAATGGGTGTATCTGGAAGTGTCTCGTTTATGTACAATAACTACTCTATTGTTTCATTTACTGGTTTAAATGAAGAAGAAACATTAGAAATCTTGATTAATGCTGATATTGATGTAAACGATATTGAAGTTGATGATGATGTGATAACAGTTTATGGTAATCCAACAGATCTTTATAAAATTAAAACCGCATTAGAAGAGGCAAATAGTAATATTAATATCGAAGTAGATCAAATTTCCATGATTCCTATGGACTATATAAAATTAGAAAAAGAAGAAGATAAAGAGAACTTTAATCGTTTAATTGGTTTACTAGATGAACTAGATGATGTTCAAGAAATATATCATAATGTTGAATTAGAGTAGTATACTTATAAATATATATTTAACTTAATAAGGCTTGATTTCGATATTCAAACGGAATCAAGCCCTTTAATTTATCTTAGACGAGATACCAATAAGTCTCATTAATCGTTTCCCATAAAAAAAGATTCCCAATCTGTAGTTAGCACACTTCATTTTTTTGCACTGTCTACTTTAAGGGAAACTTACCAAAGTCTGAGTGATTTTTTTATTGTTTTCTTCAATTATGTTTTTGCTGTTAAGGTTACATCTTTTAAAACTTCTTGATTAAAATATTGCTTTATTGTTTTTATTTCAAATGAAAATGTGATATGGCCAGAAAACATTTTATTTCCTTCTGTTAAAATTGAAATCAATTTACTATCAGAATAAGCAAGCTTTGAACTTGCGGTATAAAGAATTTCTGTTTGTTTAGATAGATTTGTAATTTCAATGGAATCAGTAAATACTTTATCAATTTCATCCTTATCATCTTCATAACACGGAATTAATAAATTATCTTTTGAGTTAATATATGTGTTTTTAGAGTGTGGGCTAACGTTTCTAATATTTTCCATATATAAATAATACCTATCGTTATTATAACTAATCTTTTGTTCATTCTTAAAAAATTTGAAAAAAAGTAAATCAATAACGTCACGATTATAGTATTCATTTTCTGATAGCTTAGTAAAACTATCATAAAGGTGCATTATTAACTCGTTAAACATAAATGGATCTAAATGATTAAATATCATTGATATATTTTCCTGCCTATTACCAGCCTTTATATCTAAATATGTAGTCTTGGTATCAATAATATATCCATATAAATTTATTTTTTCTGATTCTACATTAATTTTTAAATTATCAATCATAAGTCTGGTAGTATCTATATTATGGTATTTTCTATCATATATATTAAATATTTGTGAATTTTTATC
>NSKI01000023.1 GCA_003586005.1 Haloplasmatales bacterium 4B | reverse complement strand
AAATGATTATGAGTTAATTACCATAATTGGTTAATCTATCATAATCAAAATTGGTAAATTTACTATTGACATTAACACATTGTAAAAGACTTAATATCTAATCAAGATTTAATTTTGTGGTAGGTGAAATATATGTTAAATAAAATTAAAAAATTATCAACGAATGAATTATTATCAAAAGCAGTTATTTATCGTGAATTAAACGATTTATTTACAAATGAAGATCTAGAAACAGATATTTTAAAAATTATTGATATTAGTTTTTCAGTTTATCTGAAAAAAGATTATGCAACATTAATCGGTGTTGCTCAAAGTGCAAGGGAATATTTAAGGGATTTACGAGAACAAGATTCAAGTATTGCGTCATTTAACTCTGATACTTTATTTACAGAGTATCATGGCGTTGGAGAATGGTATTAAAAAGGTGGTGTGTTTTTAATATGAGAATCAACTACTATAAAACAAAAATGGTATTAGTAAAAGAAAATGGCATGAACTATAAAATAGATGATGATTTTCAAGTGACAGCTCCAGAACATATCGCAAAACTAATATATGATGTTTTTGATCTTCAAGGTGAAATGCAAGAGCATTTTATTGTCTTATGTTTAGATGTCAAAAATAAGATTATAGCTGTAAAAACAGTGTTTGTTGGTTCATTAAATCGTTCAGTTGTACATCCAAGAGAAGTATTTAATTTTGCGATATTATCATCATCAGCTAGCATAATTGTTGCACACAATCATCCAAGTGGTAATGTCTTACCTAGTCAAAGTGACATTGATGTTACTTCTAGATTAAAAGATGCTGGTGAACTGTTGGGTATAGAACTACTTGATCATTTAATTATAGGTAACAGTTATGATGCTAATAATGTTAATTACTTAAGCATGAGAGAAGAAAAATATATTAGTTAATATAAAGGTATTCATGTTTAGATTATAAAAATTGGAGGTGAAGACTTGGCATATAAGAAATATTATCCTACAAAAAGAGGAAATAACAACAATAACGGTTATAGTATCGCAAAAACAGTTGCTGGTACGAATCGAGGAAGATATAAAAAAGGCTATCAAAATTCACTAACAAATGCGATGAGACGAACTGAAACCTATAGTAAAGATAAAGTAGTCATTGTTACTGAAAGTGTCAATGTTGTGGATTTTAATAGCGATAACTTTGAATATAGATTTGATAATTCTAATCAAAGAACAAATAGAAATTATAAGAACAGGAGGAAAAAATAAATGTTAAATCAATGTATATTGGTTGGAAGATTAATTGAAAAACCTATTAGGGAAACCATAGCATCTGGTGTTCATAAAACCAAAATAACGATGGATATTAAAAGAAGTTACAAAAATCCAAATACATTAGAATATGACAGTGATATAGTCACAGTAAGTTTATGGGATGGAATAGAAGGTACTACGATAGATTTTCTAAAAGAAGGATCTGTCGTTGGTATTAAAGCAAGAATACAGCAAGCATCAATTGAAACAAAAGATGGGATCATTCATATACCAGAAATAATGGGAGAAAAGATAACCTATATTAATTCTCATAAAAATGTTGAATAAATAATTATTTTTAATTAAATAAAATTCTACTAACAATTAATTAAAGAAAGATGTTCTGGTGTGAGAAGTTGCTTCCAGTTCAGGTGTAACATAGTGGTCAACGAATTCAAGTTGAGTCAATTAAATAATACGGGGATAGGTGACTTACCCTCTATAGGTTATTTATTGATAGGTAATAGGATAATAAATACCAACACTATTTGCATAGAAACAACAAATCTAATAAATAAATACATAGAGCTGAGAAATGCTCGAACAACGAAGGCGGGGCGTTGGTTGTTTCACTCCCCCGCCATTAAAACTTACTAAAGAGTAAATAAAAATACTTTTAAGAAAGGTATTAGAGGATGGATTATGTTAGTTAAAAGATTGAACTATGAGGATTTAAAAAATGAGTTTATAAGATATGCAAGAGAAGAACAGTTCAGTGAAGATGCTCTTGAAGCGATATATGCATTAATAAATGAAGATAAGGTAGAGGTAGTGGATGTTATAAAATTTTGTTCAACATATTCTGAAATAACACCTGAGGAATTTAAAGAATATTACTCAAAGGATATAAATGTTAGAAGATTACTGAATGGTAAATACTTGGTAAGGCATTGATATTATCTAGAATGATGAGGATAAATATCTAAATAAATATTAGAATGTATTCAAAATAACAAAGTAAATTACTTTGATGATTATATAGAGAAAACATCAATAACACAACGTTAATTCGTTGTGTTGTTTTTGTTTTTAATTTAAATATTTTTAATAGAGATGAGATGTTAATATGGATATTGATAAACAGGAATTAAAGTCTTATGTATTTAATAGATTCAGAAATAGTGAGTCATTACCATTAAGATCATTTTATAAAAATGTATATATGAAGGATGCAATAGATGTAGCATTAGATAATGATTTCTTTATAAAGGTCTTAATCTTCAATAATGATAAATTTAACATTGCAGGTAACTATACTTTTGCTGCAATGTTTATTGATGATGATATGGTATTAAATAAATTTCAAAAGAGCCTATTAGGTGCCTTTATAAGATATATATTTGAATTCATTGGTTATGAAGAATATACAAGAACACAATTAAATAAGTCGAATTTACGATGGGGCCGGTTATACAGAAAGGTGGATGTATAATGTTTAAGCATATAGATCTTGATTTAGAGGCATTAAAGCCAATAATTGAATATAATTTATATTCCTCAAAAGAACCAGCGATGAATTTATATTATCGTAATACACCGATATGGATATTATTAAATACAGCGATTAACTCAGAAGAGTTTATTAAGATTATGATATTTAATAACGATTATTTTGACATTGCGTGTGTATATACATTTTGTAAATATTATGAGAAAGAATTAAATGAAATTGATTTAAATAATTTTGATAAGCAATGCGTTGGTAGAGTATTACGGTACGTATTTATATCATTAGGTTATAAGGCAAAAAGAAGGACAAGAAGTATATTTTATCCCATTAAATATGGAACATTGTATGAGAGGGGGGATACCAGTGAGTAAAGAGCAAAATAAATGCGCAATTTACTTACGATAACGTGTTTCAACTGCTCAACAAGTTGAACACGGACAATCTTTAGAAGTTCAGAAGAGTCAATTAATCGCTCGTGCAATATCTGATGGATATAAGGTAGAAGATATAAGTATTTATCAAGATCCTGGAATATCGGGTAGTAAGTTTGAAAATAGACCAGAAATTTTAAAGTTAATTGAAGAGATTCAATCACCTGATAATGATATTGGTAAAATCTATTCATTTAAGTTAGATAGAATAAGTAGGTCAACTCATATCTGTGTTCAGAATGCGGAGTGCATTATGTTTCTTTAAAAGATGGTATTGATACCAGTAATCCAACACTAGGTAAAATCCTAGTTACTGTATTTGGATTAGTCAGTGAACTAGAGTTAGAAAACATCAAAATTAGAACGACTGAATCAAGACTTAAACGATACAGAGAAGGGAAAAGTTTGGGTGGCGTTTATGTTAGTTTAGGTTATAAAAGATTAACAGATGAAAAAGGTGAAACCTATTTTGAGATAGATAAGGATGAAGCAAAGATAATAAAATATATATTTGAGTCCTATGCATATGGAATGAGCAAAAAAAATATAGTTAATAACTTAAATGAAAAAGGTTATAAAACAAGAGCAAATAATGCATTTAAGCAAAGTTCTATCGATAGAATCTTAAAAAATCCTGTGTATATAGGAAAGATTAGATACAACAATCCTGAAAGAAATAAAAGAAGGAATAAAGATGCACCAATCCTTGTGGATGGATTACACGATGCAATAATATCAAAAGATCTATGGGAAAGAGTTCAAAAAAAGATTATCAGATATAAAATAACAAGAAAAAGAAACTTTGAAGAATATTTATTTTCTTCAAAGATTATTTGTTCAAAATGCGGTTCAAAAATGTATGGAAAAAGAACAGGAATGGTCAATAAAAAAGATAAAAGAAGACATAAATATTATAAATGCTTTAACCAAAAATGTAGTGCTAAGGCTTTGAGGGTTGATTTAACAGATAACATGTTGTTAAGTGCATTGTTAAAAATTATTGATTCAAAAAAGTTTAATATATTTATAAAAGATATGCTTGTAAAAGAAACATATAAAGCAAATAATGAAGACTATGATATCGATATAAATAATGAAATTGATACACTTAAAGCGAGAAAGAATAACTTGATTGAGCAATATGCTTATGGTTTAATGGATGAGGTATTATATAGCGAAGCAATAGCAATCGTTAATGATAAATTAGATGAATTAAGAAATAAAGAAAAACTTTTAAAGGATTTAGAAATCAAAATTGATAAAGCTACAGAAAGTAAATATGATAAAGATATTATAACTTTTATTAGCAATTTAAAGAAAATTATAAGTGATTCTAAAGGTAATAAAAAGTTACAAATTGAAATCATAAATGAAATTATAAATACAGTTGCTTTCAAAGATGTTAGCACAGGAAAGGCAAAGTTTGAATTATATATTGATAAAGATATATTCCTAAAAGTAATTGGTGATAGTTATGAAGGTAAATACAAGGAACTAAATTTTCAGGATGTTTATCGCAATGTAGATTAATTAAATTAACAATGTTTGAGAGGAGGGATATCATGGGTAAAGTAGGTAAATACTGTGCACTTTACTTGCGATAACGTGTTTCAACGAATCATCAAGTTGAACATGGACAATCACTCGATGTTCAAAAGGAACAATTAAAAGCAAGAGCTATATCTGATGGATATAGTGAGAAAAATATTGCAATCTATACAGATCCAGGAATATCAGGAAGTAAATTTGAGAATAGACCTGGTATACTTAAACTAATAGAAAAAATAAAATCTAAAAACAATAATATAAGTAAAATATATTCTTTTAAATTAGATCGGATTAGTCGATCCACTCATGAAATTCATTGGTTTATTAATCTATGCTATGAACGTGGTGTTCATTATGTTGCATTAAAAGATGGTATTGATACTAGTAATGAGATCATTGTTAAAATTCTTATTTCTGTATTTGGTTTAGTCAGTGAATTGGAACTAGAGAATATAAGAGTACGTGTAACTGAATCAATTAAGAAACGGAAGAGAGATGGAAAAAGTCCTGGTGGGAAATATGTAAGCTTAGGTTACAGGAGGTTAACGGATGAAAAAGGAGAATCCTATTTAGCAATTAATGACAAAGAGGCAAAAATAATAAGAAATATATATGATTCATATATTAGTGGGATGAATGTTATAGAGATTGCAAGGGACTTAAATGAAAAAAATTATAAAACAAGAACCAATAGTAAATTTGTTGAAAGTTCAATAATACGAATACTTAAAAATCCAATATATATTGGAAAAATAAAATTGTATGAAACTGATGAGAATAAAAGAAGTAAGAGGTTAAAACTAATAGACGGATTACATAAACCAATTATTTCAATAGATATTTGGAATAACGTACAAGCAATGATGAATGAAAACAAAATTGTTAAAAGAAATCATGAGAATTATTTGTTTTCAGGGAAAATTATTTGTTATAAGTGTGGAGCTAAAATGTATGGAGTATGGTCAGGCTCTGGTAAAAATAAAAGATTGTATTATCGCTGTCATAATAGTTATAGGGTTAAATCTTGTAATTCTGCAGCAATACGTGTTGATGTAGTAGATAATATATTAATTGAATCCTTAACATTGTTGATAAATTCTTCAATGTTTATGGAATCCTTAAACGCTAATTTAGTTAAAGAAGTACAAAGATATAGAACTAAAAATTTGAACATAGATACTTTACAAGTTGAATTACAATCATTAGAAAAAAGAAGGCAGTATTTGACTGAACAATTCCAAAGTGGAATAATCGAAGAAACTATGTTCGTTAATAGTAAAAAGTTATTTACTGAACGATTTAATTATTTATTGAACCAACTTAAAAGTATTAATAATTCAGATTACTTACTTAATCAAAAAACAATAACTTTAATTAAAAAGGATGTCGATATATTTGTCAATAAACTATCAATGATTTTACATAATAGCAAAAATAATATTGAGTATAAAAGTGAAGTTATCAATGAACTTGTTGAATTTATACAACTTGATAAAACAGGTGAACCTAGATTTAACATTCAAATCACACAAAATTTATTTAACAAAATGCTGAATAATGGAAAAAATGATATGTATGATAATTTAGCATTTACATTTATCATAAATAAAAAGAAATAAACCTTAGAGATATCTTTGGTTTATTTTTTTATACTAAATATAATAGAATTGTTACAACTAATCTTCGATATAAAAATTATAGTGAGAGACGTATGAAGTATATAAACCTGCATGTTAATGAAAAATCTACTCTTCATTTACTGTTTCATTTAATTTAAAATGCATACTTTTTAGGTTATTCCTTTTATAGTTTAAATAATTGTCAAAAAATGGTATAATATGATGAATGAATATTGGGGGGGATATATACAAATGAATGATTTATTAAGTAAAATTGGAGAGATTATCAAAATTGTACAGTACATCGAACATAATTTAGCATTATTGATAAGATATCAAAAAGTGCTTAAATTATTTGAGGATAAGGATAGTGTACCTAATGACCTGTTTTATGAAACTGATCAAGAAGCTGAAGAAATTCAAGATAAGCTATCTAATATGACACTTGGGCGAGTGATTAATTACGTTAAAAAATATAGGTTTTTAAATAACCAAGAGCTTAATAATTTAGAAAATATTTTACAAAAAAGAAATGATTTGATTCACCACTATTTTAAGGATAAAGATTTTGAAAAACATTCAAATAATTATGGGTTTATAGATAATCAAACAAGATATCTCACAAACTTTTTAAATAGCGCCGGTAATTTTAATTATTATTTATGCACGTTAATTGAAGAAAAAGAAGATGAGTATAATGCAATTGAATAAAAGATTAATATGATTAGAATAAAAAGGAAAGAGAAATATGATGTTTGAAACAAAAAGGGAAGAAACAATGTATAAATGGTTATCAAGTTTTTTTGAAAGTTTACGATTGAAGGAACCTAAAGTTTCATATGAAGATATATTGCTTGAAGTAAAACAAGATTTAGAAGTATCAGAGTATTGTAATGATTTTGATACTATTAATTCAGCACTTGATGCGTTGAGAGCAATGGGAATTATTGAATTTACCAATGATCCTGAAGAATATTTTATGGATACTGAGTTTTATATTTGCCTTTAAAAAAGTTATAAGAGAGAAATGAATTAAAAGATTTTTTTAAAAAAATAATGGGGGGATTAATTTTGCAAAAGATAGATTTACATATTCACACAATAAGCTCTGTATCAGATAGAGATTTTGAATTTGATATGTCTACTTTAAAAAAATATCTAGAAGAAGCTAGTTTATCTGGTATAGCAATAACCAATCACAATTTATTTGATAGAGATCAATTTGATACTATATGCAAAGAAGTTGATATTCCTGTATTTGCTGGAATTGAAGTTGATGTTGAAAACTGTCATGTATTAGTAATTGCTCCAAATGAGAAAATAAATAAGTTTGTATCACAATGTATTAAAATAGATAATAAAATCAATACAAAAACAGACTTTATTAAATATGAAGAGTTCATTAATATATTTGATAATTTGAAAGAATATATAGTAATTCCTCATTATGAAAATAAAAAACCAAAAATATCACAGGATCTATTAAAAAAATTTGGTGACATTATAACAACAGGTGAAGTAAGCAATCCAAAAAGATGGTATATTTGTAAAAATGACGAAGATAAAATGGCTCCTGTTATATTTAGTGATATTAGAATAGAAAGAAATTTAAAAGCATTTCCTAATATACTAACTTACATTGACTGTGATGAAGTAAATTTTAGTAATCTCAAATTAAAACTATCAAATAAAGGTATGTTACATTTAAATACAAATAATCAAGAGAACGAATTTGTAATTCATGGTGAAGTAAATGCTTCAGATAAATTAAATTTAATTCTTGGAAAAAGATCGACTGGGAAAACTCATTTACTTTCTTCGGTTGCAAATTCCTATCCACAAGATAGGGTAAAGTATATAGAACAATTTCAGATAGTTAAAAAAGCTGAAGAAGATTCATTTAAAGAATATATCAATGTTGAAAATGTAGCTTATTCACAAAATTATTTAAAAAAGTTAGATGAGTATGTAGAGAATATTGCCAATATTGATTACTTAGAGGAACTTAAAAATCTTGATGCATTTGTTACAACATTGAACGATTATGCTGAAGAAGAGCAGTTAGATAATGTATACAGTAAATGCGCATTATTTTTAGAAGAAGAGTTTAGAAAACCAATAAATAATGAATACAACATTTTAATTGATTCTATAAAAAATTTATTAGATAGCAATATTTATAAAGATATTATTGATAAATTTATTGATCGAGAAAATATTAAAAAGTTACTTGGTGAACTCCTTACAATCAAAAAAGACAAAGACTTGAGAAACATGTTAAAAGAGAAAACTAATAATATCATTTCAGAAACTAAAGCTGTATTAGCCAGAAAATCATCTAGAACTCAGATACATGATATTAATTTTATTGATTTAGCAAGAGAAATGGATAGAATAAGTACTTTCAATTATGTAATTGATAAATTATTAGAAGAAACTACTATAAATGAATTATCTGAGGAAACAGGAAGATTTAAAAGGATAGTAACAAGAAGAAAGTATATTAATTCAAGAGATATAAAGAAGTATAATTCAGTTGGTCAATTAAGTTTAGTTGATATAATGGATAATTTTTATAATAAAAGAAAATATTATACGTACATAAAAGAACTACAAAAGAAAACATCTTCATTGGTAAAGGGGAGTTTACTGGTATGCCTAGAATATGATATTCACAACGAAAAAAACAAAGCAATTTCAGGCGGTGAAAGAGCTGAATTCTTATTAATAAAAGAAATTCAACAAGCTAATAAATATGATTTATTACTGATAGATGAGCCTGAAGCATCTTTTGATAATAGCTTTTTACACGATTCTATAAAGAATTATATTTATGAGGTCTCAAGAAATACAACAACATTTATAACAACCCATAATAGTTCTTTAGGTGCAGATATTTTTCCTGAAAAATTAATATATACAACATACAATGAAGATAAGGATGAGTTTGAGATATATTCCGGTAAATTTGGTGCTGAGGATTTGACCAATAAAAATGGAGATAAAATTCCTTGTTCAGAAATAGTATATACAACATTAGAATCAGGAGAAAAAAATTATGAAGATAGAAGGGATATATATGAAAATCTTAAGAATAAAAAATAATAAAGGCGAATATTCAGTAAACGGAGATGATTATAAAAATATATCTGAAATATCAAAAGAAGATATACTATTAATTTTATCATTAATAATAGATGATTCAGATAGCAAGTTAGAATTTGAACAAATTGATGATACAAACTCAATACCGAATGATGCTGAAAAAATAATATACGAAAAAATATATAAGAAATTACTTGGTGTAAAAAAAGAAAGACAAAACATTATTGAACAGGTAAATAAGGAAATTGAACCAATATTAACAAAATATAACATAACTTTAGATGAAAAAATACACAAACCTTTTCATGAGGCTAGAAAGGAAAAAACTGCTCAAACAATAGAAAACTAAAAATTTAAACTAGATAATGTTTTAATTAAGGTAGATGAGAAAATGAATAATGTAGAACTTTATAAAATGAAAATTTTTGATAATATGTCTCATTGCACGTTAGACGAAGCTATTGAATTATTTATAGATAATATTCAATATATGGATAATATAGACATAATTTTTGTTGATGAGAAAAAGGGGTATAATCCTATTAAATCGTTCATAAATGATTACAAAATAGAAAAGGGAATGTTGTCAACTCCGTTTGTCAATGATCATTTTTATATTATTAATCAAAGAATAGCAATTGAGTCTGCTTATAATATAAAACCGAAAATTGCGTATTTTTTTGATATAAATCTGGATACACAAATTGTAAGTTATATGGATGCAAATTTTAGAGGTAAAATCGGTGAGAATTTAAAGCAAGTTAGTAAGGTTTTTGCAAAAAAAAGAAAATATGCGAGTTCAGTTAGTTTAGGCCCCTACTTAATTGAAAATACATTGTTTAAAGATAGTATATCTGATACTGTATATGATACAATGCTAAATGTTTTTACAATTCTGTATAATAAACATTTAAGATTTAAATTTTTAGCTCGATACAATGCGAAAAGACATACAAATAAATTGATTAATTATAATAAGACATTTTATAACTCGGACATGTTTGAGATATTAAGATATAGATACAAACTTATATATTTAATGCTTTTGAAAATGGTAGTAATAGAATTTAGTAATAAAACATTTGAATCTAAGGCAAGAAAGATAATTGAGTTTTCGAACAACAAACTAAATAAGATTATGGTTGGAGAACTAATATTGGCTTTAGAATTTTTTAAGAAAAAAAATAGACCTAATTTTTTTGGAAAATTTCAAAAAAATAATAAGAATATAATTAAGGATATAAAAAATGCTGCTTGGGATATTTATCATCATAGGGAACTGGAAAGTTCAATGTTGCATGTTAAAAATAAAAAGGCAGATATCACAATATCGATGTTATATAGTATAGATAAGAGATTTAATGAAATTAGGAAATTATTAAAATTAAAAATGCTTGTAATAGATCACTCAACAAATAACTACTATCCTTTTTATGAAAATACAATTCTTCAAGATACAATAAAAAAGTTTTGTTTAGAAAAACATTTTACATTAAAACAAGTAAAAGAAAGGAATAAGAGTTTTAACTTTAATAATATTGATTCACTAATAAAAATTACAGAAAAAGTTTTAATCGAACAAATAATATGATATTAGAATTATTTAATAAGATTTATTTATTACTAAATAATAGGGAATTAATTGAATATAACTCTACAAATAAAATATTCAATAGATATGATAAAGAAATATATGATAAAGTATGTGAAGAATATAATGAAAGTTTAGATAAAAATTACAATTAATATAAAAAAATATTATAAGGTAGTTTTCTTGATTAACTTAGTAATCTGTTATAAAAATGATATAAATAGTTCATTTTTATAAAAAAATTTTGCTTGGAGGTTTCCTATGGGTAGTTATGCAGAATTAAAAATTAATGAATTTCCGTTTGTTGCAATAAAAAACTATTTAGATAAAAGTATTATGAGGCTATTTAATATAGGGGATATGACAATTATTGAAGGAGATGAAACAATAATTCTCTTCAAAAAAGAAATCACTTTTGCTAAGAAATACCTAGATATTTTAGGCTATAATATTAAAAATTTTAATATTTTATTTGATAATAAAAAAAATAAAATATATGATATTTATGAGTTTGATTGTGAATATGAAAATTATGAATTATATACATTTAATGAATGGTTGGAAATTATTAAAAACATTGTGCAAAATAATTTTAGTTTAGATGGGATTGAGGAAAAGATAAAAGGATGCGAAAATGAAGAGTGCTGGAAAAAAAGTTTTTATAAATCATGTAGTTATTATTACGATAGAGTGGAATTATTTTGGGGTATAACTACTGAAATTGACTTTTGGTATATATTTAGAGCTATATTAGAATATTTACTATCTGATGATAAAATAACTTTTGATATTTCAGAATTATATAATTCAGGCTGGATTAATCGAGATACAATAGAAGAAAGCTTTTATAATGAAAAAATCATTGTAATAACTGAAGGAAAAAAAGATACTTATATTTTAGATAAGACTTTAAATATACTTTTTCCAGAATATAGTAACTTATTTTATTTCATGGATTTTAATAAATCAAAAGCTAGTGGTAGTGTGTCACAGTTAGTTCATACTTTGAAAGCTTTTATAGGAGCTGGGATAAAAGAGAAGGTAATAGGGTTATTTGATAATGATGCTGCAGCAGTAGATGCTATGAGAAACCTAAAAAATATAAAATTTCCGTCAAATATTGTCTATACAAAATTACCTCCGCTAACATTAGGTAATCTATATGTTACTTTGGGTCCTGGAGGGCTAGATTATATGAGAATTAATAGTATGGCATGTAGCTTAGAATTATATTATCCAGATAATATTCTCAAAGATGAAAATGGAGATTATTATCCTATAGAATGGAAAGGACATATAGAAAGTATTAATAAGTATCAAGGAGTAATTAAAAATAAAGAAAATATAAATAAAAACATGGATTCTTTAATAGATTCAATTAGTAAGGGGATTGAATCTGCTAATAAATATAACTTTGAAAACATGATTGTAGTTTTTGAACACCTATTTAGGATAGCTGAGGAATTAAGATTACATTAAATTTAAATTATACTATATTTTAATTTTAGGAGGTAAATATGTCTATAACTGATTATTGGGGACTTATTTTTAGTGATGAAGAAATAAAGAATATAAAGTGTTTTGAAAATAAAGAAAGAACACATCCTTTAAAGAAAGTAATGTTTCCTGAGGATGATATTGATAAACTAGTATCTGTAAATACATATAGTGCATTAAAAAAAATATATTATCAGGATCAAATACATTGGATTAAAAGTTTGAAAAATAGATTATTGGATACAGATGACTTTTCTCACTCTTCTTCTGCTTTGGGTGAAATACGAGCTTTGGGATATCTACTAGAAACTGGAATTGATGCGAATCCAGTTCCAATTGATAAAAAAGGGAAACCTACTCCAGAATTTCTTTGCAATTATAATAGTGAAACATTAAATATTGAAGTACATAGCAAACAAATGGATTATGAACAAGCCAAATTATTATTTGATTTTAAGAAAAGGCGTTTGCAAACAAATAAACCTGGATCTGAAACGATTGAAATAGCACCTTTTGGTGAACCAAAAAAACCAGAGGATTCAATAACGTTAAATGCAATAAGCAGAATTTGTGGTATTAAAGAAAGCGAACATCAACTTATATCAGATAATCCTCAAATTTTATGGTTGGACTTTCAAGATGAATATTGGAGAATAGCATTAGATGAGAAATATTTAATGCCATTGTGTTCATTTAATGGAGAATTTTTTTCAGGCTTTTTTTGGTATGCTTTTTATGGTTGGAAAGGTGCACCGGTATTTGAAGGACATACATTAGAAGAAAAGGCACCTATTAAACCTTATACTATGATGCATAATGGAAGGTTTAGACAGAAAACAAATTTAAGTGCAGCTATTTTATCATTCCCAAACTTAACGGTAATATATGAAAATCCTTTTATAGATAAAATTCTATCCAATAGCTTTATTGAAAGATTATGTTTTTTGCATTGGTTTGCTAATGAATATAGTAATACTAGATTTTTTTCTTTTGATTTAGACTTAAAAATTGAGATGGAGAAAGAGACTCTAAGTAAATTAAGAAACAAAATAGTTTATATTGGTTAGTAGTTTAATAATATGAATAAATATATATTAATAAGATGGTGATAAAATGGGGAGTTTAAATAAGTTTGAAGTACATGATGATACTGTATATATATATCGAGAAAGTTGGCCTAAATTAGGGTTTACTACATATCGAGAGGATTATTATGAAGAGTTAATAAATCTTACTTGGACACAAAAAGGTGATTACTTGTTTTCCAATAAATTAAAGAAATACCTACATAGATTTATTATGGAAAAATGGTACGGAGAAGAAGTAGTAAAAGATATGTATTCCAAAAACTTTGTAATTGATCATATAAAAAATAATGGTTTTGATTGTAGAATAACTAATTTAGAATTTTTACCGAATTCATTAAATAAAGCAAAAGGCTTTCAAATTGACCAACAAATTGATAAATTTCGCGAATATGTTGCTTTAAGTATCTTCAAGGATTTCTCAACTAATTATTATCAAATTACGATGGGCTTTAATGCAGAAATATATGAAGTAAATAACGAAAAATTAATACCAGTTATTGCAGCAAAGTTATTATATAATTGTGATTATAATATTGTTATACATGACGCTTATAAAATTATACTTGATTTTAATGCTTATAATAGGATTCCATTGGAAAAATTAAGCTTTATTGATAAAAAGTTAGAATATCCAATTTTAGTTAATACCCATAAAAATCAAGGGCCTTTCATGATGATAAATAATGAACCTTTCTTAGTTATAAATGATAAAAATAGAATACATTCTATAAATTACGAAAAAGGATGGAGAAAGTAATAAATGACTAATACTTATATATATTGAAAGTTGAACTCGATACAACTAAACAATCTGATTTCTCAAAAATAAGTATAAAAGAATTTTTTAATTCAAACTTTGAGGTAGTTGATGATTTTTATCTAAACATACACAATGAAAATAATGTTATTAACTTTATTAACTTTTAAATGACATAATATGTTGCATTCTTGTCCCTAAAAAAACACACTTCACTTTATATGGAGATACAAGTAAAGGTAATCGTCCTAGTTTTATCAATGCAGCTAGACCTGAACAAGCAAAAAAATTATATGAAGAACTCAATGAAAAAATAAGAAATGAAAATGTTAAAGTAAAAACAGGAATATTTGGTGCAATGATGGAAGTTTCATTAATTAATGATGGACCAGTAACAATCATAATAGATAGTAAAAATAGCTAAATATTTGTCTATCTAAAAGAGAATTATTAATGATTATTTATAGTAAATAATTCTGGAAAGGCAGAATGGAATCATATTTCACAAGGTCAAAAATTATCGATATAAATGAATAATTAAGAGATTTTTGTTTATTGAATTGTTATAAATACTCAAGCAATTTTGATTGAGTATTTTTTATATATAGGAATTATTGTGATGGATTATTTGGCAATAACAATTATATGACAAAAAAGATTAACGTACTTTTTATTGATTGAATAGGAAAGCAACTAACTTAAGGGGTATGAGTAATAATTTAAATTTAGAATTTTTAAATCTTGTAGATATTGTAGTTGCTAATAAATCAAAATCGTGTATAATAAAGTTATACTTTATTTTTTACGGAGATGATGATTGTGTATTTACCCCGATTAGCAGAGAGAAGAGTTTTGAAAATAAACAAAACTTATCCTATTGTCATGGTGTGTGGTCCAAGACAGGTAGGAAAATCGACCATGATAAATAAGATAAAACAACCGAATCGGAAAATGGTTAGTTTGGATGACCCAAATGAAAAAAGATTGGCAATTGAAGATCCGATGCTGTTTATTCAATCACATGGATATCCTCTTGTGATTGATGAATTTCAATATGCTCCTGATTTATTGCCAGTCATTAAATTAATTGTTGATCAAAAAGCACTAAATAATGAAGAAACAAATGGGATGTTTTGGCTTACAGGTTCACAACAATTTAAAATGATGAAAAATGTGAGCGAATCTCTAGCAGGGCGTGTTGGTATTATTGATTTATCAGGATTATCATCAGCGGAGATAGAGAAAAGAGATGTTGACTATTTTCATCCGTCTTTAGAACAATTAAAATTAAGAGAGAATGTAATGATAAAAAAGGATGTTCACCAGATTTATGAAAATATCTTTAAAGGTGGCATGCCTAAATTAATCGTTAATAATCTTGATAGAGAAGAATATTATAACAACTATTTAAGAACATATTTAGATAGAGATATTAAGGATTTGTCACAGGTGGGAAATGAAATTGCCTTTTATAATTATTTAACATATTTGGCTGCAAGAACTGCTCAAGAGTTAAATTATGCTGACGCTTCGAAAGTGATTGGCGTTTCAGCTCCTACCATAAAAAACTGGACATCCATATTAGTGTCAACCGGGATTATCTTTTTACTCCAACCTTATAACAATAAAGCCTCAAAAAGACTTGTCAAAACTCCTAAACTATATTTTATGGATACAGGTTTGTGCGCGTTTTTAGCGAAATGGCCAACACCTGAATTATTGGAAAACGGAGCTATGGATGGCGCCTATTTAGAAACCTATGTCATCAGTGAAATAGTAAAGAGTTATTACAACTCTGGAAAGATGTTGAATCTATATTATTATCGTGATTTTGATCAAAAAGAAATCGATTTACTTTTTATTGAAGGAGATAAAATTTATCCTGTTGAAATTAAAAAGATTTTTTATCCTACAAATGCTGATAAAAATTATAATGTTTTAAAGAAGTTTAAATTAAATATTGAAACAGGAATTGTTATTTGCATGGTAGATAGAATTACACCATTAAATAAAAACACTTGGTTATGCCCGATTTCTCTATTGTAAAAAAATGAATAGTACTTCTATTTTTTGTCATTATTTGATACAATAAAAATAGATTTTTGTGGGGTGATGTGAGATGACAATTCAAGCAGAGGCAGTTTTAGAAGAAAATTTGATTAAAGATTTATTATCAAATGGTTATAAAAGAATCAAATTTAAAGATGAAAATGAACTTGAAAAGAATTTTAAATATCAGTTAGAACAACATAATTCTGAAAAATTATTGCTTTGTGGAGTAACTGAATTCACTAATAATGAATTTGATAAAATCATGAATCATTTATCTGGTGGATCAAAATTTGAAAAGGCCAAGAAACTAAGAGCTGGATTAGATTTAATTTTAGATAATGGAGAAGTTTGTTATATTAGTTTTATAAATTCTGATAAATGGTGTCAGAATCTTTTTCAGGTTTCTAACCAAATTACAATTCTTGGAATGTATGAAAATCGATACGATGTAACGATTTTAATTAATGGGCTACCTTTGGTTCAAATTGAATTGAAGCGTAAAGGTATGGAATTAAAGGAAGCATTTAATCAGATTTGCCGATATCATAGACACTCCTATAATGGATTGTTTCAATATCTACAGTTATTTGTGATAAGTAATGGTGTAGATACAAAATATTTCTCAAATAATAAAGAACTAAACTATAAACAAACTTTTTATTGGACTGATATTGAAAATAATAAATATTCAAGATTATCGGAGTTTACAGAACATTTTTTAGAGAAATGTCATTTATCAAAAATGATTACGAAATATATCGTTTTAAATGAAACCGCAAATGCCTTAATGGTGTTAAGACCATATCAATATTACGCGGTAGAAGAAATTATTAAAAATGTTGAAAGTAATGCGATGAAAAATGGCTATATTTGGCATACAACTGGTTCTGGGAAAACATTAACATCCTTTAAAGCAAGTCAAATACTTGCAACACATAAAGATATTGATAAAGTTATTTTCTGTGTAGATAGAAAAGATTTAGATTTTAATACGATGAAAGAATTTGAATCTTTTTCTCCTGGATCAGTTAGTTCAACACGTAATACAGATCAATTATATAAGCAACTAAAAGATACTAAAACTCGTATTTTAATTACAACAATTCAAAAATTAAACAACCTTGTTAGAAATGAAAAGTATCTTAAAGGAATGGAATCAGTAAAAGATAAACGTATGGTGTTTATCTTTGATGAGTGTCACCGATCACAATTTGGTGATTCTCATCATCGCATTAATAAGTACTTTACGAATAAACAGTTTTTTGGGTTTACAGGAACACCAATTTTTGCGGTGAATTCAATTGAAGGAAAGACAACGCAAATGTTGTTTGGGGAAAGGCTCCATAGTTACATTATTAAAGATGCAATTGCAGATGATAATGTTTTAGGGTTTAGTGTTGAATACTTGAGAACCTTTACAAATAAAGATTTTATTGAAGAAGAAACAGGAAGAGATAAGGATTATGATGATATAGATGTTCCAGGAATTAATAAACAAGAAGTATTTGATAGTGAAGAACGTTTAGAACTAATTGTCGATCACATTCTAAAGATACATGACTTTAAAACAAAAAACCGCCATTTTACAGCGATGTTTACGGTAAGTTCTGTGAAGAATTTAATTCAGTATTATGATATCTTTAAACGTAAGGATCATAATTTAAAGATTGCCACAATCTTTACTAACGGAGCGAATGAAGATCTTTCAGATATTGATGGTAATTTTGATACAGAAGGAAATCCAGTAAGTCAAGCTCACTCAAGGGAGAAACTGGATCAATATGTAAAAGATTATAATAAAATGTTTGGTGAAAATCATGATTTAAATCGTTTTAATGGTTTTAATGCTTATTATGTTGATATTTCTAAGAAAGTAAAAGAACGCAAAATTGATATCCTTCTTGTTGTTGATATGTTCTTAACGGGATTTGACAGTGTTTATTTAAATACATTATATACAGATAAAAATCTAAGATATCATGGTTTGATTCAAGCTTATTCAAGAACAAATCGAATCTTAAATGATTTAAAATCATTTGGAAACATCGTTAATTTTAGAAACTTATATAAAAAAACAAATGAAGCAATTGAATTATTCTCAGATTCCAATGCGGTAGAGGCTGTCTTATGGAAGACTTATGAAGAATACGTAGAACAAACCAATCAGCAGATTAGAGAGTTACTAGATTTTATAGCTTCACCAGATGAAGTCAATCAGCTTCAATCTGAAGCACAAAAAGCAGAATTTGTGCGTCTGTTTAGAAATGTGGTAAGAGGAATCAATATACTAGATTCATTTGTGGATTTCTCATTCAATGATTTAATAATTAATGATGAATTATTTGTTGAATACAAAAGTAAGTATTTTGAAATATATGATTTGATCAAATCAAGAGAAACTGGAAAAGCAGAATCGATTTTATCAGATATCGATTTTGAGATTGCTTTATTAAGAAAAGATCATATTAATGTTGATTATATTCTAAATTTATTAGGTAACTTGAATAGTGGAAGTGAAAACTTCGAAAAAGAGATTAAGTTTATTCTAAAACAAATGGATACAGAGAATCTTCGTTCTAAGAAAGAATTAATTGAAGAATTTATTCATGCAACGAACTTTACCGAGGGTTGTGCAATAGATGAAGAATTTGAGTTGTATATGAATGCGAAAAAAGTAGAAGTTTTAGCACAAATTGTTGTTGAAAACAATTTGAAAGAAGATGTCTTTAAAAAGATTATTAGTGATTATGAATATTCACAGAAAATAAATAAACCTTTGATTAAAAAATCATTAAATGAATTAATACCTGGTGTGGATATGTTTGATGGAGAAAGTCATCTAAAAGCTAGAAGAAGAAAGATAAATGAAATTATTGATATTATTAAGAATTTTGTAGAGAAATTTACTTGGTAGGAGTGGTTATTAATGACTGAAAATCAAAGAAAAATACTAGAAACTAAACTATGGGCAATCGCTAATGAACTTAGAGGTAATATGGGTGCTGATGAATTTCGTGATTATATCCTTGGTTTAATCTTCTATAAATATTTATCAGAAAAAGTTGAAGAGGTAGCTAATAGAGAATTAGAGGCAGATGGTGTAACCTTTATTGAGGCTATTGAAGATGAAGAACTAATCGTAGAACTAAGAGAAGAACTATTAGATACTTTAGGTTACTTTATTGAACCTAAATATTTATTTAGAAAACTAGCTCAAAGAGCAGTTAATCGTGAAATGATTATTGAAGATCTTGGTAGAGCATTTAAATATGTAGAAGAATCAACATTAGGTAGAGATAGTGAAGATGGATTTGCTGGATTATTTGAAGATGTTGATTTAATTAACTCAAAACTTGGTAAAACAGTAGTTCAAAAGAATAAGTTAATTTCAGAAGTAGTCAAACATTTAGAAGAAATAGACTTTAAGTTTAATGACGTTGAATCAGATATTTTAGGTGATGCATATGAATATCTGATTGGACAGTTCGCAAGTAGTGCAGGTAAAAAAGCTGGAGAGTTTTATACACCACAACAAGTATCTAAAATAATGGCTAAAATCGTTACGTTAGGAAAAGGAAGACTTAAAAGTGTGTATGACCCGACCTGTGGATCTGGATCATTACTGTTACGAGTAGCGAAAGAAGCAAAAGTAACTGACTTTTATGGGCAAGAATTAAATACAACGACTTACAACTTAGCTCGTATGAATATGATTCTTCACAATGTAAGTTTTAAAGATTTTCATATTGAACAAGGTGATACTTTAGAGGAGCCATATCATTTAAATAAGAAGTTTGAAGCAGTTGTAGCTAATCCACCATATTCTATTAAGTGGAATGCGGATGATTTAAAATTAAGTGATGAACGTTTTAGTCCTTATGGGAAATTAGCACCTAGTTCAAAAGCTGACTTTGCATTTGTACAACATATGATTTATCAATTAGATGAAAATGGTACGATGGCGATTGTTTTACCTCATGGTGTATTATTTAGGGGAGCAGCAGAAGGGGTAATTAGAAAGTATTTAATTGAAGAAAAAAACTATTTGGATGCAGTAATTGGATTACCTCAAAATATGTTTTTTGGAACAAGTATTCCAACTTGTATTTTAGTCTTTAAGAAATGTAGAGAAAAAGATAGTAATGTAATGTTTATCGATGCTTCTAACAACTATGTAAAAGTTAAAACTCAAAATAAGCTTATAGATGAACACGTATTAAAAATTGTTGAAGCATATGAAAAACGTCAAGAAATTGAAAAGTATTCTAGACCTGTATCACTTGATGAAATTAGAGAAAATGATTATAACTTAAATATTCCACGATATATAGATACATTTGAGGAAGAAGAGGAAATTGATTTAGAAGAAGTAGCAAATAAAATTATCGAAATTGATAAAGAAATGGTTGAAATAGATAAAGAAATTAAGAAATACTGTGATGAGCTTGGTATAAAAGCTCCTGTACTTTAGGTGGTGATTCTATGAAGAATGTACCTAAATTAAGGTTTAAAGAGTTTACGAATGACTGGAAATTTGAAAAATTTAAAAATCTAACAAAAATTAATCAGGGTCTTCAAATTGCAATTTCCGATCGCCTAACTAAAAAAGTGGAAGATAGTTTTTTTTATATAACTAATGAATTTTTAAAAGAAAAATCTCAAAAAAAATATTACATTATCAACCCACCTAAGTCTGTTATTTGTACTAAAGAAGATGTTTTAATGACACGAACAGGAAATACAGGGCAAGTAGTAACAAATATATCAGGAGCATTTCATAATAATTTTTTCAAAATTAAATTTAATAATAAAGTTATTAATAAAGATTTCCTGGTTTTCTTTTTAAGATTTTATAAAACACAAAATTTAATTTTACGTTTAGCTGGTACTTCAACAATTCCAGATTTGAATCACAGCGATTTTTATAAAATTAAAATGTCATTTCCATCATTGGATGAACAAGAAAAAATAGCAAACTTTCTATCAAAAGTAGATGATAAGATTAATTTGCTAGAGAAGAAACTTGAATTGACTTATCAATTTAAAAAGAAAACTTCAATGGAAGTTTTAGTAGATAATGACTGGGAAACTAAACCGTTATCTGAATTATTAGATTACGAACAGCCTCCAAAATATATTACCAACAATATTGAGGAAGTCAGTCAAGAATATAATATACCAGTTTTAACCGCTAATAAATCGTTTATTCTAGGGTATACAAATGATGTTAAAGGCATTTATGACAAAGGAAGTGTAATATTATTTGATGACTTTACAACTCTAAATAAATACGTTGATTTTAAATTTAAAGTTAAATCATCAGCTATAAAGATTTTAACAGTAAAGAATAAAGATGTTAATTTAAAATTTGTTTATGAAGCTATGCAACATATAGACTTTAATCCCGAGAATCATAAAAGATATTACATATCAGAATATCAAAATTTGTATATTAAGATTCCTGATAAGATGACTCAAGATAAAGTTGTTAGTGACTTAGATCTGTTTAATAATAAGATATTCCTAATTGAAAACAAACTTGAAAAACTTAGATTATTTAAAAAAGGCTTACTACAGCAAATGTTCGTTTAGTTTAAAATAATTATTATATCAGATTACAAGGAGAGGTGATTAAATTCACTTCTCCTTTTTTGTTTTTATACATTACTAAAATCGATTTGCAATGTATTCTAGCCCTTATATGATGCTAGAAATAAATTTATAATATCTTTTATTAAAACCTCTTAGAACCGTTTTAAATCTTACATAAATGCGACAATGTAAGATTAATATTTAAATCCGCTACTTATTTAAATATATAATATAAAACTGCTAATAGGAAAGATTAAAGGAGGTTGAAATATATGAACTTATTTGATAAGTATCATTATGATATGAATCTGTTACGAGATAACTTTTGGAGTTTATATTTAAAATCAAATAGTCCTATTGTAGCTTTTTAATGCAATGTAGATTGCTACAGGAAAAGGATGAAAAATATATTAAAGGAGTGAGAGTTGCTAATTCTGTATTTAAATCGCAAAGATTTTTTGAGTCTATCGTAAAGATAGGCTCATTATTTATGGAAGGAGGTTAAAATGAAAAAGTATTATTAATAAAAATAAAAAAAGACAATAAATCATTAGATATAAGTGTTATTTAAATTAACAAGAATAGTAATCAATCAGAAAAATATCTTAAGTAAACGTATAAATAAATAAGATAGATAAGTATTGTAAACTTATTTTCGTATGTACAAGTAAATTGCAGATTAAATTATTATTCTGCAACAAATCGAGGAAGATACAAAAAAGGATATCAAAACAATTTATTAATGCGACAATATAACAGAAATCTATAGTAAGTCGTCATTGTAATGGAAAATGTCAATGTAGTCGATTTTAACAGCGACAACTTTAATCGGTAAAATTATAGATAATCCTATGGAAGAAGTATTGGAAAATAATTGAATCAAAAAAAGCTTTAAAAATCATGATACATTACAGTATGACAGTGATTTTGTCACTGTTGATGTAACTAAAGAAACAGATGAAGGTAATATCTATGTTTCTCAGATTCTAGGAGAGAAGATAATTTTTATCTCTTCATCAAATAAATCAGAGTATTAGCAAATACCACTTATTATTTGATTAGAAAGAAATGTATATTATGATTAAAATATTATTGAACATCTATACCAAAGAGTTACAATCTATTCAAAATAAATATATATTTAATCCTAAAATAATTACACGAATGGATAAAGTGTTTAATGTTGTAACTGAAATGGGATATGATGAATAGATTTTTAATAATATTCAACCTATTCAAGATTTACAACATTATATATTGTAAATTTGCTATTTGGTTAATCGTTGAAATTAAAATTTCTTATGATCATTTATATAATGTAAAAACCCAAAGTGCTGATAACCATTATACAGTTGCATTTAAAACAGAAAGAATTCATGAGATAAGGTTTATTCAGATACATAATCATTGAGTGTAATAATGTTAAGATTTTATTAAAATAAAATGTCACTAACAATGTATTAAGGGGGAGGCAAAAAATGGAAACTAAACAAAAGAAAGATGGTCCTTTAAGAATTGTAAATCAAGCCAAGTGCGGGAGATGAAGATATGATTGTAAAAAGATTGAGTTTTGAAGACTTTATGAGGGAATTTATCCGCTATGATAGACAAAACCAATTCAGTAAAGATGGATTGATGGGAGTATATGAATCATTAAGTGGATATCAAAATCAGGTTGAAGTTGTTGATGTTATAGGAATCTGTACAGAATACTCAGAGTTAACACCAAATGAGTATCAGGATTATCAAGATCAAAGCATTATAGTTAAGAAACTAATTAATGGGAACATTCTTATAAAACATTAACTAATAAAAAAGTTTGTACAAAATACATCTATTACGGAGTATTTCAATCTAATCGTATAGTAAAAAAAAGTAGATCCAAAACGAATTTCTAAATCTTGTGATTTTGAATTTATAGAATCACAACTAAAAGTAATGAATAAGAGAAACACTAAATATTTTTTTCCAAGATGTATATAGGAGTGATTATGTAATAAATATATATAATTTATTTATTCAAAGGGACTCAGGGATTAAAATATTAATTAATAGATTTAAGACCCCTGAATAAGTTTATAATAATTGTGCAACTGACCCTGTTGCTACACCTATGTTGACCTATAAAGAAAGATTAAAACACTCAGAGTATAGGAAAAAAAATAACAAAAAATATACAAGCCTTTTATATAGTTTTTATGCACAAAACATTCTTAAAATTGCATCACATATTAACAATAATTTTTTTTTTCACAAATTTCGATATTTGTCTTGCAATAAGCGGCTACTATAGTTTATAATTTAATTGTGAAAAAATTAATTTTAAAGGAGAAGTTTATGTCAAAAAAAGTTTTAATTGTTGGAGGCGTTGCTGGTGGGGCTTCAGTTGCTGCTAGAGTCAGAAGACTTGATGAAGATGCTGAAGTGACAATGTTTGAAAGAGGTCCTCATGTATCTTTTTCTAACTGTGCATTACCTTTTTTTCTAAGTAGAACAGTTGAAGAAAGTGATAATTTAGTTTTGATGTGTCCTACTCAATTTAAAAAACAATACAATATTAACGCTAAAGTAAATAGTGAAGTTATCCAAATTTTACCTGAAGAACATAAAGTTGTTGTAAAAGACTTAGTATCAGGTGAAACTTATGAACAGGAATATGATAAGTTATTCCTATCACCAGGTGCAAATCCTATTTTACCAAGTGCAATTAAAGGAATTAATTCAAAACATGTATTTCCAGTAAGAAATGTTGTGGATATAGTGCACATTGATAACTACATCAAAGAAAATGGTGTTAAAGATATAGCTGTAATCGGGGGCGGTTTCATAGGCCTTGAAATCATGGAAAACTTAAAAATGTCAGGGTTAAATGTAACGCTTATTGAAGCTGCTGATCAAATTATGAGACCGCTTGATAAAGATATGGTTCAAATTATTCAAAAAGAAATCATTGATAACGGTGTAGAATTAATTGTAAATGATCCATTATGTAATATTGAAAAAGACAAAGTCATTCTTCAAAGTGGAAAAGAAATCGAAGCTCAAATGGTTGTTGCTGCTATTGGTGTTAAACCTGAAGTTAGTTTAGCTGTGAAAGCTGGAGTAGAATTAGGTGAAACTGGCGCAATCAAAGTGGATGCGAACTACCATACAAATGTTAAAGACATCTATGCTGTTGGTGATGCAATTGAAGTATATTCTTCATTACTTCATAAACCTACAAGATTAACTCTTGCAGGCCCTGCACAAAGACAAGCAAGAGGAGCTGCTGATCATATGTATGGTCGTACAGTTCAAAACAAAGGTGTTATTGGTTCAAGTTGTGTAAAAGTGTTTGAATTAAATGCTGCTAATACAGGCTTAAATGAGAGAGATTGTATTAATAACAACATTAATTACGATTTTGTATATTTAATTCCTGGTGATAGAGTTGGTATTCTTCCAACTGCTAACCCTATGCATTTAAAACTCATATTTGAAGTACCTACAGGAAAAATCTTAGGATGTCAAGCAATTGGTAAAGGAAACATCGTTAAAAGAATTGATGTTATTGCAACTATGATAACCATGGGAGGAACATTAGAAAATTTAAAAGAATTAGAATTATGTTATTCTCCAATGTTTTCAACTGCTAAAGACCCACTTAACCATGCGGCATTAGTTGCTTTAAATGTGTTAAATGATGAGTTTAAACAAGTTAAAGTATCTGAAATTAGAAAAATTGTTGAGAACGGTGGTTTTATAATCGATGTTAGAGAACCTCATGAATGGGAATTAGGTCACATTAAAAATGCTGTGAATATTCCAATGAGTATGTTTAGACAAAGATTAAATGAAATTCCAAAAGATCGTCCTGTTTATGTGCATTGTAGATCAGCTCAAAGATCGTATAATGTAGCAAGAGCGTTAGGACAATTGGGCTATGATAATATCTATAACATCTCAGGATCATTCATGGGAATTTGTTATAATCAATATTTTGAAGATATTACATTAGGAAGGGATAAAATTGTATCAGAATACAATTTTAAATAAATTATTTCAGGAGGAAGTATGAAAAAATTAAATTTAAAACAATTAATTGAATTAGTTGTTGGATTTGCGTTAATTGCGCTAGTGTTAATTTTAGGTGCTCTAGATGTTTTTGCATCAACAACCGTATTTATTAAATGTTTAATAGGTATTGGATTAGGTTATGCATTAACAAGAGGTGACTTTGGTTTCGCAGGTTTATCAAACAGAGCTTGCAGACAAGGATCAACAAAATTAATTAGAGCTTTAATGTTAATGTTTGTCATCTCGGCATTAATTGTTGGTGGACTCATAGTTAGTGGAACAAGCCTAAATTTATGGGTTAACCCAATTTCTTGGGGATTATTAGCAGGTGGTGTTCTATTTGGTATCGGTATGGCTTTCTCAAGCTGTTGTGCAACTGGTGTTTTACAAGACTTTCCAATTGGTCTTAGCCGTGCCTTCATCACTTTAATTTTCTTTGGAGTTGGTGTATTCTTAGGATTCCCATTAATGAAAACTGGTTTTGCACAAAATTCTTTATTCACATCTGGGGATACATATAATGGTGTGTGGTTTGTTGATTGGTTCAAATGGGACGGAGCTAATGGTGTAATAGGTGCTCTTCTTTTAACAGTGTTATTAGCAGTTTTAGTTGGTTCTATAGCAAAATGGTATGAAAAGAAAGTTGCTAAGAATTTCCCTAAAGAAGAAATCCAAGTTGAAGAAAAAGAATACACAACTTATGAAAGATTCTTCGTTAAAAGATGGTCAATGACTCAAACAGCTCTTGTAATCGCAATATTATTCGGTTTATTATATTCTGTTACAAGTGCAGGATGGGGTGCTTCAACAGTTTATGGTAATTGGTTTGGATCTATTTTAGTTCATCTTGGTGTTGATGTTCAAACATTAGTTGATTTTACTGAAAGATCTGAAGCATCATTCACTACCCCTTTATTCTCAAGTGCTGGATATATGCAAAACATTGGTATTATTGTTGGTGCTTTTGTGGGGTTATTATTATCAGGTAAATTTACTAAAATATTCAAAGCTGGTTTAAAAATTAAACCTTTGGAAATCTTATTATTTGCTGCTGGTGGTTTGTTAATGGGATTTGGTACTAGATTATCTCTAGGATGTAACGTTGGTGCATTATATACTCCTATCGCTAACTTCTCACTTGCTGGCTGGTTTTATTTCTTCTTCCTATTTGGTGGAGGTTATTTAGGAAATATGATTAGAAAAGGTTTCTACAAAAAACTAGATTCAAGCAAACTTTAATAATATTTCAATAATTAATAAACAAAAGCAAACCTTTGTATATTATAAAGGCTTGCTTTTTCTTAAAATATATATATTTAGTTTTCGAAAAAACTGAAACAAACAAAAACACTGAATTTTACATTAAAAAACCGTGTTGTCTAAAAATAAGGGAAAGCCTAATAAAATATGTTATAATTTAATTGAAAATACAACTGTGAATGTTAAACATTCACTTTACTCGATTGGGTAGTTTGTAAGCTAGGTACTAACATAATAAATCGGATCTATTCGACAGCTCACCCCTATAAACAATTACAACTGAAATTAAGAATATTTCAAAAAGTTAAGTAAAGGTAGTTGTTTTAATAAACCAATTTTTAAATATGTATTGAATTTAGTAATAATAACCAAAATATTGATAAGAAAGCTGATAAATTAGAAATCAGTTTATAAAATTTACAAAATACGAAAACTTAAAATATAATATTACTCGAGTTTTGTGTTAGAAGGTGACTCTATGTGGTTTAAGAAATTAATCGTTTGGTTGGTGATTATATTCATTTGGTTCATCATTACCATTCCAAATTTAAATATAGTAAGTGACGTTGTTGTTCCTCAACCAAGTAAAGTGTTTTTATCATTTATTGAATTTCTGAATAATGGATATGATAGTAAATCATTTTGGAGTCATATAGGTGCAAGTTTTGGTCGATTGTTTTTAGCAATTATTTTAGCTGTTATCACAGCTGTACCTTTAGGACTTCTATGTGGTTATGTTAAGAAAATTGAAACTGTTGTTTCAACTATAGTTGAGTTTGTTAGACCTTTACCTCCACTAGCATATTATATGGTACTTATATTATGGTTAGGAATTGGTAATACCTCAAAAGTTGTTCTGTTGTTTATTGCGGCATTCGCACCAATCTATATTGCTTGTGTTCAAGCTGTTAAGCTTGTTAAGCAAGATCATATTTTATCAGTTCAAACATTGGGTGCTAATAAACTGCAATTATTTACACATGTAGTATTCCCAAGTTCTTTACCAAACATCTTTACAGGTATAAGAACAGCTACCGGTGTTGCCTTTACAACACTTGTAAGTGCTGAAATGGTTGCGGCTGTATCAGGGATTGGTTGGGTAATCCTCGATGCATCTGGAAAATTAAATTCAGAAATAGTATTTGTGGGAATTATTGTCATAGGGATTTCCGCAATATTAATTGATAAATTTTTAAAATTTATAGAAAATAAAGTTATTTTTTGGAAAGGACAAGCATGATGAGAAAATTACAAGTTTTGCTATTACTCGCTTTATTAATATTATTAGTAAGTTGTAAAGGAAATAAGCAAGAAGTTAACTTAGGTTTATTAAAAGTGCCTAACGATGCAATGCTTGCTAAGCAGATGGGATTATTTGATGAAAAATTTGGTGATTTAGGATATGAAGTTAATTATTTTGTTTTTGATTCAGGGGTTGATGCAAATAAAGCCATTGTTTCAGGAGATATCGATTTTGCTACTATGGGAAATATAAATGGATTAGTTGCCTTAGGAAGCAACTTAGATGCTGAACTTGTTTGGATTCATGAAACTTTAGGTGAGGTTGAAGCCTTAGCTGTAAGAGATAGCATAGATATTAATTCAGTTGAAGATTTAAGTGGAATGAAAATCGCGACAACTTTTGTTTCTACAGCGCATTATATTTTACTTAACGTCTTAAAAGACGCAGGAATTGAAGATGAAGTTGAATTATTAAATATGAAGACTAGTGAACTAACTGCTGCTTGGTTACGTGGTGATATCGATGCAGCTTATACTTGGCAACCAGCTCTAGGAACTATTCTTGATAATGGTGGAAGCATATTAGTTTCATCAGAAGATATGATTGAAAAAGGTTATATGACTGCTAATATTGAATTAGCTAGAGCATCATTTGCTGAAAAACATCCAGAATTAGTTACTACATACATCGAATGCATGGTTGAAGCATTTGAATATTTTAATACAAATGAAAGTGATGCGATAAATAAATTAGCCACTGAATTAGAGCTAGATGTAGATGAAATCACAATCGAAGTCAGTGGATCTATTTGGACAAGTTTGGAAGAAATGCAAGGGGATGAATTCATCAATAGATACATAGATACTATGTATTCACAATCAAGTTTCTTATTCGATCAAGACTTTGTTGACAGAATTATCTCAAGAGATGAAATAGGTGTATTTATTAACAACTCATATGCTTTGGAAGTAACTAATGAAGAAAATAATTGAAATTGATAATATTAGTGTTAATTATGATATGGATGAAGAAACAATAAAAGCCCTTAATAATGTTTCTTTAGATATAAACAAAAATGAATTCATTTGTATTTTAGGTCCTTCTGGATGTGGGAAAAGTACGTTATTGAAAACCATCGCAGGATTTATTATTCCTAATGAAGGAAATATTTATATGAATAATCAGGAAATACAGACACCCGATAAATCAAGAGGCGTTGTATTCCAAGAACCTAACCTATTTCCGTGGTATACTGTTTTTCAAAATGTAGCAATTGGTCCTAAATTAAACAATCGTTCCCAAAAAGAAATTAATAATATCTGTGATAAATACTTGTCTCAAGTTGAATTAGAAGAATATAAAGATTCTAAAGTATTTGAACTTTCTGGTGGGCAAAAACAAAGAGTCGCAATTGCTAGAACGCTTGCCAACAATCCTGAAGTCATTTTAATGGATGAACCATTTGGTGCATTGGATAGTTTCACAAGAAAGAAAATGCAGATTATGATTAGAGACCTTTGGAACAAAAATAATTCCACTATTTTATTTGTAACTCATGATATTGATGAAGCTTTATTGCTAGGAACTAAGATTTATGTTATGAGAAGAGGAGAAAAGAGTATTGTAAAGAGCTATGATATAGACTATACAAATAGATTAATTAACAATCCTAAAGAGAGTGTAGTAAAGGAAGAAGGGTTCATAAAACTTAAAGAAAAAATATTAAGTCTATTAGAAGAATAAAGTAAGAATACTTCAGGTGGAACAATTAGAAGTATTTCCTAATAAAGGAGTATACACTAAGTATATAGAATATAAAGTAGCCGATATTAGAATGTTACCTTTTAAAAAATATTTAATCTTTTATGTAGTAAAAGAAAGCTAAAGACAAGTGGTGATTCTAAGAGTAATAAACTCCGTTTTACATTATAAAGGTTTTTTCTAAATATGGACTGATGATATATAAATATCATTCTTTTTAATCGTAGCGGAATATAGTTATATACACCCCATCTCCACCATATTAATTATATTAAGTTAAAACAATGAACAAGGTTGGAAACAACCTTTTTTTGTTATATCCCTATGCGTTAGAATAGTTGTCATAACTAGAACATAACATATGTATATTTAAAATATTAATCTTTTCAATAACTAGTTAACAGGACTTAATTTTTATTACCCATCCCAAGTTGCTTCCTATTTGCATTTGTAGAAAAAGGACTCAACAAAGCCATTAGATGTAATGAATCAATTTGATAAAATACTCAAAAATTACTCCCCTAAATATGTATTACTAAATCTTTACTATTAGGTATTGCTAAATAGTGTAATATAATATGACCAGTAATTAGATTAATAAACGACCGTCATATAGGTCCAATAGACAAATGGTTAATAATTAATATTGGTTTATAGCAATTAAGACGCAATTTGTATAAGTTTTGAAACAATATAGAAGGATGTGAATGTTATGAAGAATCTATTAATTGATGATGGACATCATTTATTATTTAAAATGTTTTTAGTAGTACCAACAAGAATAATAGGTAAGAACGGAAAACCTATACTTTTGGTTTTTAGGAGTATTGCTAAAAGTCATAAATGCAACAAAAACTTCTGAAAAAATAGCAGTTCTTGATAGTTTAATCTCTAGTAGCAATTTGTAATATATCGACTAAATTTATCTCTTTTTTGTACAAAACATTTTTCGATAATGGTAAAACCACATGCATTAATTAATTCACTCATATCATCCATCGAAACAATAATTGCTTTTCTAGCAATTTGTTTTGTTTTTTTAATAATTAATGTTTGTTCCTTTAATGATGTTTTAGAAAATTTACCATATGGTAAATCTACAATAGCTACATCATAAAGATTTGTTATATCAAGTATATTTTTATTTTTAACATTATCATTAAATCCAAAAAATTTAAGATTTTTATTACACTTATTAACTACATTTTGATTTACATCAAAACCTTTAATATCGACACCCATATAGCGACCTTCAATTATTACAGTACCAATTCCACAGCAAGGGTCAACGACATTTAAATTAAAATTGTTTCCAATTGCTATGTTAATTAGAGTTTTTGCTATTTTATTATCAAGAGCATATGAATAGTTAAATGGTTTTTGTTTTCGATCAATCCATGTACTATCATTTTTTATATAATGACCAAAGATCCATTTTTTGTTTATTTTGGTTAATGCTAATTTAATACTAGGGTTATGAAGTGCAAAATTACCTTCTATCGCAAACCCAATCGCTCTTAGTGCTTTTAGTCTATCTTCGTATTTCACATCATCATCTAATTTAATAAAACGAATTTTATAGTCTTCATAAAATAATTGATCATTTCTAATTGCTCTTTCTAAGTCTTCTAAACTGTTTTCTAGATAAAGAATAGCTAAGCAACCTTTAATAAATATACTTCTTGATGGATCAATATAAATTGATGTTGTAAAGAATTTATTTCTTGGAATGAATCCAAAGATAGATTTCATTTCTAAATCACAAAGATCTTTAAGATTATCAGAATAATTTAAAAAATATTGGTATATGATTATATTATCATAATTATTATGTTTATTTGAACTTTTCATAATTAATTACCTTCACTCTAGAATTTAATTAGTTTGTTTAATTATATCATTTATGATTTGTTAAGTCATATTAGATGACGAAATGTGAAAAGAACAAGAAATGATATAATAATAATTTTGGTATTTATACTTTTATAATATAATATAATTGAAAAAATATTTGAAGCAGTATACTCTTTTATAATCTTTAATATTTAGTTTAGAACGTTCTTTAAGTAGTTGTAAATGGTAATATAAGAATGTAAAAAAAGTGGAATATAAAAATGTCGCTTTTCCTACATTCCTTTTTGATATACTATTCTTAGGAGGTATATAAAATGATTACATTATTAAGTGAACTACATTTATTTAGAGGATTAAATATGAAACCAAACTTTGAAGAATTAGCTAGAAAATATAATTGTGATTATAGAACTGTTAAAAAGTACTACAAAGGAAGGCCTAAAAAAAGAAATAAGCCATCAAAACTAGATATTTATTTTTAATGAAATTAAAGATAAACTATCTATTACAGGTATTAATAAAAAGGAAATTTATGAATATTTAGTAGATAAATATACTGATATTGGAACTTATTCAAACTATTCCAAATATATATAAACAAAAACAAATTAAATAAAAAAATGGCACCAACAAATCATTAGTTAGATATGAAACTCCACCTGGAAAACAAGCTCAGGTTGATTGGAAAGAAGACGTTAAACTATATTCAAAACATGGTGAATTATTCGTTATTAATGTATTTAGTTATAAAATGTATGTTTTTTTCGCAAATTAATCATAAAACAGAATAATCCACTATGGACTTTTTTAATTGAATTTCATTTTAGAATGAGCCTTACGAAGAAATAAATGGAGGTCTATTATTAAAAATACTAAAAAAGTTTTATTTATATTTTTAAAATGATATAAAATTATTAACTCATCTATTGACAATATAGAAAATGATTGAAAATATTAGGAAAATATGAATAAAAACCATATTATATTATACATAATTCGTTTCTGCTTATGAAGAAGCACTAAATACTAAAGGAGTTACGTATACGTTCTCTAACGATGAATTATCTCGTTTAACGGGTGGTTTACCAAATATTACTATAATGAAGTAAAGGGGTAAACCTAGATAGGTGTAAAATTTTACAAATGCTGAAAATTTTTACTTCTTCTAGGTTGTTTAATATATTTTTAAGAGATATAATAAGAAAAAAAGGAGGAGTTTATGAGGGATTTGACATTGGCTTTTCTAGCATTTGGATTATTCATTCGACAAATATCTAATATTTTTTTGACTAATATAGATTTATGGTATTTAATTATAGTAGGTCTTTATGCCGTTGTTGTTAATGTTTTATATAAAAAAACAAAATGGAAAAGAATTTCTTATTTTATGGAGATTGTTGAATTTGTTTTATTAATAGGTATGAGTCTTTTTTTTGTTTTTTTAGCACCAGTGTTAAGTAATTTAGGTGCTAAAATTGTTTATTTAATGGTAAGTGTATTAATAATTTTCGCTTCTTTGAATACATTGATATTAGTAATAAAAGATGGGAAAAAGTTGTTTAATGATAGAGAAAAAAGCTATTGATTTTAATATGATCCCTTTAAGTAGACAGTACAAAAAAATAAATTGTACTAATACAGAAAGGGAATCTTTTCTTATGGAAAGAAAAGCTAAATATAGTAAAGAAGTGAAGCTAAAAGCAATTAAGGTATAATAACGGTTTTAAATCATATGCCCAATTAGGGCATGCATTAGGAGAAAAGCAGTTGATGATAAACATAGAAATAAGTAATATTCAAAACAGTTAAAGATTACAGCTATTCATGATTATTTAAATGGTGAAGGATCACTGTTTAAGGTAATCTAATACTAATTATATCGTAAGAAAATTGAAAAAACGAATCTAAAAAATTAATAGGACAAATGTCCGACATTCTCCCACCAGAGATATAGATAGAGAAAGAGATAGAGTTAAATATAATTAATACGTCAATACAAACTTTTGACCAACAATAAATAATTAATAAAGAAAAAAACTAATATCATCGTTATTAAAAGAAAACGATATATGTATAATTGAAACAGTTTTCCTAATGCTGAAGTAAGTGATTTTTTAACAAGAAGAATTAAAAGTATTTACAACAGAATCCCTTAAACAGCACTACCGTTTTCTAGAGCTTGTCAAGTAGTTTGTGTAAATTTATGTAACTTTTTAGGGTGAATTAGAGATGTAACTCGAGTAGAAATGTTAAAAAAATTTGTTGTCTTTTAATGTGATTTATAAAATGTTGTAGATATATTATTTCAGATATATTGATATTTTTTTAAAGTGGAATATAATAAAACCGGAAGAAACAAAATTATTGATGCTAAGAGAGTTATGGTTAATTTATTACAGGGAATAAAAAACATAAATGCATATATTATTAAATATCCTACTGGATTTGATAAGTTTTCATCCGTTTTAAATGAAATAATAGTGAATGAGATGGAAGAACGTCAAAATTTGAAGGGATGTAGAATTACATTAGGTAGATAATTATGATATATTTAATTATTATTTTATAAAATATATAGAACTCATCCTATATTAAGTTAGAAATTATTGACCATTTGTCTAATAAAAAAGGAGGATTTGAATATAATGAATCAAAAAATAGAAAAGATAAAATTATTTGATATTATAAACAAATATACAGAGGAAGGAGGGGTAACCGAAATTGAAGATAATACTGATTTAGTATTAGATAGAGGATTTTCATCTCTTGAGTTTGTATCACTTATAATGGAAATCGAATCAGAGTTTGGTATTGAGTTTGATGTATCAGACATGGATTTTGAACATATAAAGATATTTAAAAATTTATATGAAATTGTTATAAAAAAAGTAGAGAAATTAAATTAGTAAAAGTATATAGTGGTGAGTTATAAATTTGCAAATTATGAATGAAAGGAAAGTATTGAAAAAAGATATTTCTTTAGTCAATATGTGCTGTAAAAATGTTAGATTATAAAAAGATGAGAGAAAGTGAATACGTAGAGAAGCAATATGAGAATGTGTTGGCGTTGAATGAACGCAAAAACTTACATGAAAAATATAGTGTAAATAAAAAAGGTTTTACGTCATGGCTATATGAACAATATAATTTTCCAACGGAGTGCAGTATTTTAGAACTAGGTAGTGGAAAAGGCGATTTGTGGAAAAATCACATTAGTGATATAGTTCCTGAGTTTAAACTTGTTTTGTCTGATTTTTCTGATGGAATGGTCGAATATTTGCGAAATGAATATGCAAAATCGCCTGTGAATATAAAAAAGATTGATATTCAAGATATACCATATGATAATGATACATTTGATATAATAATAGCAAACTCAATGCTATATCATGTACCTAACATAGACAAAGCGCTGTGTGAAGTATACAGAGTATTAAAGAAGGGTGGTAAATTTTATACAGCGACTTTCGGCGAAAATGGTTTAACAAAATTTATATTCGATACATTAAAAGAGTTACACCTTGTTACTGAAAACAAAACTAATGTTTCGTTTACACTTCAGAATGGTGATGAGCAGCTTCGTAGGTACTTTGCAAATGTCCAACGCAAGGAATATTATGACAAGTTAGAAATATCAGAATCTAATGATTTGGTGGAATATATATATTCAATGACATCCATGAAAGGTTTAAGTGAAAGTCAAAAAACTAAAATGATAGATTTTTACGAAACGCAAAAGAATGCTGCTGGAATAATTGAAATCCCTAAAGAATATGGTACGTTTATTGCGGTGAAATAAAAAGGTAAGGCTTTCGCAAAATAGTTAAGAATATAAATTTTATTGATAGATAAATAAAATGGACTTAAAGGTTGTCTATTACTTTAACCTAAATATAATATTCAAGTTTGTGTATGGAAAAAAATGTTTTGTTATTAAGTGCTCATAATTTAATTCTTCAACGAAATTTGAATTCTGATCCTATTAATTCTATTATTCATTCAATACTGAAGAATAATAAGATAAATGTGTACAGTCTATATAATATGCGTATTGATCAATATTATGAGAAAATTGAAGATTTGAAACCAAATATAATCGGGTTTAATGTGTGCTTTTCAACAAATTTTATACAGTTAAAACTTTTTATTGATACAATAAAGAACATGGGATTTCCTTGTATTGGAATGGCAACACTTTTTAAAACAATTTTTATATAGACATTCCTCTTCTATATTCAACTGGTGATAAATAATTTAAACTTCCATGGACTCTTATGTTATTGTACCAGTTAATATAATC
>NSKI01000022.1 GCA_003586005.1 Haloplasmatales bacterium 4B | reverse complement strand
GGAAATTGGATTTATGTCTCTTTTTGTGTACAAAAAAACTGATGTGAGTTTTCACCCACACCAGATATTATAGAACCAAAGCTTTTAGCACTGGAATAATTCCTGTGCTTTTTTGATGTTCAAAGCATATCGGTTTATATATTCCTATTATAAGGGTACAATAAATAATGAATTATTTTTTAAAATAGAAGGGGTTGATATTATGAACAGCGAAGAAGTAGCCAATAGATTGGCAGACGAAAAGTCTCCGTATCTACTCCAGCATGCCCATAATCCAGTCAATTGGTATCCTTGGAGTGAGGAGGCTTTTTCTAAAGCTCGAAGCGAAGATAAACCTATCTTTTTAAGTATTGGATACAGTACTTGTCATTGGTGCCATGTTATGGAAAGAGAATCATTTGAAGATAATGAAGTGGCATCTGTATTAAATGAAAAATATATTTCTATTAAAGTCGATCGTGAAGAAAGGCCTGATATAGATAATATTTATATGGAAGTATGTCAAGCACTAACAGGAAGTGGTGGTTGGCCTCTTACAATCTTAATGACTCCTGACATGAAACCTTTTTATGCAGGAACTTATTTCCCAAAAATATCTTATGGTAACCATAATGGAATCATGGAATTACTAAACAAAGCTTATGATAAGTGGAAAGAAAATAAAAGTGAAATTCTTAACTCAGCTGAAGAAATAACTAGAATAATAAGAGAATACAGAGATGATAATCCCCATCAAGAAATAGATAAACAAATTTTTGAAAAAGCCTTTAATACACTCGAAATGTCTTTTGATAAAAATTATGGTGGTTTTGGTTCTCAACCAAAATTTCCATCACCACATCAATTATTATATTTATTAAGATATGGGATTTATAATAATGTTCAAAAAGCAATTGATATGGTTGAAAAGACATTAGTTTCAATGTATAAAGGTGGTATTTTTGACCATATCGGATATGGATTCTCTAGATACTCTGTTGATAAAAAGTGGTTAGTACCTCACTTTGAAAAAATGCTTTATGACAATGCCTTTCTAACAATAGCTTATACAGAGCTTTATCAAGTGACACATAAAAAACTATATAAAGAAATAGCTGAAAAAATAATAAAATTTGTTTTAAGTGAAATGGTAAGTCCTGATGGTGGATTTTATACCGCAATTGACGCTGATTCAGAAGGTGTTGAAGGAAAATTTTACCTATGGACTAAAACTGAAATTACAAATATTTTACCAAATGATGATGCTAAATTTATTTGTGATTACTTTAATATCACTGAAACAGGAAATTTTGAAAATGCAAATATTTTAAACTTACTTCATCATAAAGATAACGAATTCACTAATATTGATCAAGATAAATTAGAGGAAATTCGCGTTAAATTATTTAATGAAAGAGAAAAACGAGTTCATCCTTATAAAGATGATAAAATATTGACCTCTACAAATGGGATGATGATTGCTGCATTAACTATTGCCGGAAAAGTATTTGATAATAAATTCTATATCTTTGAAGCGGAAAAAGCAGTTAGCTTTATTATTGATAATCTAATCACAAAAGATAGTAGAATTCTAGCAAGATATAGAGATGGAGAAGCTAAATATTTAGGCTATTTAGATGACTATGGTTATTTCATATGGGGATTAATAGAACTATTTATAGCAACTGGAAAATGTGATTATATTGAAAGAGCACAAGATATAAATACTAGAATGCTTGATCTGTTTAGAGATTCAGATAAAGGTGGACTCTATCAAACTGGTAATGATAGTGATGAACTAATCATGAAAACAAAGGAAATCTATGATGGTGCAATTCCTTCAGGCAATAGTATTGTGACAATGAATTTAATCCGTTTAGCGGAAATTACAGATGATATTTACCAAAACACTATAGCTCAAAAACAAATAGAATATTTTGCTGGAAAAATTAACGATTCACCTACGTCACATACATTCATGTTATCAAGTTATATGTTTTATAAAGTACCTAAAACTAAAATCGTATTAGTTTCAACAAAAGATAGTCCTAGTTTAAAAGAAGTATTAGCTTTAATTAATGATAAATATTTACCATTTACTACAACGGTTACATTATTTAAAGAAGATGTTTCAAAAAAGAATGATTTATTCCTTGGATATAGAAGCCATTCTGAGGAAATAGCTTGCTTTATTTGTTCAAACTATCAATGCAATGAGCCTCTATATAATAAACAAGAAATAATATCTGAAATTACAAAACTATCAGACATTAAAGAGTGAAGTTGAAAAACTTCACTCTTTAATTATTTATTAACTATAAAATAATTTATTACGTGACAAAACCGCATTGTGTTTAATCACAATTAATTTGTTTTTTTTACTATTTATCTGAAAGGGAACAAAAAAAGTGGGATTACCCACTTATATACTTGCGAAAAAAGGCACCAGCACAGGAACAAGAAAGCTTAATACCCCACCGTGTATAAATGAAACTAATGCATATTTTTCATTAGTTGACTTTGTTATTAGTGGTAATGTTGTATCCATTGTTGTCGCACCGCCTATACAAATAGCTGTATATGGCGTTAATTTTTTAGCTACTATTGGAATAAATAAGAAAGCCATCATTTCTCTAATAACATTAGTAATAAATGCAATACTACCAATTTCTACACCTGCATTTTCAGTTAAAATAACTGCTGAAATACTATACCAGCCAAAACCTGATGCAATTGCTAAACTTAAACTTAACGAGTGATTTATTAGTATTCCTGTAACTAATCCCCCTAGTAAGCTACCTATAATTGTACCAATAGGTAATAACAATAAATTCTTTCCTGTTTTTTTTAATTCTTTAAATATTTTTTTATTTAAACCCAAAGTAATTCCTACTGAAAAGATTGTAATATTTAAAATAACTGATATATATATATCTAAATTATTAACTTCATTTCCGAGGAAAAAATAACCAGAAAATATTCCTATAATAACTAAAACGAGTATATAAATTGTCATTTTCATTTATTTTTCCTCCTAAAAATAACTGTAGTTAAAAGATAAACAGTTATAATACTAAATAAAACAGAAAAAAAAGCATACATTAAACCTATCAAACCTACCTGATGTAGATTATTTATAATATCTTTCTTACTACCTATACTTAATCCCATAACAAATAATAACGAAAATATTCCTATCAAAGTTAATCTTTCATTATAAACAATAATTTTTTTAGGAATAATATTTAGGGCACCAATTAATATTCCCAGACATAAACTAATATATATAATCCATATGCTTTCCAAAACTTTTCTCCTTTATGGAACTTATAAAACTTTTCAAAGAGAGTATTTAAAAATACTCTCTTTTACTTTTATAAGTCTTTTATTCTATTTTTAATAGCCTCATACTTTGTTTTATAATCAGATAATTTATGTTTTTCTGCTTCAACCTTATCACTTGGTGCTTTTTTCACAAAATTAGGATTAGCAAGCATTTTTTCACACCTACCCACTTCTTGTGATAGTTTCCCTAATTCATTTTGTAGTCTAGCTATTTCAGCTTCAATGTCGATTAATCCTCTTAAAGGCACTAATAATTCACCATTAGTAATAACCGATGTCATTACTTTTTCATTTACGACTATGCTGTTGCATATAATTAAGTTTTCTACATTACAAAATTTAATTATATAAGCTTTATTTAGTAGTAATTCTTTTTTAAATTCTTCATTTGCAACTTTTATTGTTAAGTCTATTGGTTTAGACATAGGTGAGTTAACCTCACTTCGCATGTTTCTAATTGCCCTTATTATTTCTTGCAATGAATTCATTACGTTAACTTCAGCAGTAAACTCAAAGTCAGAATTTACAGCTGGCCAATTACTAATAGTAATTGATTCACATTCATGAGGAATTGATTGATAAATCTCTTCTGTCACAAATGGCATAAATGGATGTAGTAATTTTAATATATTATCTAATACAAACAACAAAACATCTCTAGTTGTTTGTTTAGCTGTTTCACCTTCACCATATAAAGTTAATTTTGACATTTCAATATACCAGTCACAATAATCATCCCAAATAAAACTATATAAATGACGACTAACCTCACCAAATTCATATTTTTCAAAATTATAATCAACATTTTTAATGGTTTCATTAAGGCGATTTAAAATCCATTTATCAGAAACGTTTAATTTATCAATATTAATTTTAATTGATTCAAAATTATCATCAGATAAATTCATTAAAACATAACGTGAAGCATTCCAAATTTTATTAATGAAGTTCCAAGAAGCCTCAAGTTTTTCCTCAATATAGCGCAAATCTTGTCCTGGTGCTGAATTAGTAGTTAAAAAATAACGCAGGCTGTCACAACCATATTTTTCAATGACATCCATGGGGTCAACTCCGTTATTTAATGACTTACTCATTTTACGACCTTCGGCATCACGAATTAAGCCATGGATTAAAACATTTTTAAATGGCCTTGAATTTGTAAGCTCTAATGATTGAAAAATCATTCTAGCTACCCAAAAAAAGATGATGTCGTAGGCAGTTACTAAGATGTCATTTGGAAAGTAAGCTTTATAATCTTCACTATCTAAATTCGGCCATCCTAGTGTTGAAAATGGCCAAAGTGCTGAAGAAAACCAAGTATCTAAAACATCTTCATCTTGTCTATAATTTTCAATATCTTTAGGAGGTGTTGCAGAAACAATTACTTCACCAGTTTTAATTGAATAATATGCGGGTATTCTATGTCCCCACCACAATTGTCGTGAAATACACCAATCATAGGCATTTTCCATCCACTGGTTCAAAGTTTTTTCAAATCTTTCCGGATAGAATTTAACCTTTTTTTGTGCATCTTGTTGATTTTCTAAAACTTTATCAGCTAAAGGTCTCATTTTAACGAACCATTGTTTTGATAAATATGGTTCAACTATAACTCCAGTACGTTCGCTGTGACCAACTGAATGAAGATGTTTATCAATTTTTATTACAAGTCCTTCTATTTGTAAATCTTCTACAAGTTGTTTACGACAAATAAATCGATCTAATCCTTTATATTTTAATGCTAATTCATTCATTGTTCCATCTTGGTTAAGACAAATTGGTCGCAATAAATTGTGACGATTACCAATCTCAAAATCATTTGGGTCATGTGCAGGTGTAACCTTAACAGCACCAGTACCAAACTCCATATCAACATAATCATCTAAAATGATTGGTACAGGTAATTTATTTCCTGGCACTAATACTTTTTTACCTACTAAATGTGCATATCTTTTATCATTAGGGTTTATGGCAACTGCTACATCGCCAAACATCGTTTCTGGCCTTGTTGTAGCTACTTCTAAATATTCTCCATCACCGTTTTCAATCAGATATTTAAAGTAATAAAATGCCCCTTCAATTTCCTTATGTTCTACTTCTATGTTTGATAACGCTGTTTGAGCTTGAACATCCCAATTAATAATCCGTTCTCCACGATAAATTAGTCCTTTATTATATAAGTGAACAAACACTTCATTTACAGCTTTGTTTAAGCCTTCATCTAATGTAAAGCGTTCACGAGAATAATCTAAAGATAATCCTAATTTTTCCCACTGAGCACGTATAAAATCCGCATATTCTTTCTTCCAACTCCAGGCAACCTCTAAAAATTTATCTCGACCTAAATCATAACGAGAGACACCTGTTTTTCTTAATTTTTCATCAATTTTGGCCTGCGTAGCAATGCCGGCATGATCCATTCCCGGTAGCCATAAAGCATCAAAACCTTGCATTCTTTTTCTTCTAATTATCATATCTTGTAGAGTTGTGTCCCAGGCATGGCCTAAATGAAGTTTACCAGTAACATTAGGCGGTGGGATAACTATAGTATAATGAGGTTTATTTGATAATACATCAGCTTTAAAAAATTCATTATCTATCCAAAACTGATATTTTCCCTCTTCTACTTCTAAATGATTGTATTTTTTAGCTAATTCTTTATTTTTCATAAATTACTCCTTTTCTTGTTTTTTTTGCCATGGTAATTCTTTGTTAATAAATTCCTTTTGAATTATGGAATATGTTTTTAGTGTACAAATTGTCCCATCCCATTTTACTAAACCATTACGTTTAATGCCCTCAAAAGTAAAGCCTAGTTTTTTAATGACTCTTTGACTTTGATAATTGTTTACATCATGTGAGATTTGAACACGCTTTAGGTTAAAACGCTCAAAACCTAATTTAATTACTTCTTGACACGCTTCAACCATATACCCCTTCCCCCAGTATAGTCTATTTAGTAAATAGCCAATTTCACCACAATAGTTTTTAGTATCTAATTGAACATAATCACATAAACCAATCATTTTATTTTCTGCTTTTAATATTATTGCCTGTGCTTCAGGGAGGTTATTTTCAATTCGCTTAAAGAAATAATTTTGTAATGAGTTAAACACGTCTTCCAAAGTTTCATATGGTTCCCAACTTAAAAACTTAGTAACAATCGGATCTGTTCCATATTCAAGCATGTCAGCAGCATCATTAATATTCACTGGCCTTAACAAAAGCCGTTTAGTTTCAATAATAGGCATTTTTAGTAATTTTATATCCATGCGTATCGCCTCCAAATATAAAAAAAATCGCTCCATAAAGGAACGACTAATCTCGCGGTACCATCCTAATTGAATTATAAATAATTCCAACTCTAATCCTTAACGCGGAGAACGGATATTACTACTAAATTCATAACACCAACTCAACAGGCTACCTTCAAAATACTTTCTTAGAACTTTCCACCAAACAGTTCTTCTCTATAAAGAAGCATATTTTTACTCCTCCTGGTCACAGTTATTAATACTTTATATTATTGTACACAATTTTCAATAAAAATACAATAATTATTTGTTTTTATCTTACACATTTTATCATTAAATCATAAAATATTATATAGATTGAAAGGAGTTTAAAAAATGTATCGTAGAAGAAATTGTTTATTAAGTTATTGCACAGTTATTTGTGTATATCAATTTTTATTGATGATCTTTTGTTTTACAACAGTAAATTTCATTTTATTTATTATTTTACTAATGGTTGAATGTTTATTCTTGTTTTTCGGTAGAAGATTCTATTGATTCATATTTTTGGTATAACTCAATTGCCTTTGAGGCAACATATAAATTATGAATTAAAATATTAATTGACTCTAAATTATTATTTTTGCTTAAGAATGTTATTTCAAAATTTTTGATGATATAAAACAATACATTAAATATAAAATAGTAAAATTCAAATTTAGAAACATTATCATTAATAATTAAAGATAACCAATCTACTTCATATTCACTATAATCAATAAACAATTTTATATAATCATGGACTTTAAAACTAATTGTACTATAATCAAAACTAATTAAATAGTTCAATTCATTTGTTACAACAAAGTGATCAATACTAGGATTGTTATGGATAATACAATAATCATATTTATCTATATTTTCTACTAATTCATCAATTTGTGTTTGTAGCTTTAAAACGATATTTTTAATATACATTATTTCATAATATTTAACTGCATAAGTCCAATCAAACACTGACTTATATTCTTTATTTTCACATTCGACAATATAATAATCTAAAAGTTGAAACTGTCTTTCTAGTTGTTTTAACTTTTTTTTATACAAACGATTAAATTGAGTTTTATTAAACCTTTTCCTAATGGTTGTTTTTTGATGTAATTTATATAATAAGTCAATATAATCAATTAGTTTTTTTTCAGTTGGATAATCAATATCATCTAAATATGGCAACAAATAATAAATTTGATTATCAAAATTTGTAAACAATTGCTTGTAAACAGTAAATTCTGGCATAATAAAATTAGAAAATTTTTGTGATAATAGAAAATAATAAACATCCACTACTTCTTTTCTACTAGTTTCTTTCAATATGTAATATTTTTTTTTCTTAGTTTTAATTTTTAATATTCCATTTATTGGGACAATTTGAACAATTTTTAGATTATAACTCTTTTCAATATGATCAATTAATGCTTGATTAAAATTGCTCATTTTCTATTTTTAAAACAATCTTTTTATCAAATTTATATTCATTACAAATTAATGCTTTTGGAAGATTCCTTGCCTCTAATAACTCATCAATGTTCTCATTATCTTCTACAAGTAATATTTTATAAGTCGTAAATTTATCATTATCTCTTGGAACAAAGCTTGTATCAAAAGATTCCATTGTTGGCATTAAATTAGTATTGAATTCAAAATCATCAATATCATTATCTTCAATTGGTTCTAATTCTAATGTATCGTCTGCATCATTACGACTATTAATAATACCGTCTAAATCATTATCGATTTTATTTTGAAATTTCTTAATTTCCTCTTCATCAGATTTGTCTTTTTCATCCTCTTCAATATTTTCAGCAATAAGCTCTTTGTCGTGGTTAGATTTTTTTGAACTACGAGCAATGCTTTCTTTTTCTTCTTCTGTTATCTCAGAAAGAATAACATCTAAGTCAAACATAACTTCAATTCCCCTACCGGGAATTAATTCATATTTAAAGTTAGATATATTAACATGTGGTGAAATAGTCTCATCATCAATTAAAAATGAAACAGGGATATCATGGCTAAATTCCATAATATCTTTACTATTGTCAAGTAAATATTCGCCAGAAATAATAACCTCACCTAATAACTCTTTTTGATCGTAATTCAAATTATCAGCGTTAATTCCAATACTGTCAATTTTTTTAATATGAGGTAATGTTATTTTGTCATCATATGGGATAGTATATTTCATTATTTTCATCTCCTAATTTTTTTTATCATTATAATTTATGAAATATATGTTGGTAATATGATGAAAGTTTTACCATTATCTATTTTATGATGCAATATTTTATTAGTGCCTAATATAAAAGTAAAATAAATATTTTATTATTGAAAAAAAATCCCTAAATAGTTTTAGTGTACTATATAGAGATGATTTGTTTTGATTAATGATATTCAATTTTATTTTCAATAATTTGTTGAACTTTATTAGCAAGGACCTTAGTTCCTAATTCTTTATAATCCTCATAATTTAATGGTTCATGAATAGTGACATGAACTTCAGTACCTCTCCATGGAAAATGCTTACGTATTTTATAAATATGATTGATAGTTACTGGTAAAATATCAACCTTTGTCTTTGTTGCCATTTTAAATGTTCCAGCTTTAAAATCATTCATCGTTGCGGAAAATGATCGTTTTCCTTCTGGGAATATGATTACACTTTCACCATTTTTTAGTTTATAGGCTACCTCATTCATAACTACTATTTGACTTCGTATATCATTTTTTTTAAGAAATAAACATCCCAATAACTTCATCCAATCTTTTACAAGAATTACTTTTGATAAAGAACTTTTAGCCGCAAAAAATAATGGTGATTTAAATGCTTCTAGCAATACTGTTATATCAGCATTGCTTTGATGATTAGGTGTTATAAGATAATTTTTAGATTTATCAAAATATTCATAATTATAAACAATAACATTTACTCTTAAAATTTTATTAACAAGTCCCATGTATCGATGTACAACACTGTAAATTTTCTCGGGTGGGACATGTTTTCCTTTTTTAATTAATGATAAATAAAATTTCCCATGTAGATATATTTCCAATATATGAAAAACCGAAACTACCACAATCGAAATAAGCAATGTAAATAGTACTGAAAACCATGTCAGTTCCTTATAAAAATATAACATAATTAGCATTAAAATTATTACTTTAGGCATCAAATAAACCCTAGTCACTGTACTTCACCTTTCTTTCATAGATGCAAAAACATAGTTCATCAATCGTTTTCTTTGTTAACAATTTATAGTCATCATATTTAAAATCAGGAAAATAAGTATCACCATTAAATTCCTTGTCTATATGAGTAATATATAAACGATCTGCGAAATTGATAAAATAATTATAAATTGTTTTACCACCAATTATAAATATTTCTTCTTTAGTTGCTTTATATTGTTTAATAAATTGCTCAATGCTACTATAACATTCTACATCTTGATATAATTCGCATTTTGAAGAAATCACAATATTATGACGATTTGGTAATGGTTTATGTAGATAACTTAAAATCGATTTGTAAGTGTTGCTACCCATCACTACTTTCTTTCCTGTCGTAATTTTTTTAAAATATTTTAAATCCTCGGGGTAATGCCAAGGCATTTTATTATTTTTGCCTATTAATTGATTTTTATCAAACGCAACAATAATTGAAAACACATTATACACTTACCTTTCCTTTAATATGAGGATCAGGATTATAATCAACTAATTCAAAATCCGAATATTTAAAATCAAATATTGAAGTCACATTTTGATTCATTTTTAACTTTGGTAATGATTTTGGGATCCTAGTTAATTGTAATTTAACTTGTTCAAGATGGTTCGAATAAATATGAGTATCTCCTAATGTATGAACAAATTCACCAGGTTCTAAACCACATACTTGGGCAATCATCATTGTAAAAAGACTGTAAGATGCAATATTAAAGGGAATACCTAAAAAAACATCAGCAGACCTTTGATAAAGTTGACAAGATAATTTATTATTATTTACATAAAATTGAAATAATAAATGACAAGGTGGCAAAGCCATTTTTTCCAAATCTCCTACGTTCCATGCCGATATTATTAATCTACGAGAACTAGGATTCAAATTAATTTGATCAATTAAATTACTCAGCTGATCAATCACACGTCCATCTTTGTTTTCCCATTTCCGCCATTGATGTCCATAAACTGGTCCTAAATTACCGTCTTCATCAGCCCATTCATTCCAAATTCTAACACCATTTTCTTGCAAATATTTTATATTAGTATCTCCATTTATAAACCATAATAATTCATGTATTATAGATTTTAAATGTAGTTTTTTAGTTGTTAATAAAGGAAAACCTTTAGCCAAATCAAAACGCATTTGATAACCAAATGTAGAAATGGTCCCTGTATTAGTTCTATCATTTTTGTATGTTCCATTGTCTAAAATATATTGACACAAATCTAAATATTGTTTCATACTTCCTCCAAAAAAACAAATCATTAAAATAATTATATCACAAATGACATTGTTCGACATTAAAAGTTAACATTCAAAAATATTTTTTTATAATAAATTTTAAAAACAACCCATAGGCATAAATTGAGGCTTGTAACTCATAAGTTATAAGCCTCTTTAGTTTAATTGTTTTTAGGTAATATTGTCATCGATGTTAACGCCTTTTCATCAAAGAAAGGTAATACAGCTTCTAAATCTTCTAATGTGAGATTTTCATATGCTTTTATAGCTTCAAACATATCCATCTCACAAAATTTATAACGAGTAAAAGAATTGGCGATTGCCTCAGGTGAATTAAGTGATTTAATTGAATCACCAAGGATTTTATTTTTGATCGTCGTGAAATCTTCTTCACTTATTTTTAAATTACGAGCGCTTATTAAAATTTCTTTTAGTCGCTTTATTAACTCCTCTGGTTTTTCAGTATCACTGCTAATTATTCCAAATCCATAGGAATATTCAATTGATAATTCATAACTAAATGTATTATTTATTAACTCTTCATCTAATAATTCTTGATAGCTTTCCGAACTATTACTAAATAAATAATCAAAAATTATATCTAAAGCAATCTCATATTTCATTAATTCATTACCAAGTAAACGCGATTCGTTATTTTTTATTCCTACAGCGATTTTAGGAGTTGCCACATCCATTTCTAATGTTTCAGCTTTTTTAGCAACTTTGTTTGATTCAAAAACATAATTTTTTTCTAATTTTGTAAATGAGTCAAATTCCTTTTTGCTTTGATTATTACGAATAAGGTCAAACGTTTTTTCAATATCAACATCACCAACTACAAATAGTACCATATTTGCTGGGTGATAAAAGGTATTATAACACTCATATAATAAGTCCTTTGTAATCTTATAAATAGATTCCTCTGTTCCCGCAATATCTACTTTCACAACATTATCTTTAAACATATTTTGAATAGTACCAAAATATAAACGCCATTCAGGATTATCATCATACATACTTATTTCTTGAGCAATAATATTTTTTTCTTTCTCAACATTATCTTCAGTAAAGTACGGTTCTTGGACAAAGTCTAATAGCAAATTTAAATTTTCTTCAAAAAATGAAGTACATGAAAACAAATAAGCTGTTCTATTAAATGATGTATAGGCATTTGATTTTGCTGCAAATTCTGTAAACTTATCAAAGGCATCACCTTTTTCACTTTCAAACATTTTATGCTCTAAAAAATGAGCAATGCCATCTGGTACAGTAATTAATTCTTTTTTCCCAATTGGAATAAACTTATTATCAATTGACCCATATTTCGTAGTAAAAGTTGCATAATATTTATTAAAACCTCGTTTCGGTAATATATAAACATTTAAACCATTATCTAATTGCTCATAATAAAGTTCTTCTTTTAAGTTATCATATACTATTTTTTCCATTATTCTTTCACCTCTTCTTTTGCTAGAAAGAAGATTGTGTCTTCTTTAATTTTTTTAGCAACATTTTGGATTTCTTCCTTAGTTACCTCATTTATTTTCTTTGTTATCAAATCAATATCAAATTCTTCTTGATAAAGCAGATGTGAATAATTACTTGCTAAAATGCCTATTGGGTTATCACCAATTTCAAGCAAATCGTTTACTAGAGCTTTGCTTGAATTTAAGAGAAGCTTTTCATCAATCTCGCCGACTTGCAATTTACGAATTTGTTCTAGGATTAAATCATGGGCTTTATCATAATCATCTTTATTGATTCCAGCATAAATAACCATAATTCCTTTAGCTTTATCAATATTACTTGCAATGTAATAACATAAACTAGCTTTCTCTCTGACATTCTGAAATAATAATGAATGAGGATATACTCCAAGCATTGCATTCATTAATAATAAAGGATAATAATCTTTATCAAGACCAGTTGTATTTGTTCTAAAACCAATATTAATCTTAGCTTGACTCACATCTTGATACTCAAACGTTTTTTTTACCTTACTAATTTCTTTTGATTCTTTATCAACAACTTCGTTTATATCCGTTCTATCTTCAAATTTAAGGTTATTTTCAATTAACTTTTTAATACGATTTTCATCGATATCACCAGTAACCAATAAATCTACAGTATCATTTTTCAATAAATCTTTATATACATTAAACAATGACTCGTTTGTTATATTGTCTAAATCTTCCATTTGCCCTAATGCCCGAAATCGATAAATTTCATCTTTACACATTTCTTCAATCAATTTATTATAAGCATAACGTATTTTATCATTATATAATGATATAAATTGATCTTTTAGCAAGCGTTTTTCTTCTAAAACAACTTTTTCAGTAAAAACTCCATTTTCTAGTTTTGGATTGAAAATGATTTCATGTAAGAAAGCAAAGGCATCATCAATTAGCGAAGATTCATTTGATAAATAAATATCATTTACAATAGAAATCCTAAAGGAAATCACTTGTAATATTCCTTGTTTATTTATTGATATTCCTAAATTAGCTCCATACAATTTTTCTAGTTTTCTATTTATTTCTCTTTTGTTTCCATACTTTTCTGTTGCTGATTTTAATACATATGGAACTAATGCTTTTGAAGTAACTGTCTCCTTACGCAAATAGTTACGAAAATTCAAAACAAGATCAACTGTTTTAAATTTATCTGTTTTAATCAAGGTAACATTAAGTCCATTTGTTTTATAATTTGATCTCTCCATAATTACACCTCTTTTTATAGCTATTATTTATTATTTACAAATCTAAGTAAAAATACAATATTTATAGTTGGTATAAATAACCAAGATGTTGTTAATAACAAAGAAAGATTGGTTTAAATACCAATCTTTCTTTGTTATATTAAGCTAATCCTAAAGCTACATCTATCATATTTGTAAAAGCTGTTTGACGTTCACTTGAAGTAGTTAATTCATGTGTAACTAAAGAATCTGATACAGTTAAAATTGTTAAAGCGTTAACTGATGCTCTTTGAGCGATAGCATAAAGCGCAGCTGCTTCCATTTCAACCGCTAAAACACCCATCTTTGCCCATTTTTTCCAACTATCAGAGTCCTCGTCATAAAATACATCACTTGATAAAATATTACCAACATGATAAGGGTAATTTTTTGATTCAACTAATTTAACAGCTTTATTCAATAACTCAAAGCTAGCACATGGAGCATAAGTTCCAGGAAGTCCATATTGGTGGATAAAGTTTGAATTTGTTGAAGCTGTCATAGCAATCACTATATCATATAACTTCAAGTTTGGTTGCATTGCTCCACAAGAACCAACTCGAATTAAGTTTTTAACTCCATAAAAATGAATTAATTCATAGCTATAAATTCCAATTGATGGCATCCCCATTCCTGAGCCCATAACTGATATTCTTTTTCCTTTATAGGTTCCTGTATAACCAAACATATTCCTTACAGCATTAAATTGCACTACATCTTCTAAAAAATTATCGGCAATAAATTTTGCCCGTAAAGGATCACCTGGTAATAATACAGTTTCAGCGATTAAAGAAGCATCCTTTGCTTCAATATGTGGTGTAGGTACAGTCATTGTTTCCTCCTATAATTAATATTCATTATTTGATTTTTCATTTTCCATAATTTTAACACCATTTGAAGTTCCAATTCTAGTAGCACCATTTTTAATCATTATTATACAGTCTTCTTTACTACGAACTCCACCTGATGCCTTAACACCCATTAAATCACCTACAGTTTTTCGCATTAAGGCAACATCTTCTTTAGTTGCCCCGCCTGTTGAAAAACCTGTAGAGGTTTTAACAAACATAGCTTTTGCTGATTTTGCTGCTTGACAGCAACTAATTTTTTCTGCTTCAGTTAACAAGCATGTTTCGATTATGACTTTAACAAGTTTGCCATCTGCAGCCTCAACTACTGATCTAATTTCTTTTTCGATATAATCAAAATCATTGATTTTTGCTCTACCAATATTAATAACCATATCAATTTCATCTGCACCGTTTTGAATTGCATTTTTCGTTTCAAAAACCTTCGTCTCTATTGAATTTGCTCCTAATGGGAACCCAATAACAGTACAAACTAAAACATCTGTGTCTTTTAATAAATCTTTTGAATGTTTAACATGTGTTGGATTAACACATACAGATTTAAAGTCATATTTTTTAGCTTCTTCACATAATTCTACAATATTATTTACTGTTGCTTGTGGTTTTAAAAGGGTGTGGTCAATTAATTTATTTAGTTTCATAAACATTCCTCCATGTACATATTATACCATTTATTATCTAAAATTAAAAGAATTCTACATAGTTAGTTTAATGGTTTTTGTAATATTTATTTACATAACTAAATAACTTTAGGATAATAAACCATTTGATTATTTAACATTACACGATTTCTCCCATGATATTTAGAACAAAATAATGATTGTTGAGCTAATTCAATATAGTCATCAATTTTTTCACTTGTAATTTCACCATGATAGCCACCAGCCGATACAGAAATATTTATTTTATTATTATCAACAATGATAACTTTTTTATCTATTTCCATCCTGATTTTTTCAGAAATAGTTTGCATTATACTAAATTTTTCTTTAACAGCAACTACACAAAATGTGTCTCCATCTAAGCGGTAGACTACTCCATATAATGAAACATTTTTTTTGATTATATCACTTACAATTTTTATTACTTTATCTCCACATTGGCTACCATATAAAAGATTAATATCTTTTAGACGGTCCACATTAAATAAAATTAATGATATCTGATTTGTTTTATTTTCTAAGATTTTTTTAGAATTATTTAATAAGCAAAAATAGTTATTAACATTTGTTATTTTATCGACATATGTTATTTTTTTATTTTTTATATACCTAATCTTTTTTTCATGAAATTTATATATCAAAAACAATAATTTAAACCAAATTATAAGAGAAACTATATTGTAAACTAGGTATTCCCAAAGCTTACTTGAAAAAGAAAATAATTCAAAATTTAAAAAAATAGAGGATAATATATATACAAACACTAATTGTCGAAGATAGTTCTTCTTCAATATCATTACTAATTTCGAAATTAATATCATTCCAAGATATAAAATTAATAAACGAATTTTAGCATGCATAAAAAGCATATTCCCCGTAGAAATAATAAAATAAATATAAAGGGTTGTTCCAAACCCTAAATACATCATAGTAAATGGTAAAATTATCATAAACAATGCTAGGATATTTGAGATATTTAAAACGTACATTAAGGTTAAAAATATCCCGACAAATATACCTAAAATCCCCCTATTTAGTATAGATTTATGTTCCATATAAAACGATTTTTTTTGATAAATATACTGTATTGTTAAAATAAAAAGAAAAAGACATGCACTTTGATAAATTACTATAAATAAAGTCATTTCAAATTCCATTTTTACACCCCTCACACTAAATATTTGTAAGAAACCCTTATAAATATTATGTATATTCAATGTTTAATTAATCCATAAAAAATCCATTTTGGAACATATAGTTACTGTACTTATTATAATATAATTTAGCAATATTTAGCAAGATATGTCAAAATATATCGTAACAAAAATTTCGACAAATTTTTACATTTAAGCTGTTAATAATAAAAAAGGCGCTGATTACTCAACGCTCTCACTTATTTAGAAGCCTCTACAGAAATTACTTCTTTACCGTTATAATATCCACATTCTACACATACATGATGAGGTTTTACGGTTTCTCCACAGTTAGGGCATTTTACCATACCTGGAATTTCAAGTTTGAAATGACTTCTTCTTTTTCTTTTTGCAGTTTTTGACGTACGTCTAAAAGGTACAGCCATTTATAGCACCTCCTCTAATATTATTTTTTTAATAGGTCTTTCAGTACCGCAAATCGAGGATCTATATCATTCTCCTGATTATCTTCTTTAACTAATTGCCAATTATCACCTTGTTTTTGCACTCTTTCATATGCATTATCACTTATTACACGAATCGGAATATTAACTATAATATTTTGCCAAATTACAGGAGCTAATTCAATGAAGTTACCTTTAACTATATTAATATCTTCATCATAATCTACTTCCTTAGCACCTTCTTTAAAAGTAAAAACTTCCTCAGTATGAATGTCTATTGGGTAATTAACATCTACTAAAGTCAGCGCACAAGGTAAGATTAATTCACATTTTATATTTAAATTAAATAATACATTTTCACCTGTTAATTGCCCTTTACCTATAATGCTTACTGGTGTAATTTTTCTTACTTCGTGATGAAGTGAAGCAATTGAAGAGAAATCAACCTTCTCATTGACATCAAATGGTTCATTTCCATTTTTAATCAATTCACTGATATTATATTTCAAGATTTATCACCTCTATGCAACATTAAAATTATATATTTTTTAACGTAAAATGTCAACTTATTTTTCTTGTTCAGATAAATAAATTCTTTTTATTATATCACAACTTTAAATCTTTTACACTTTTTACTTAGAACTACATATTAAAAAAATTACTTAGTCGTCATCTTAATAATAATCTTCTTCATAATTTAGAATGTGATTTCATACATGTAGTGTTTATATAAACTAATTATTTATTCCACCAGGGTAGAAAATTAAGTATTAAATTGACAAATGTTTTTTAATATGCATTAATTATATTATAAACTATAACCAAAAGTGTGGTGATTTAATGAAAATCTGTGGAATAATTGTTGAATATAATCCAATGCATAATGGTCACTTATATCATCTTGAAAAATGTAAAAAACTCACAAACTGTGATATGCTGATTGCGGTTATGAGTGGTAACTTTGTTCAAAGAGGAGAACCTGCTATTGTAAATAAACAGATACGTACTGAGATGGCTTTACAAGCTGGGGTAGATTTAGTAATTGAACTCCCCTATCTTTTTGCTGTAAGTCATGCTGATTTATTTGCTTTTGGTGCGATTAAATTATTAAATGAATTAGGCGTTAATGAGATAATTTTTGGTAGTGAAACAAATGACTTAAACTTATTAAAAAACATTGCTGAAATAACCGAATCTACTTTATTTAATCAACAAATCAAGGTTAAATTAGGTGAAGGATATAGTTACCCAGAATCAGCTTATTTAACAATAAAATCGCTTATTAAAACAGATCATGAATTAGATGCAAATGATTTGTTAGGCATTCAATATATTAGAAATATTATTAAAATTAATCCTAAAATATCCTTTAACTCAATTAAAAGAATCCATACTAAATATAATGATTCCAAAATCTCTCACGAAACATTCGCAAGTGCAACAAATATTAGAAATGCTTTATTAAATAATCAAGATATCACAAATTATGTACCGCAATACGTAAATACAGTTTTAACGAATAATAGCCTACACAGTTGGTATGATTACTATCCATATCTTAAATATCAAATTATCAGTAATCAAGATAACCTAAATGAAATTCATGACATTAACGAGGGTTTAGAAAAGGCTATTATAAAAAATGTAAGTAAAAACGATTCATTTACTGATCTTGTTCAATCACTAGTATCTAAACGCTACACTAAAGCAAAAATTAAAAGAATTTTAACACATACATTAAATCGCGTTACTAAAGTTGATGCTCTTAACATATTAGATGGACCAAAACATATTAGAATATTAGGAATCAAAAAAGAAAAATCACAATATTTAAAACAAATAAAAAAGAAGACAAACATCCCTATTATAACTAATGTTAATAAAGATAATTACTCTCAATTAAAACTTGATATAAGAATTAATGAAATATACCACTTACAAGATGGAGATACAGAGCGAAAGATTCCAATTATCCAAGAATAATGTATAATAGTTTATTTTTTATTAATAAAATGCTAAAATAATATTGTTATGAAACTAGGAAAGGATGATAAAATGGTTTCAAAAGAAATATTGCACGAAAAAATAGAATTGTTAATTGACCCAACATGTCAAAAAACCTTAAAAGAAACTGGCGGGGTTCGTTATGTTGGTATCGATGAAGAAACCCAAAAAGCTGTATTAGTAATTGCCTTAGAAAAAAAAGAAAGTGATAAAGTAAAACATTTTAAGCTTGAACTAACTAAGTTAATAAAATTAGAGTTAGGTTTTGCTGGACTAAAATTAGAACTTGAAGAATTAAATCCAAAAGAGAAAGGCACTGTTTTGGACAAAGAAAAAAATATACGTTATATCGGTGTTGCTTCTGGAAAAGGTGGAGTTGGGAAATCAACAATTACTGCTAATTTAGCTGTAGCCTTTGCGAAATTAGGACACAAAGTAGGATTAATTGATGCTGATATTTATGGTCCTTCAATTCCTAGTGTTATGGATATTGAAATTAAATTACCAAGAGGAACAGAGGACCAAAAAATTATACCATCAAATAAATTTAATATTGAAGTTGTTTCAACCGCTTTTTTTGTTGATAACAATAAGCCTTTATTGTGGCGAGGTCCAATGCTTCACAAAATGCTTGAACATTTCTTCTATGATGTAAAATGGGATGAGGACATTGAGTACATATTTATAGATTTACCTCCAGGAACTGGAGATGTCGCCCTTGACATTCAATCTATTATTCCACAATGTGATATGATTGTAATTACCACACCGCATCCAACAGCTTCTACAATCGCAGTTAAAGCAGGTTTTGGTGCCAAACAACTTAATCATGAGATTATTGGTGTAATTGAAAATATGGCTTATTATAAAAATCCAGCAAATGATAAACAAGAATTAATCTTTGGTAAAGGTGGCGGAATAGATGTTGCAGAGCAATTAGAAGTTCCTCTTTTAGGACAACTAGAGATTGCACAGCCAAAATCAGGAAGTCATTCTATTTTCTCACTTGATGAACCTAATGGACTAATATATTTATCAATCGCTAAACAAATTATACAAAAGGACTAACTATTTACATATATTTTTAATAAAATGGTACCTTAATAGAGAATATATTTTCTTTATTAAGGTTTTTTTTAGGGAGGAAAGCATGGCTCTTTACATTTTATTATCAATATATTTTTTAAATTTATTTTACGGATTAAAATTACTTTTTAGACATAATAATAACTTATCTAGTATGAATTACCTATTGATAACATTAATCATTTTCCCATTTTTTATACCCATTGTGTACTTAATTGATTACTTTGATGAAATCAATAAAGAATCCCTCGTGAAAAAAAGAGTAATTGATGAAAATATAATACCTGATGTTAATTCAAAAACTAGTTTTTTTAACAATAATGTGTCAATTTTCATTAGAGGCGATGATTTATTTAATGATATTTTTGAGGAAATAAAAAATGCGAAGAATTTTATTCATATCGGTTTTTTTACTTTTAACACAGATAATATTGGGAGAACATTTATTAAAAAATTAGAAGAAAAGTTAACAGACGGTGTGGAAGTTGTGGTATTATATGACTCAATTGGTTCATATAACATGAAAAAAAAATTGTTTAAAAGATTTACAGAGCTCGGAGGACAATTAGTACCATTTAAAAAATTAAAATTTATAAATTTAAATCATCGATACCATCGAAAAACGATTATTATTGATAACAAGGTTTCATACATCGGAGGCTATAATATTGGTGATAAATATTTAGGAAGAAATAAAAAATTAGGAGTTTGGGTAGACTGTGAATTAAAAATTATTGGTGATGCCACAAGTCAAATCGAAAAAAGATTTCTTGTAGATTACATGTATAGTTCCAAAAAAATATTAAAAATCCATCAATACTTAGTAAGACAAAAATATATCGGAAAAAAACAAATTGAGATTATTTCTAGTGGTGCAGATATTGAAAACATTAATTCTATAGAAAACAAAATTCTAGAATACATCTATAAAGCAAAAAACTACATTTATATCCAAACACCTTACTTAATATTAAATGATACCATGATTTATGCTTTAAAATATGCAGCATCTAATGGCGTTATCATAAAAATTATGTTACCTAATAAGACTGACCATCCTTTTATATTAAAAGCAACAAAAGCTTATGCTGCTAATCTTATTCAAGAAAATATTAATATCTATTTATTTAATAAATCTTCTTTCCTACATTCAAAAGTATTTATTTGTGACGACTATTATTTATCAATTGGGACAACGAATTTTGATATCAGAAGTTTTAAATATAATTTAGAGATCAATTCATTTATTTATGATAATGATTTAGCGATATATACTAAAGAATTGTTCGACAAACAATTAAACTACTGTACAATGTATACTAAGGAAATGATTAACAATCGAACTACAGCAACTAAAATTTCAGAATCATTATGTAAATTACTTTCAACAATATTATAATTTAAAAACCACATTCAATTAAATGTGGTTTTATTATAGCCTATAAAATTATACTTTTAATGCTTTGAAAAAAAGCAATAACTTTTGTAAAGATTCAACTAATAGATTGTCATCTTTTAAGTTGGATTTTTCTAAAACTTTAGAAATCATATTATTATGAAAAGCTTCATGAATCAAAAAAGCTTCCTTACCTTTTTCCGTTAAAGATAATAGAACAACTCTCCTGTCATTTTCACTTCTTTCACTATGAACATAACCTTTTTGCACTAACCTGTTGACTGATGTTGATAAAGTTCCGATAGTTACCATTAACTTAGAAGAAACCTCACCCATAGAAGGAAAGTTCACTTTATTTATTGCTTCAATTATATGGATTTCGGTTATCGATAAATTTTTAAGTCCATTTGTTTTTAAATTTCTTTCTTCAAGTAATAAAATATAATTAAAGATTTCAACAAGAATTCCATTTACTATTTGTCTATTATTCATACCAATCACCTCATCTGATATAATTATACCATATTTGCTTGAAAAAACATATATAAAGTCGACACATATATGTCTTTATTAATAAATGGACAGAATGGTTGGCAACTAATTTTTATTTACTTATAATAGATTTTTCATATCAAATGGTAAATCACAAGCTAGACACTTTCTATGTAAAGTTCTTGGTTCGATAAATTCTAATTTATATGCATGAAGGGCTTGACGATTAATTAAATCACTTTTTTTATAGTATAATGTGTCACCTAAAATAAAACCCCCAATACTTTTTAACGATACGCGAATTTGATGAGTCCTACCACTTTTTAAAATACATTCTAACAAAGAATATGATTCATATTCTTTAAGGACTTTGTATATGGTTTTTGAAGCTTTACCACTATCGCTAATATGATATTTAATATCATCTTTTCCTTTAATTAAATTTGCCTCAATCACTCCATTTTTGGGAAATAAATGTCCTTCAATAATTGTTAAATATTTTTTAGTAGTTTGATTGTTTTCAAATTGTTTAGCTAGAAAACTATGAGCATAAGCATTTTTAGCTATTATTAATATTCCACTTGTATCTTGATCAAGACGATTGACAAAACGAATTTTACTTTTAAGATTTATTTTATTATAATAATAGCAAATTGCATTTGCAATTGTATGTTCCTTAACTGTTACTGTTGGATGAACTAGTATGTGGGGTGGTTTGTTAATAATTAATAAATCGATTGTCTCATATATTATATCTAATTGTATATTTTCTGGTAAGTATTCATTATCCTCATCAGGAAATCTTAATATGATTATATCTCCCTTTTTTATAGATTTATTCTTAGTAATAACATTATCATTAATTAGTAATGTTTTGTTTTTGATAAAAGCATTAGTTTGTCTATATGATAAGATTAATTCGTTTTTCAAATAATCAAATAGCTTAGCATCCTTTTTGACTAAATGCGATAATATTTTTTCATTATTTATAAAATCCATTTATAATTTACTCCTTAGAAATTTATTATAAAGTTCTAACTATATTATATCAGATACTTATCAAAATTTGTAAATTATAGAACATAAAAAAGTAGTCAATAACTACTTTTTAATTTATTACCTTAATTTCTCTTCTTAATTTATTTTTTGAAAAATCATTTGCTAAATAATGATATGATGTCCAAGAATAATTTGTCAAACCAATTAAATTTGCTAATCTTATTGCATAGTTACAATCAAAAATGTTTTCAAGGTTATCAGGATATAAAATAGATGTAAGTTCTCCTATAGTTATTTCAGCTATGTTTTGCTTAATTAATTGATACATAATGTCTATATCTAATTCTTCATCTTTAATTTTTGGACTATCATTGTATATTTCCTCATCCCATAATATTAATTCATAATGAGATACTAATTTATTTTTATTAAAAATTGAAATAAAGAATCCATAATTTTCAGCATTAGCATAGTGAACAATAATACCTTCATTTTCTGAAAGTACTTTTTTGTTTGGCTTAAATTCCGAACCATCAACAACAAAACTTACCCATCCATTTTCTTCTTTAAAAATAAAGCCATTTAATCCTGATTTTTTCAATAATTTTACAGCATCTTCTGCGTCTTTTGTTCTTAAATGATAGCTTTCGCTAAACTCACTCATAAACTACCTCCATTTGCTAGTATATAAAAAGATTATAACATACAGATGCATTTTTTAATTAAAATTTATAAAAAGTAGTGTTTTTACTCTCGTACGAGACAAATCTGGAAGAAATTTATAGATTTAAAGGACTCATTAATAAATGAGCCCTCTAAATCTATTGTTTATTTGATAATTTATTCATTATTAGTGACCATGTTTCGCTACGTCCTACATTTGTTTCTGAAGAATAACGAATAAAATAATCATCTTTTGAAAAATTCAAAGCTTTTTTAATAATTTTCTCATGTTTAATGTAATGAGTATTACCAATTTTGTCAGCTTTTGTAGCTACGACTAGAGTCTTAATATTATAATATTTTAAAAATTCATACATTAAAATATCATCTTCAGTTGGTTTATGACGAAAATCAACTAGTAAAATTGCCAGTTTAAGCGTCTTTCTAGTTTTTAGATATTTTTCAATCATTACCCCAAATTCTTCTCGTTGTTTTTTGCTAACCTTTGCATAGCCATAACCTGGCACATCAACAAAATAACACATGTCATTTATATTGTAAAAATTTAAGGTTTGCGTTTTACCAGGACTGCTTGAAGTATAGGCTAATTTTGTTCTTTGTACCATTGAATTAATAAAAGATGACTTCCCTACATTTGATCTTCCTGCTAAAACAATTTCTTCTAAACCATCAACCGGAAAATGCGTGTCATTTGTCCCCATTGCTACTAATTCTGCCTTATTAATCAACATATTCTCACCTACTAGTAGTTATTATTCAACTAATGCCAAATCAAAAACTTCGCTTACTTCTGATACAGAAATGAATTTTATATCATTTCGAACAATTAGTGGAATATCATCTAAATCTTTTTCATTATCTTTTGGAATAACAACAGTTTTAAGTCCAGAACGATGTGCAGCAATTGATTTTTCTTTTAACCCACCGATTGGAAGTACACGACCTCTTAAAGTTATTTCACCAGTCATTGCCACTAAATGATCAACCTTACGATGAGCAAGAGCTGACATTATAGCTGTAGCCATCGTAATACCAGCTGATGGCCCATCTTTAGGTATAGCCCCTTCAGGAACATGAACATGAATATCATTCTCTTTAAAAATATCCACATCTATTTTATATTTATCGGCATTTGAGCGAACATAACTAAATGCTGCTTGTGCAGATTCTTTCATAACATCTCCTAATTTACCAGTTAACATTAGCTTACCAGATCCTTTAAAGTAAGTAACTTCTACTGGCAATGTGTCGCCACCGTAAGGAGTATAGGCTAATCCATTTACTACTCCAATTTCATTTTCAGCTTCGCTCTTGTTATGGAAGAAAATTTCTTTTCCTAGATAATCCTTTAAATTTTCAGGTTTAAATGTTACTGTTTTAACCTTTGTAGTTAAAATTTCTTTTGTTGCTTTTCGACACAAAGATCCAACATTTCTTTCTAAACTACGAACCCCTGATTCGCGGGTATATGAACGAATTAGTTTAGTTAATGCTTCATCAGTGATTTTTACATGTTTTTTTTCTAATCCATGTAAATTTAATTGTTTAGGGATTAGGTGGTTTCTAGCAATATGATATTTTTCTATTTCAGTATAACTACTTACTTCAACAATTTCCATACGATCACGTAATGGTTCAGGAATATTTCCTAAATAATTCGCTGTAGCAATAAACAAAACATTTGATAAATCAAATGGGTCCTCAATAAAGTGATCGCTAAATATTTTATTTTGCTCAGGGTCTAGAACTTCTAACATAGCACTAGCCGGATCACCTTTATAATCACTAGATAATTTATCTATTTCATCCAATAAAAATACTGGATTATTAGTTCCCGCAACTTTCATTTCTTGTATGATTCTTCCAGGCATTGCACCTATATAAGTTCTTCTATGACCTCTGATTTCTGCCTCATCTTTTACTCCACCTAATGACATTTTCACAAACTTGCGACCTAAAGAATTAGCCACAGATTTTGCTAATGATGATTTACCTACACCTGGTGGGCCAACCAAACATAAAATTGTCGGTGGTGTTTTCCCAGTCATTTGTTTCACAGCTAAATATTCAATAATCCGTTCTTTAACCTTTTCAAGACCATAATGTTCAGCTTCTAGTACTTTTTCTGCATTTGAAATATCATTGTTTTCTTCACTTTTCTTTGCCCATGGTAATGCTATTAGCCAATCGATGTAAGTTCTAATAATATTTGATTCACTAGAGTAAGCTGGAATTGATTCATAACGACGCAATTCATCCAGCGCTTTTCGTAAAGTTGCCTCAGGCATTCCAGAATTTTCTATAGAATCTCTTAATTTAGTTACTTCACTTTCACGTGTCGCTTTTTCACCTAATTCATCTTGTATTACTTTCATTTTCTCACGCAAGATGTATTCACGTTGATTTTCTTCAATATTTTTTTTGACTTCCCTAGTTATTTTATCCTCAATTTGCGAGACCTGTTTTGCTTTTTCAACATCTACCAACAATTTTTCAAGACGTTCGTTTAAATCAATTAGACTTACGTATTTTAATTTCTGAGTTTCAGAAGATTTTAAATTAAAAGCAATTATGTCAGAAATTTTATCTCCAGTTGTGTTACCTTGGATACTAGCAATAATTTCTTTAGGCAAGTTAAATAACAAATCTGCACTTTCAACTACTGTACTCACAAGCATTCTAACTAAAGCAATTTCTTTATCTGTATCGGTTAAAATTGATGGAGTTGTTTTAACATTAGTAAAAAAAAATGGTTCTTCTTGCAGATATTCATCGATAGAACATCTCATAATCCCTTTAACTTTCACCTTATAATTACCATTTGGTTGCTTAATTTTCATTAATAACTTACAAACAATACCATATTTTAATAAATCTTCTGCCTTTGGATTATCAATTAAAGGATCCGACTGATTAATTAATACTATATTTCCGTCAAATCGCTCTGAATCAATTAAAGCTTTTATACTTGATTCTCTTCCAACTTCTAAACGTATCTCGTTGTATGGCAAGATTACTAATCCACGTATCGCTAAAGCTGGAAGACTTAAATCTTGAACTTCATTTAATTTAATCATTTCGTTCAGTTACGGTAAAAACTATAAAACTCTTCGCTTTTTTGAGTAATTTATGTTATTAGTTTTTACGTAATTACTCCCTTCTATATTTTTTATTTTTTGAATAATATAAGTTGTAGCGTACATAATCTTTTTACTCCACCTGAAGTTTTTTTTCTACATATTACTTATACTCCATATTATCATTTTTTTCCATAAACATGCAAATTAACTTGTTTTTTTAACTTTTTTTACTGATGTTTCAATCTCTTTATAAACATACTTTGGTTCTTCATTATTTTGGATAACTTCTTTAGTAATAATACATTTTTTTATATTATCTTTTGAAGGTAAATCAAACATAATCGAATTCATGATGTTTTCAATAATACTTCTTAAGCCTCTAGCACCAGTTTTTCTATTAATTGCTTTTTTTGCGATTAATTGTAAAGCGACTTCATCAAAAATTAATTCCACATTTTCATATTCAAAAAGTTTTTTATACTGCTTAATAATTGCATTTTTAGGTTCAATTAAAATCCTAATTAAATCATCTTCATTTAATGGATTTAATACACCTAAAACAGGCAATCTACCTACGATTTCAGGTATTAAACCAAATTTATGCAAGTCTTCATGTACTACTGATTGATATACAGCATTTTCATCTACCTTATTATTTGCTAAGTCAGAATTAAAACCAATTACCTTTTTACCTAGACGTCTTTTAACAATATCTTCAATACCGTCAAATGCACCACCACAAATAAATAAAACATTTGAAGTATCAAATTGAATAAACTCTTGATTAGGGTGTTTTCTACCACCTTGTGGTGGTACATTCGCTACAGTTCCTTCAAGAATCTTTAATAAAGCTTGTTGTACACCTTCGCCAGAAACATCACGTGTAATCGATGGATTCTCCGATTTGCGAGCAATTTTATCTAATTCATCAATAAAAATAATGCCTTTTTCAGCTTTATCTATATCGTAATCTGCAGCCTGAATTAATCGTAGCAAAATATTTTCAACATCTTCTCCAACATATCCTGCTTCAGTTAAACTTGTTGCATCACTTATCGCAAAAGGTACATCTAATATTTTTGCTAAAGTTTGTGCTAAAAGAGTTTTCCCACTTCCAGTTTTTCCAATCAAAACAACATTGCTTTTTTCAATTTCAACATCTGCTTCATTATTATCATCTATTTCTAAAAGCCTTTTATAATGATTGTATACCGCTACAGCCAAAACTTTTTTAACTTTATCTTGACCTATAACATAATCATTTAAAATATCATAAATTTGTTTTGGTTTTAATATTTTTTCTTTATCGATAAAATCCTCAGTAGTTTTATAAATGTCTTCGATCTTTTCATTTTTCAACATATCTGCGCACATATAAACACACTGATCACATATATAAACATCTTCACCATAGATTATACGGTTAACTTCATGGGTATTACGTCCACAAAATGAACAAGTAATTTCCTCATTGATTTTGCTCATTATTACACCTCGCTCTGATAAAAAGGTACCCGGTGCCTTAAGACACGGTACCTAAAATAATTATAACTTGACAGAATTTTCAACAAGAAAGTCTACTGCCTTACGACTTTTAATTTCTTGCTCCATTTCACTAGTATTAGGAATAGCTTCTTTCACTTGTTCAACTGAAATATTATACATTTTTGAAATTTGTTCAAATTCTTTATTAATATCTTCTTCTGTCACAGCGAAATCTTCTTCTTTAGTAATTTGTTCAAGTGTCAAACTATATCGAATACGTTTTACAGCTTCACCTTTGAATTGTTCAAGTAATCCTTCTTTAGTAGACCCAGTATATTGTAAGTATAATTCTAAATTAATACCTTGTTGTTCTAAACGGTGACTGGTATCATGTAACATTTTATCTGCTTCTGCATCAATCATCTCTTGTGGAATAGTAATTTCAGCATTAGTTGCTGCTTTTTCAACAACTTGATCAACTAAATGATTTTTAGCTGCTGTTTCTTTTTGGTTTATTAAATTTGTTTTAATATCGGTTTTTAATTCTTCTAAAGTATTAATATTTTCACGGTTAAGTTCTTTAACAAAATCTTCGTTCAATTCTGGTAATTCACGAGTTTTAACTTCATGACAAACAACATTGAATTTAGCATCTGCGCCTTTTAATTCCTCAGATTGATATTCTTCAGGAAATTTAACATTTATTGATTTTGATTGACCAGGTTTTATTCCTACTAATTGTTCTTCAAAACCAGGAATAAAACTATTTGAGCCTAAAACTAATGAATGATTTTCAGCTTTCCCACCTTCAAAAGCGACATCATCTTTAAATCCTTCATAATCAATTACCACTGTATCGCCTAAAACAGCTTCAGTTTCTTTAATAACTAACTCAGCATTTTGTTCTAACAATTTATTAATTTCAGCGTCAATGTCTTCTTCTGTTACATCTTTAGATATTTCCTCAACTTCTAGCCCTTTATATTGTCCCAACTTAACATCTGGTTTTACAACTACAGTAGCAAAGAATGTTAATGGCTTATCTTTACCAATATTTTCAAAATCCACGTCAATTTCAGGTTGTGCTACTGGTTCAATTTTTGCTTCCTCAACAGCTTCTGGATAAGCATTTGGTAAAAGGTAGTTTATTGCTTCTTCATATAATGATTCTACGCCAAAACGTTGTTCAAACATTTTTCTTGGTACTTTCCCTTTTCTAAACCCTTGGACATTGACTTCTTTTACAACCTTTTTAAAAGCTTCATCCAAAGCTTTATTAAATTGTTCCTCGCTTAAAGTCACGGTCAATTTTACTTTATTTTCTTCAATTTTTTCAACTTTTACAGTCATTCGTAAACCTCCATTAATTTATTCATACAATTAATAATTATAACATAAAACTCCATTTTGTAAAATATTACATGTCAAAATAATTAAATAAACTTCTTGAATCTAAATTATAAAGTTTACATACATCATTAATATTAAAATCAGTGTCTATAGTTTTAAGTAATAAAACGTGCAATACACCACAAGCAAGATCAAAATCATCAATAAAGTTAGGAAAATGCTTAACACAAAAGTCTAACCAAATATTTTTAACATACTCTTTAGTATTTACATAATCATTTTCAATTTCATTCAAAACTCTCGATATAACATCATTATAATGTGAATCATCTAACAAATCAATAAAATCATTTGCTGATATTCTTGTTTTTTCGTTATAGTAGTTTGTATAATCTATTTCAGTAACTAAGTTATTTTCGATTACATATTTTAAAAGATTATATTTGACAAAAGAATCGACTTCTTTATTATTTAAAAACATTTGAATTTCATTAGCGTTTTTCTGGTAATTTAAATTTTCTAAGTTTAAAATGATTTGAATATGATCATCAAACTTGTCAGATAATAAATATTTTTTTACTAAATCTTCTTGATAATTATTTTGGTATTTTAATTTTTCTTCAATTAGAAATGATAAATTATCTAGATACTGAAGCAAATCTTCTGAAACGACTTTGTTTTGTTTATATATTTTTATTATTTCGCTTGCTTCTATATATTGCTCATCCAAGGCCATAGTATATAAATACTTCTTCAACAAATATTCTTCATCAACATTCTTATCTACAAATTCATTTTCAATCATTTTGTATACCTCTTCATAGTTATGTATTTCAATATGACAATCAATCAAATATTTTATGCATTCTTTTTTAAGATATTTTAATTTAAATGCCTTTTCAAATAAAGGAATAGCCATTTCATAATGATTACTGTTAAAATATTTTTTAGCTTCATTAAAATATTTAATCTCATTTTTGGGGAAAAAAATAAATCTTTCCATAAACTAATACTCCTCATTTACAGTTTTTTCCATACTTATTATTATTCATTTTTGTGTATTTAATGAGGTATTAGACAAAAAATGTTAAAAATAACACTCGACAAAATATTTAGTTCTAAAAAAAATATTTTGAAAGATTAATTTAATCTCACTTTACATTATACAAATTTATTAGCTATATGTAAAATAAAGAACATCCAACATTTAGTAACTTTGTATATTTATGGTCAAGAGAGAAAAAATATAAAAAAGTATTGATTTTAATGAAAATATGTAGTACAATGAATTTTGTCATCTGGGGCGTTAGCTCAACTGGATAGAGCAACGGCCTTCTAAGCCGTCGGTTAAGGGTTCGAGTCCCCTACGTCCCGCCATAAAAAAAATAAATCTAATTAGTAGACATTATTATGTAATGCGTACTAATTAGATTTTTTTATTTCTGTATAGAATATAAAGGTAACTAATTGATGTTTAATATTAAATAAGGTCATCAGTTAAAATTGTTTCCAGTTTATCATGTATAACCAATTTAGCAAAGTCATCATATGGTGTAGCATCTTTATTGATAATAACCATATTTGGTTTATTATAATAAGAAATTAACCCAGCTGCAGGATAAACAAGCAATGATGTTCCTACAACCAATAACAAATCTGCCTTTTCGATTTCATTTATAGCTTTCTCAATTAATTTATTACTTAGTGATTCTTCATAAAGAACAACATCAGGCTTAATTATGCCCCCGCAGTCACATTTTGGAATTCCATTTGCTTTTGAGATATCTGGCAACTTATAACTTTTACCACATTTCATACAATAATTTCGATGAATACTACCATGTAATTCTACAACATTGCTACTGCCTGCTAATTGGTGTAAACCATCAATATTCTGAGTTATTACTGCCTTAACTTTTCCGATTTTCTCTAAATTTGCGATTGTATAGTGAGCTATATTAGGTAAGGCATCCGAATTAATCATTTTACTTCGATAAAATTGATAGAATTTTTCTGGTTGATTCCGAAAATATGAATTAGATAATATTTTTTCAGGGTTATCATTTAAAAAATCTATTTCTTTATATAACCCATTATTACTGCGAAAATCTGGAATCCCAGATGGAACTGAAAATCCAGCTCCTGTCATAATGACTATATAATTAGAATCTTTAATTAATTTCCTCAACAAAGATTTTTTATCCATTAAAAAAACACCTCTTTATCTATTATAATAAAATAAAAAAACCACAAAGTCTAGAGATGCTTAACTTTATGGTTTGCTACAAGTCATTTTGGAGCAGGTGAAGAGAATCGAACTCTCACAATCAGCTTGGAAGGCTGAGGTTCTACCATTAAACTACACCTGCATGTTTTTGCAAGCTTGGCAACGTCCTACTTTCGCGTAAACTATCATCGGCTCTAAAAAGCTTAACTTCTGTGTTCGGGATGGGAACAGGTGTATCCTTCTTGATATTATCACCAAACTTGCATAATAATTATATAAAATTATTCAACTTTTGTAAAGAGGTTTTTTTAATTTTTCATTAAACTCACATCAATTTTTTTAAATAAAGTATATTTTTACATTCCCATTACTAATTGATGAAACGAGAAAACTCGAAAAAAATATATGATACTGTTAGTACCAATCTTCAAGAAGTTTTAGACTACATCGTTATAAGAAAGAAGCCAATCTAATGGCTTCTTTCTTACAATTTATATTCTTTATTTGTTACTACATCATAGTGTTTAACTGAAATATTATCATTTTCAATTTCTATTACCGCATAACTTCTTCCTTTTATACCTCGATTTGCAAGTATACTTCCGGGATTAATAATGGTTATATTTTCGTATTTTTCAACTTGTGGATAATGAGTGTGACCAAAACAAACAATATCAACATTATTTTCTTGTGCGTAATAAAATAAGCTCGTTAAATTGTATTTTACGCTATGATGATGTCCATGGATTAATAGAATTTTTTTCCCTTCGACTTCAAGCAGTAATTTATCTGGAAAACTATGGTCATCACAGTTGCCATTAACTGCTTTATATACATTAAAAAGCGGATGATTTTCATCCATCTCACTGTCGCCACAATGGAGAAAATAATTAGCATCATTTTTATATAAAGTATAAATATCTTCTAATTCTTTAAACAATCCATGACTATCGCTTACTACAACTATCTTATTCATTAATAATCACATCTAACTTTCTTAATGCATTCCCACGATGGCTAATTAATTCTTTTTCATTATTTGTTAATTGGCCAAAAGTCTTTTTCATTTCAGGGACATAAAATAAAGGATCATATCCGTACCCCTTACTACCAATCATTTCAAGACCAATTATACCTTTACATTCACCAATAACAACTTTTTCTCTTCCATCAGGATAAACAATAGCAATTGCACAAACAAATCTTGCAGTCCTATTTTCAAACGGAATATCTTTTAGCTTAGCCAATAATTTTAGGTTGTTAGCTAAACTATCACCATGACTCCCTGCATATCTCGCAGAATATATTCCTGGTTCATTATTAAGTATATCAACTTCAAGCCCTGAATCATCTGCTAAAACAACTTTATTGGTAATATGGCTAAGATATCTTGCTTTAATTAAAGCATTCTCTGAAAATGAATTTCCAGTTTCTTCGATATCATAATCTTTTTCAAAATCTAGTAGTGATTTAACTTTTATAGAATACTTGTTAAAAAATGTTTCAAATTCTTTGACTTTCCCGCTATTACTAGTCGCAATGTAAACTGTCTCCATAACTATTATTCTCCCAAAATTTGTTTTTGTTCAGATATAAGTTCCTTTATACCTTTCTTAGCTAAATCTATCATCTTATTTAATTCATCTTCACTAAAAGTTGATTCTTCACCCGTTCCTTGAATTTCTACAAATTTTCCACTTTCAGTCATAACGATATTCATATCAACATCTGCTTTAGAATCTTCTTCGTAATCGAGGTCTAATATAACTTCTTTTTCTTCTATTCCAACTGATATTGCTGCTAAAAATTCTTTTACAGGATTTTCTTTTATTATACCGTCATTCAATAATTTTTTTATAGCTAAATACATTGCCACAAAGCCACCGGTAATTGAGGCAGTTCTTGTACCACCATCAGCTTGAATAACATCACAATCAATCACAATAGATCTCTCGCCAAGTTTATGTAAATCTACAACTGACCTTAATGCTCTTCCAACTAATCTTTGAATTTCCATTGTTCTACCAGTTAGTTTTCCTCTAACTGATTCTCTTGGGTTACGAGTATTAGTTGCACGGGGTATCATAGAATACTCAGCAGTTACCCACCCTTTATTTTCGCCACGCAAAAAAATAGGTGCTTTGTCATCTATTGATGCAGTACAAATTACTTTAGTATTCCCAAAGCTAACCAAAACAGACCCCTCTGCGTGGATATTAACATCTAATTCAAAATTTACGTTTCTTTTCCCATCATTTGTTCTATTGTTTCTACGCATAATCATCATCCTTACATTAATTTCTTCTAAATTATACCATTGATTACACTTAATTTCTATTCTTACTTTAATTCAATATTATAGAAATTGATGCTTTTTATATCAATAGAATAATTTCTACTCATTATGTTATTTTCAAAGCAGGTTAAAAAATATTGATAATTCGCAAAACTTTCACTAAAATCATCGTTTTGATTATTATTAAAAAATGATATTAAAGGAATATCTAAAGTATTACTCAATAATTTTTTTACATCTTGCTCTTGGCTAAGATTGTCATCGGTTTTAATTATTGTTGTTGGAACTAGATAATATACCTCATTAATATTAGTAAAAAAATAAACAATATACAATTCTGCTTTATTTACATTTGTAGTTTTTAAAAAAACATTTAACATAAAATCGTTTTGCTTAAAGATATTTTGTTCATAATTAACGAAATTAATTCGCTCATTTTCACACAATAATTTTACTAATTTTATATTAAAAACATTTGTGTAAGTATATGTTATAATTTCTAACATCTCTTTTTCATATAATTGATTATAATTAAGGAAAGCTTTAGATAGGTTTAAAGTTAATGTATTATCAATAATTTCATACTCAAGTAATTTTGTTGAGGTTGGAATTAATGTTTCTACACCCTTTGGTAAATAATTACTATAATTAGTTAACAAAGAAAATGTCATATAGATTGTATCATCTACTGTATTCTTAACTTTATTTTGGTAATAAGACATATTAAAATCTAATTTCTTTTTAGTTACTATATTTATCGGAAATATATAATTATTATTATCAGCCACATAAACAAAATATTCAGATTCTTTCATCGCTTTTTTTGTTATTGTAACCTCATCTCTAACGAAAATTGGCAAATTAACAGTCATTCTTTTAGCTTCAATTATTAAAACACATAGTATAAGCAAAATACATAAAAGACAAAACTTAATATAAAATTTGTTTAACATATTCATCACCTAATCAAAAAATAAGTACACTCTTAATAAGTGTACTTATTATCTATATATTTAATGCCTTTATTTGAATATTATTTAGAATAGGAAATACATTTTTAATTTTATTTACGTATTCAGTTTGGTAATTAGTCAAATAAATTTTCTTCCTACAACACATAGCGCAAAAATCACTTTGCTTAATATTATGTACTAGTGAATAACCTGATGAAATGATATTAACATTGTTATAAAAATAATCATTAATTTCTGAAAAAATGGTATTAAAATGTGTACATCCTAATACTAATGTATCGATTTTATTATTTTTAAAATAATTGAAGTTTTCTTTAATATAATCATTTATTTTATCTTTGTCATTGTTTTCACAGTATTCAATTAGCTTATAACATGCTAAAGAGAAAGTATTAACAGAGTAATCCTTTTTAATTAATTTTTCATAAACTTTAGAGTTAATTATATAATCAGTACCAATAACACCAATATTTTTTAAATTTTTAATATTTTCCAAATTTTTAATTGTTGATTCTATTATTGGAAATACAAATTCATAATATTTTTCTTTTAAATATTTATTGTAAATAAGTGAAGCAGTATTACAGGCTATTATTATTTTTTGATAATTATTAGTTAAAAAATAAACAATAATCCGATCAATTATCCTAATTAATTCTGTATCGCTTTTATTACCGTATGGAAAATTTTTATTGTCTGCTAAGTAAGTTATATTAGCATTATTATCAAATTTAAGCAAATAATTGAAAACTGTTAATCCTCCTATCCCAGAATCAATAATCGCTATTCTTTCCTTCATAACTCACCCCACATTAGATTTTTCTTATGAATGATGTTTTTGCATGTTTTCCAAAAAATCAAACTCTAAATCATTATACGCGATAGAGTAGAATTTGTTGAATATTAATCTCGTAAGAGAAGCATCATCAAAAGCATCATGAAGTTGATCTCCACACTCAATTCCATAAATCTTAGCAGTTGTAAACAAACCTAATTCATTGTTAAAATTATAAAATTTTTTTAAAATTTGTTGCATGTTAATAAAGTCTGCATCGAAAAAGATTGGTGAGACCTTATTTATAGTATATGATTTATCTAAGGAATATTTATCATTATTTCCCCAAACAATCACTGCAGGTTTATAATGAAGAATTACCTCTTTTAAATCTTCGTAAAATTTGCTATATGGTATTCCACTATTTATTTGCTGTTTTTCAATATTCAAAAAAGTTAAAGTTCTATTAGATACATTCTCAATTAAGGTTGGTTTAATATAGTAATTATAGGTAAATATAACTTGATCAAATTGATCAACTAAAAGTGCCCCAATTTGAATTATTTCTTCATTTTCATTTTTTAATCTTTGTAAAGTCATTTCTAAATCTAAAAATAATCGATACTGATATTTATGAATCTTTTCTAAAATATTTTGTTTAGAAACAAATTGATCAAAATAAGATAGTTTTCGATGGTATCTATTTCCGGTAATTTTTTCAAAAGCAATTACTCTAGATACAAGTCTTCTTTTCATTTTAAATTTTTTTCCATCACATGAAAAAACAATAAAAACACCTGGATATAAATATTTTCTAAATTTTTTCACAAAACGAGGTTGCAAATAAAAAAATTCTAGTTTATCAATAATTTGAATACTAATTAATTTAAAATCTTTTGAAACATTGTGTATTTGTCCTTTTATTTCACGACTCATATTACCTCTAGCCTTTCTTCATATAAAGTTAAATTGTTACTTATATCATTTATTTATCTACAATTATTTTACCAGAACTATTTAGTAATGCAATAATAAATTAGTCCCTATATATATTTTGTTTTAGATCATTTAATAAAATGCATATGAATTATTTTAATATAATATTATGTAAAATGAAAAAACCACCTTGAAACAAGGCAGTTATAATTTTATCTCATCCATTTTAATTAATTCAACTATTGCTTGTGTACGACTTGTCACTGAAAGCTTTTGTATTACATTTGAAATATGATTTCTTACTGTTTTTTCACTAATAAATAGTTCATTTGCTATCATTTTAGTTGTTTTATTCTGGATAAGTAATTCGAATATTTCTCTTTCACGCTTAGTGAGAAATTGTTGCTTATTCCCCTCCATAAGTTTACCTCCTAACATGAAGGTTTACATTCTCACTTTATCATATGAATTAAGAAATAAATTGTGAGTGATAATTATCATGTGTTCTTTAAGATATTATTATTTTTTTTGTTGCTCTATGATATTTTCAACAATATTTTTAGGCATTCCAATATCTATTAATTCTTGCTTTGAAGCTTCTTTAATTTTTTTTATAGAACCAAAATGATTTAACAACTTTTTCTTCCTTCGAGGTCCAATCCCATCAATGTCATCTAAAAAAGATTTTGTTAATTTACTAGATCTTAAATTACGATGAAAAGTGATTGCAAATCTGTGTACCTCTTCTTGAATATTCATTAATAATTGAAATGTTTTACTGTGCTTATCAAGATGAATTATTTCTAGTGTATCACCATCTAATAAGTCACTAGTCTTATGTTTATCATCTTTTATTAAACCAACTACTTTGATTTGAAGATTTAAATCATTTAAAACATCCTTAGCGATGTTTACTTGCCCTTTTCCGCCATCAATGACAATTAGGTCTGGTCTTGGTAAATCATCCTTAAGGACTCTAAAATAGCGTCTATAAATAACCTCTCTCATATACGCGTAATCATCACCATTATCAGAATATTTTATTTTATACTTTCGATAATCTTTTTTACTTGGCTTACCATCTATATAACAAACCATTGCTGAAATAGCTTCTGTACCTGATATATGTGAATTATCAAATGCTTCAATTCTTGAAATGGAAGGAACTTTTAAAAGTTTCGCTAAATTGTTTAAAGAACCAGTTGTTTTTTCTTCATTTAACATCAATAGTTTAAATTTATTTTCTAATGTTATTTGCGCATTTTGATTAGCTAGTTCTACTAGTTTATGCTTTTCACCTTTTTTCGGAACTGTTATTTTAACTTTTAAATATTGTTCAAGTAATCCTATATCTAATATATCAGAAATATAGATTTCTTTTGGTTTAATATTATTACCATTATTATAAAAATCAATAATGAAATGCAAACATTCTTCATGTGCTTCATCATAATAAGGTGTAATGAATGCATCTCTTTCAATAATTTTTCCCCCTCTAACATAAAAAACTTGAATGCTTAAATAACCATTTTTATAATAATAACCAAATATATCACGATCAACGAAATCATTAGCTACAATTTTTTGTTTTTCAATTGTTTTTTGTAGATAGTCGATTAATTCCTTATATTCCTTTGCCTTTTCAAATTGTAAATTATCAGCATAACTATGCATTTTTTCTGTCATTTCTTGTATTAATTCAATAGCATTTCCCTTTAAAATTTTAATGATTTCACTACGATATGTTTCATATATCGAAAAGTCGTAATCCTTTTCACACGGACCTAAACACTGTTTAATGTGGTAATATAAGCATAGTTTTTTCTCTAATGGGTGACATTTTCTAAACGGATATAATTTATCCAATAAATTTTTAGTTTCTCTCGCAGCACCTACATTTGGATATGGTCCAAAATAATCACCTTTGTTTTCTTTTATATTTCTTGTAATTATTAATCTAGGATGCTTCTCCTTTGTTAGTTGAATATATGGATATGTTTTGTCATCCTTAAGCATGATATTATATTTAGGATCATATTGTTTAATTAAATTTAATTCTAGAATTAGCGCTTCAATTTCACTAGATGTAATAATATATTCAAAATCTTCAATTTCATTTACTAATTTAGTTGTTTTCGAATTATGACTTCCTGTAAAGTAAGATCGCAATCGATTACGTAATCTTTTAGCTTTTCCTACATAAATCACTAAACCATTAGTATCTTTCATTAAATAACATCCAGGTTCAAATGGAACTAAATTCAATTTATTCACAATCGTTTCATTCATCTTTACACCGAGTAAACTAACTCGACTTCACCTTCTTCTCATACTTGATAAATTATTATTTTACCAATTGAAGTTTATAACTACTAATTATTATAACATTTAGTTGAAAATAATAAAATAAAAGAAACTCATTTTCTTTTCCTCCTTTCCTTTTTTTGGTTCTATAATATCTGGTGTGGGTGAAAACTCACATCAGTTTTTTTGTACACAAAAAGAGACATAAATCCAATTTCC
>NSKI01000021.1 GCA_003586005.1 Haloplasmatales bacterium 4B | reverse complement strand
GGGGGACTCATTATATATAGAAAAACAAAATATATAAAGGTTTTGTATTAGTTTTATAAAAAAACTTTTACACTACCGTAATTTATTTAAGGATGATTTTATGGATAAACTAAAGAAAGAAACAATTAATCAAATAAAAGGCATAAGTAAGAAGATGATTGAAAACTTAAATAATGATGAAATATTTACTGTTTATGACTTATTGTATTATTTTCCTTATCGATATGAATTTTATGAAGTCGTTAATATAAATACAGCTCTTGATAATGAAAAAGTCACTGTGGTTGGGCAAGTAATGACTGAACCTGTTTTTTATTATTATAAAAAAAATCATAGTAGGTTAACTTTTAGTATTTCTATAAATAATCAAATAATAAAGATCATTGCTTTTAATCGTGACTTTTTACGAAATAAACTTCAAAAAGAAATGTTTGTTACAATAACTGGTAAGTTTGAGCGAAACAAAGCACAGATTACAGCTCATGAATTAAAGTTAAAACCTTTAGAAAATGATCGAATAGAGCCAGTTTATTCATTTAAAAATCTAAATAAAACATATTTTTTAAATATCTTAAAAAAAGCATATTTTCAATATCAAACTTTTCTTAATGATGATTTGCCATTAAGTATAAAACAGCAATATCGTTTGATTTCTATAAATGATTTATTTATGTTTGCTCATTTCCCAGTTAATAATGAGCAAGTTAAACAGGTAGTTAGACGTGTTAAATATGAAGAATTACTGAAATTTCAATTGAAAATGTTGTATCTTAAAAATAGAGATCATAAAGAAAATAATGTTTGTATTAAGAATTTCAATAAAAAACTAATAAGTAATTTTATTGTAAAATTGCCTTTTCAATTAACTAATGACCAGATGGATGTTACTGGTCAAATTCTAAAAGATTTACGTAGTCCTTTTCAAATGAATCGATTATTACAAGGTGATGTTGGTAGTGGTAAAACAGTAGTAGCAGCTATTGCCCTTTATGCCTGCAAGTTATCAAACAACCAAAGCTGTTTAATGGCACCAACAGAAATTCTTGCGGAACAACATTTTTTTTATTTAAAAGAAACTTTTAATTATTTAAATTTAAAAATTGAATTATTGACTAGCTCTACCACAAGTAAAAGCCGTAACAAAATATTAAGTAATTTAGTAAAGGGAGAAGTGGATATTTTAGTTGGAACACATGCTTTAATTAGTGTAGATGTAAATTTTAATAAATTAGGCTTAATTATTGTTGATGAGCAACATCGATTTGGCGTTAATCAAAGAAAAATTTTGAAAGACAAAGGTGAAACTCCTGATTCACTTTTTTTAAGTGCTACACCAATTCCAAGAACATTGGCTTTAACTGCTTTTGGTGATATGGATGTTTCAAGTATAAAGGAGATGCCTAAAGGTAGAAAATTAATTAAAACTTATGTTATAAGGACTAAATTAGAAAAGAGGCTATTAAAGTTTATTGATGAAATAGTTCAATTAAATCAACAAGTTTATGTTGTTACTCCTTTAATTGAAGAATCAGAAAAAATAGATTTACAAAATGCTTTAGAAGTTTATGAAAAATATAAAAACCATTTTTCAAGATATAAAGTGGGTTTACTCCATGGGAAAATGACTAAAAATGAAAAAGAAGCTGTGATGAATGAATTTCAAAACAATGAACTACAAATTTTAATTTCTACGACTGTTGTTGAAGTTGGTGTTAATGTTTTAAACGCAACCTTAATGATTATAATTGATGCTCATCGTTTTGGTCTAGCTCAACTTCATCAGTTAAGAGGGCGGGTTGGTAGAAGTAATTATCAGTCTTATTGCATTTTAGTAAGTGATTATGAAAATGACAAGACTATGGAGCGTTTAGAACTGTTAACAAAAACTTATAGTGGTTTTGAAATAGCCGAAGCTGATTTGCGGCTGAGAGGACCAGGTGACTTTTTTGGTTCAAGACAGTCAGGATTGCCTAAATTTAAAATGGCTGATATTGTTAATGATTATCATATTTTAGATGTTGCTAGAAATGATGCCCATATGATTATTTCATCTGGTGAATTGTTCACAAACCCACTATATTTTGCTTTGAGAATATATGTAGAAACAGAATTAGTTAAGAATAATGAATTATTTGATTAAATTAGTCGAAAAATATTAAATATTAGGAAATATTTGTGTATAATGTATCTAAGGTTAAAATAGGTGATGAATATGAAATTTGTGATAAGAGAATTACTTCGAGAAGATATTCCGATTTTATATAAATATATAACTGATAATGACATAGCTTATTTAACTAATTATGATAAAGCTGAAACATTAGAAGAATTTATTGCTAAATATGATATGTACTTTAACGGTAATAGTGATGGTTTAAAGATTTTCTCAATCGTATTAGAAGATCAAGTAATAGGTAAATTGGAAATTGGGTATGACTTAATTAATAAAACAGGTGAGTTTGATATTATTATTGGTGATAGAGAACTTTGGGGAAAGGGACTTGGTGTTAAATCTTTAAATGTCTTGTTTAGTTATGGATTTAATAATTTAGGTTTAAATAGAATATCTTGTGAAATTTTCCGTTTTAATGAAAGGTCAATTCAATTAATGCGAAAAATGAATATGCAAGTAGATGGAATATTAAGAGAAGCTCAAGTTGTTTATGGAGAATTTGTAGATGTTTATATATTTAGTATTTTAAGAAAAGAATATGAAGGAGACGTATAAAATGATTAAAATCGCTATTGATGCCATGGGTGGAGATCTAGCACCAAAAATTACTGTTGAAGGAGCAATGCTGGCTATCCAAAAATTTTCAGATATAGAAATTGTGCTTTTTGGTGATGAAGGGCAAATAAAACCTTTACTAACAAACAATACTCGAATCACAATAGAACATTGTGAAGATTATTTTAGAATGAATGAAAAAGAATTAGCGGGTGAAGTTAGAAGAAGAAAAGATACTTCAATGGTTAAAGCGATGCAAGCATGCGCTGATTCATTATGTGATGCAATAGTTACTGCTGGTCCAACAGGCGCAGTTGTATCTGGCGGAACTTTAGTTGTTAAAAGAATTCCTGGTTTTGCTCGTCCTGCTTTAGGTCCAACTATCCCGCAAGTAAATGGAGACTATATGCTTTTGCTAGATTCTGGAGCTAATGTTGAATGCAAACCTGAATGGTTAGTACAATTTGCTCAAATTGCATCTATATATAGTGAAAAAGTATTGGATAAGAAAAATCCTCGTGTTGGTTTATTGAATAATGGTGAGGAAGAAAAAAAAGGTAGAGAATTCGAGAAAATTACTTTTGATTTACTTAATGCAGCTAATTTAAACTTTGTCGGCAATATTGAAGGCAAAGAAATATTAGCAGGAAGTTGTGATGTTTTAGTTACAGATGGTTTTTCTGGTAATATAGCTTTAAAAACAATTGAAGGTACAGCAAAGATTTTTGGAGATGTTTTAAAAAGAGAATTAAAAAGTAATTTAGTTGGGAAAATTGGTGGGCTAATAGCTAAGAAAAATTTGAACAACATTAAGAAAACTTTTGATCCTTCTGAGGTTGGAGGAGCAGTATTATTTGGTTGTAATTCTGTGGTTATTAAAGCTCACGGTTCAAGTGATAGTTACTCATATATGAACGCAATTCGCCAAGCGAGAAAAACAGTTTCTCAAAATGTTATTCCAACGATAAAGGGAATTTTAAAAGAAGTTAAGTAGGTGAAAAAGTGAATATAGACCAGTTTTGTGAAAAGTATTACCTTAAATTTAAGAACATGAATCTACTTAAAACCGCACTAACGCATTCATCGTTTGTTAATGAACACAGAAGTGATGATTTAGTAGATAATGAACGGTTAGAGTTTTTAGGAGACGCTGTATTAGAACTTGCAATGTCGGAGTATTTATTTACCAATAACTCTAATTATTCTGAAGGCGAAATGACAAAAATAAGAGCTCAGCATGTTTGCGAGACAGCGCTTGTAACTTTTGCTCAGGCAATTTCTTTAGGGGACTATCTACTTTTAGGAAAAGGTGAAGAAATTAGTGGTGGTAGACAACGCCCCGCTATTTTAGCTGATGCCTTTGAAGCATTGCTAGGAGCAATATATTTGGATTTAGGGTTTAGCGTAGTTTATCAATTTCTAGAAAAAATTGTATTTCCATTTGTAAATGATAATAATTATATTAATGTTACTGATTATAAGAGCATGCTTCAAGAGTTAGTTCAAACTGATAACAATCGCTCTATACGTTATGAAATAATAAGTGAAGTTGGTCCTGCTCATAGTAAAACTTTTGTTTCAGAAGTATATATGGATGATATTACGATGGGGACAGGTGAAGGACATTCAAAAAAAGAAGCTGAACAAAATGCTGCAAAAGTTGCACTTACAAAAATGGCTTATGATATAAATTCTTAATTATAATTCAAGATAATTTTACACTGTATGTAAAACGAGACAATTTGGAAATTAATTATTATTATCTTATTACGTATATCTAAAAGTATTAAGGACTCTATGCCAAAAGGTTATAAAAAGTGAAAAGAAATTAATTGGAAGACATCTAATCTTCCTTTTAATTTGTTAGTAATTAATTTAATAAAGAAATTATTATGAGTCCTTTCAATATTATGTAAAATATTGTATAATTGATAGGTATAAATTAAAATAGGTGGTAAAGATGTTATTAAAAAGAATTGAGGCAATTGGTTTTAAATCTTTTGCTGAAAAAACGATTATTGAATTTCAAAGTGGAATAACTGGGGTTGTAGGTCCGAATGGTTCAGGGAAATCGAATATTTCTGATGCAATAAAATGGGTTTTAGGAGAACAATCAAGTAAGAGTTTACGTGGAGATACCATGTCCGATGTTATTTTTAATGGAACTGAAGATCGAGCACCTTTAAATGTCTGCGAAGTTACTATAGTTTTAGATAATAGTGATAAAACCTTACCTATAGATTATGAAGAAGTATCTATTTCAAGACGTTTGTTTCGAAGTGGTGAGAGTAATTATTTTATAAATAAACAAAAAGTACGCCTTAAAGACATAAGAGATATTATTCTAGATTCAGGAATTGGCTCAGACTCTTTAGCGATTATTTCCCAGGATAAGGTTCGTGCTGTTATTGAAGCAAAGAGTGATGAAAGAAGAGCTATTATTGAAGAGGCAGCTGGAGTTTTAAAATATAAAAATCGAAAGAAAGAAACTGTTCGTAATTTAGAACATACTGAATCAAACTTACAAAGGGCTCAAGATATACTAAGTGAACTTGAGATACAATATCAACATTTAGAAAAACAAGCAGAAGTTGCTAAAGATTATTTAGAAATAAAAGGTCAGTTACAAAACATTGAAGTAGCTTTATATGTTCGCGATATTGAGTTAGCTTTAAAAAGAATAAAAGAAATAGAAAAGTCAATGCAAGAACAATCGATTCAAATTATAAATTATGAACAAATGGAAGTTAAAAATTCTGAAAAAATTAATGAAATAAATAATTTAAAAGAATCATTAGATAAAGAAATTACTGAGTACCAATCCTTAATGTTAGATATTACATCTAAGATTAGTTATACTGAGGGCCAACGCCGTGCTTTAATTGGCAATAATGAAGACAACGCCATTGAGGATGTTTTTAAAGAAAATTTAAAAGAGTTACAACTTCAACAAGAACGTCACCATGAATTAAAGAATTCAATAGATTCATTGCAAGAATCATTATCTTTTAAGAAAAGTGATCTTACAAAAACTAAGAATATTTATTATGACAAAACTTCTTTGAAACATGCTTATATTTCTAAAATTCAAGTTTTAAATGACTTTTCTAACAGTTACTATGGTGGAGTTAAGAACGTATTAAATGCGAATAATTTAAGAGGTATAGAAGGTACAGTTGATTCCCTTATTAATACTGAAGAAAAATATATTAATGCGATAGAAATTGCTTTAGGTGTAGCTACACAACATATCGTTGTTGACGCTGTAGTTGACGCTAAATCAGCTATAACTTATCTGAAAAAAGGTAATTTGGGGAGGGCAACTTTTCTTCCTATTGAAGCAATGAAATCTAGATTAATTGATGTTAATACGGTTAATTCTTTGAGGAATTTTAAAGGGTTTATAGATTTAGCTGTAAACTTGATTCAATTTGATTCAAAATATCAAGTTGTGATGCAAAATTTATTAGGTAATGTTTTGATTTGTGATACCTTAGATAGTGCAACTGAAATTTCAAAAAGAATTCACAATAGGTATCGAATTATTACTTTAGATGGAGATGTAATTCATGTAGGTGGTTCAATGACTGGTGGACGACAAGAAAAAAGAACGCCAGGATTATTACAACAAAGATTAACACTTGAAGAAACAAGTGAAAAATTAAATGTATTAAAAAAAGAACTAGGTGAATTAGTTAAAAAAATAGATAAGATTGAAGAGGAAGTTAAGCAAATTGATAGTAGTCTCTATGAAAAACGAATTGAATACACTCGTCTTGAGGAGTACTTGCGTTCAAAACAACTTGTGCTTGACCAGCTAAAAACAAGTTTAGATCAAGAAAATATGCAGGAATTATTCGCAAAAAGAAATGAGATTAATGGTTATTTACGAGATTTAAGAGCTAAAAATATGGAATATGTTGAACAAATTCAACATTTAGAGCGTGAAAATTTGGAAATAGGGCGTTTCGTAAGAACAACTCAAAAAGATTTTCATGAAATTGATATTGAAAAAAATCGGATTGATGTTCGTTATAATAACCTTATAGATTTTCTTATTGATGAATATCACATGACTTATGATTACGCTAAAGATAATTTTAGCTTAGAAACAGATTATGAAGTAGCTAAAATTAGAGTTCGAAATTTAAGACGTCATATGGATGGCTTAGGTAATGTCAATGTAAATGCAATTGAAGAGTTTGACCAAATTAAAGAAAGATATATAACTTTAAAAACAAATTATGATGATTTAATTAAGGCAAAGGAAAATATCTTATCTTCAATTAAAGAATTAGACGAAGTGATGGTTGAACGTTTTGAAGATGCATTTAATAAAATTAATATCGAATTTAATAAAGTATTTCAACAATTATTTAATGGTGGACGTGCAGAATTAATTCTAACAGATGAAACTGATCTATTAAATACAGGAATTGATATTATCGCTCAACCACCTGGCACTCGTTTAACAAATTCAAATTTATTATCAGGTGGCCAAAAAACACTTACTTCAATTTCTTTATTGTTTGCGATATTACGAGTAAAAACAGTGCCATTTTGTATTCTTGATGAGTGTGAAGCAGCACTCGATGAAACAAATGTCTTAAGATATGCTGAATACTTACGCACTTTTAGTTCCCAAACTCAGTTTATTGTTATAACTCATCGAAAAGGAACAATGGAACAAGCTGATATATTATATGGTATAACAATGCAAGAAAGAGGAATTACGACGATTGTATCAGTTCGCTTTGAAGAAACAGATAAATACATTGATGAAATAGATATGGTAGAAGAATAATTAAAATTATTTAAATAATTAAGGAGCGAAAAATCGCTCCTTAATTGCTTAAGTCTTCCATATTCGAGATTAAGAAATGTAAAAATTATAAAAAAAATTAAATTTATTAACTTTAAAATGGATATAAATTGCTTTTGTATATTAATATGTTGTATGGTATAATATAAGGATTGTAGATTAATTTTTTTAGGAGCGATATGCATGGGTATATTTAATAATATAAAAAATATATTTAATAAAAATAAGGATCAAATGACAGTTGATGAACAAATTATATATGACCAGGCTAATAAGTATAAACAGGGAATGGAAAAATCTCGTAATTCAATGATGTCAAGATTAAAAGCATTATTTGAATCATATGATGTAATTAACGATGATTTATTTGATGAACTAGAAGAGATTTTTATCATGGCTGACATTGGTGTAAATACTGTTTTAGATATAATTGAAAAACTAAAAGCTGATGTTAGAATGCGTAATTTGCAGAATATGAATGAGTTTCAGCAAATTATAATTGATAAAATGTTTGAAATTTATGTGAAAGATGAAATTGTAAATACAAATTTAAATATAAATGAAGATGGATTAACAATCCTCTTATTTGTTGGTGTTAATGGTGTCGGTAAAACAACTTCTATAGGTAAAATAGCCTATAAGCTTAAATTAGAAGGTAAAAAAGTAATGATGGCTGCAGGAGACACGTTTAGAGCTGGAGCTATTGATCAATTAAAGGTTTGGGCTGAAAGAGTTGGCTGTGAATGTATCACAAAAACTGAGGGTTCAGACCCTGCAGCTGTAATGTATGAAGCAATACAAGCTGCTAAAAAAAATAACATTGATGTATTATTATGTGATACTGCAGGAAGACTTCAAACTAAAGTTAACTTGATGAAAGAGCTAGAAAAAGTTCATCGCGTAATTAGTCGTGAAGTACCGGGTTCACCCCATGATACTTTGTTAGTAATTGATGCAACAACAGGCCAAAACGGTCTGAATCAAGCTAAATCTTTCACTGAAGCAACTGCTGTTTCTGGAATAGTATTAACAAAACTTGATGGAACTGCAAAAGGCGGTATTGTACTAGCAATAAGAAATGAACTAGGACTACCGATAAAATTTGTTACTCTAGGTGAAAAGATTACAGATATAGAATATTTTGATATTGAACAATACATTTATGGTTTATTTTCTGATATGTTTGAATAGTTGGTGATATAGTTGATTGATTTTGAAAAAACACTTAAAATAAATATGTTATTAGATTTTTATTCTGGTTTAATTACAGATAAACAATTAAAATATATGAAACTATATTTTTATGAAGATTTTAGTCTGAAAGAAATTGCAGATCAATTTAACGTCAGTAGAAGTGCGATTTTTGATAATATTCAAAGAACAATTAAACAATTAGAACATTATGAAGAAGTATTAAAATTGTTGAGTAAATTTAATCAAAGACAAATTATCTTTCGTGATATGAAAAAAACATCTGCTAATGACCAAAATATTAGTGAATATATCGAAAAATTACAAGATTTAGAATAGAGAGGAGTTATCTTAATGGCATTTGATAGTTTATCAGATAGATTACAAAAAGCACTTAAAACGGTAACAGGGCGTGGTGCTTTAAATGAAGTTGATATTGAAACAATGATGCGTGAAGTAAGACTTTCTTTACTTGAGGCTGACGTAAATTTTAAAGTAGTTAAAGAATTTACAAATGAAGTAAAACAAAAAGCAAAAGGAGAAAAAGTTTTAAAATCTCTTACTCCAGGACAACAAGTTGTTAAAATCGTTCACGATGAATTAAAAAACATTATGGGTGAAGAAACAGAGAATTTAACTTTTAAAATTCAAGGTATTACTATTTTTATGATGGTAGGATTAAATGGGGCTGGAAAAACAACTCATTCAGGAAAGTTAGCTTTATATTGTCGTAAAAAATTCAATAAAAAACCATTATTAGTTGCAGCTGACGTTTATAGACCTGCAGCAGTTGATCAATTAGTGACAATTGGAAAACAATTAAGTGTTCCTACTTTTGAAATGGGAACAGAACATAAACCAGTCGAGATTGTTCAAAAAGCTTTAGAATTTGCCAAAGAAAATCATCACGATTTAGTTATAATCGATACTGCTGGCCGCTTTCATATCAATGAAGAATTAATGCAAGAGTTAAAAGACATTAAAGATATTGTTAAACCTGATGAAATATTATTAACAGTAGATGCCATGACTGGACAAGATGCCGTTAATGTCGCAAATTCTTTTCATGAACAAATAAATGTTACCGGAGCAATACTTACTAAACTTGATGGAGATACCCGAGGTGGGGCGGCTTTATCTATTCGTCATGTTACTGGTGTTCCAATCAAGTTTATGGGTCTTGGTGAAAAGCTAGATCAATTAGAAGTATTTCATCCTGAAAGAATGGCTAGTCGAATTCTGGGGATGGGAGATGTACTCTCATTAATTGAAAAAGCTCAAGATTCCATTGATGAAGAAGAAGCAGAAATGATGGCTAAGAAATTTAAAAATGCAACTTTTGATTATAATGATTTTCTAAAACAAATTAAACAAATAAAACGTTTAGGAAATTTAAAAGGAATGCTTAAATTAATTCCTGGGATTAGTTCAAAACTTAAAAATATTGATATTGATGAAAATCAATTTAATTATATTGAAGCAATTATTGGCTCAATGACTGAAAAAGAGAGAAGAAACCCAGATTTAATTAATTCAAGTCGTAAATCTAGAATTTCAAAAGGTTCTGGCCGAGATGTTTCTGAAGTTAATAGAATGACTAAACAGTTTGAAGAAATGCGGAAAATGATGAAACAGATGATGAATATGAATCCAAAAGATATGGAAAAAATGATGAGTGGTATGGGGAAACCAAGTTCGAATTTACCTAGCGGAGCTACTAGTTCAAAAGGTAAAGGTAAGAATCGTGGAAATAGAAGACCATGGATGTAGGCTATATAATTACAAGTAAATAAGTAACTAAAACAACCATTACGTTAAAAGTAATGGTTGTTTATTTATTTTTTTAAAATTTTGTCGTGTATTGGCTGATAATAATTATTTCTTAATAATAAAAAAAATTAATAATAGAGTATATAAAGGAGATTATAAGAAACATCTCTCTAATAAAACTTAAAAATACAAATATATTTATAATGGTTTCTCTTAGATGTATTTTAAAAACACTTAAATTAGTATAATAATAGATTGACCACTTAAAATAATTTGTGTAATAAATAGATAAAAGTATAAAAATAATCCAAAAATAAATTTTGAGTTATTATTAATTATGAATATAAATATAATTATTATTAGTATAATGTCAAATAATTTTGCGATAAATCTTTTTTGCAAGATAACAAGATATATTTTTATTCCATAGGTTACCATTTCTACTGCACCTTGCATTATTGCAGCTGATTGAAATCTAAAACTAATAACAGCATTAGCGCCTAATTTAGTTGCCTCTTCTATCATTCTGTTAATTGCGATTTCTCTTGCATCATCTAATGCTTGTTTGTAACCTTTAATTTCACCCCTACAATATTTTTAAATTCAGCTAATATATCTTTACCGATATGTTTCGTTCTAACGTCGCTCCTTTGCCCAAGCCATTATAGGCCTTTGCCTCCTTACCAGGAATGAAATCAGCTGTACTTATGTCTGTAATTTAATCCTCCTCTGCTTTTTTTATATTATATCATAAATATTTGAAAATTATGACTAATAAAAAAAATGACCATCTTTCGATGGTCGTGAAGTGATAGGATGTGACATAAGTCACTAAGTAAGTATATGTGAAAGGGAGAGGAGAAGTATGATAGAAGAATAGGGGGGGATTCATTATGAAATTGTGCAACTTCTTCGTTGCATTAATATTATGAGTTTACTATTTACTTTTTATGCAAAAAATGTAAAGTTTTTTAAAATTATTAAATATTAATTATGATGTTTGTATTTAAAATATAACCAGTTAATAAATAAATATGTATTTTCAACAAAAGTTTGACATTTCCAAATATTATATTATAATGAGAGTATAACAAAACATTGTTACAATAAAAGGAGGAGCTATGGTAAAACAAAAAGGTACATATAAACGAATAATTAAAATGATGCCCAATAAAAGTTTTTTTATTTTGGGTATTATATTTATTGTTGGTTTATCTTTAATTCAGATTTCTATATCGTTTTTTTTAAAGAATATGACCGATGCTGTTATAGATAGTAGCATGGAATTATTTCTATATTCATTTTATTTTCTATTAGGGCTATCTTTATTACAAATTATTTTTTCATATGTAAGAACGTTGATTATTGGTATTTGTTCTGAAAGGACTGTAAAATCACTTAGAAACAGGCTAGTTAATCAGTTAAATGAATTAGAAATTAAGACTTTTACAAGTAAACATACAGGTGATTATATATCACGTTCAACAAATGATATCAATAAAATAAAAAATTATATTGAGAATACCTTACCAAATCTATTACGATTAATTTTAACTGGAATATTAGCGCTTAGTTATTTGCTAATACTTAGTTGGAAATTGACGCTTATCAGCATATCAGTATTTCCAATAATAATAATTGTAGTTAGTTTATTAAGTAAGCCTATAGGATCAATTAGTAAAAAATTACAGGATAAGTTAGGTGTTATAAATTCTTTAGTTCAAGACTTTATTAAAGGGGTAGAAGTGAGTAAATCATATACTTTAGAAAAAACCCTTAATAAAACTTATCAACAAGAAGTAGAAAAAAGTGTACACTTAGGTAAAAAAATTGGAAAAAGAAAAGCGTTTATAAATAGTTTTTCTGAATTATTTTCTCTATTACCTTTTTTTATCTGTTTTTTTGTTGGAGGTTACTATGTAATTCAAGAAGAAATGAGTGTTGGTAGTTTACTTGCTTTTATTAATTTATTAAATTTTATAACAAATCCAGTTATACAAATTCCTAGATTAGTTTCACAGGCTAAAGTGGAATTGGCTTCTTCTGTAAGAATATTTGAAATATTAGACGAAAAATTAGAAAAAAAAGATGGTAACATTTATTCAATTAATGATCAAGATTTTGATTATTTAATTGAGTTTTGTAATGTTAATTTTTCTTATTCTAGCAGAAATCAGGTTTTAAATAATTTAAATATAAAAATCAAGAAGGGAGAAAAGATTGCTATTGTCGGACATAGTGGTAGCGGTAAAAGCACTTTAATATCACTTTTACAAGGTTATTATGATACTTATGATGGAGAAATTAGAGTTTTTGGTAAAGACATAAAAAAATGGAGTCTAGAGTCTTTAAGAAATAATATGGCCTTGGTTTCACAAGATACATATCTTTTCCCTGAAAGTATTAAAGAAAACATTCAATATGGAAATGTCATTGAGGACATAAGTTTAGAAAAAATAGTCTCAGTAAGTAAACTAGCTTGTGCTCATCAATTTATTGATAAGTGTGAAGAAAAGTATGATACGCAAATAGGCGAATTAGGTAATAAATTATCAGGCGGTCAAAAACAAAGAATAGCAATTGCCAGGGCAATACTTAAAAATTCTGATATTCTATTATTAGATGAAGCAACTTCAAGTTTAGATAATGAGTCAGAAAACTTAGTTCAAGAGGCGTTAGATCATTTAATGAAAGACAAAACAAGTATAGTAATCGCACATCGTTTATCAACCCTTAAAAATGTTGATAAGATATTTGTTTTAGATGAAGGAAAGATAGCTGCAGAAGGAACTCATGAACAATTGCTTCTGAACAATAAATTATATAATGAGTTATATACAAAACAAATGAATGTGGATAATGAATCTGGGAAGTTGGTGGGATAATGAAAAAACGAAGTAGTTTCTTAAGGATATTTTCATTTATGAAAAAACATTTCTATGTTTATTTAATAAGTTTATTGGTATTATCTTTTATGGCTTTAGCTTTTGAATTATTGATTTCAACATTATTTAAGGAAATGTTTGATGCGATTGCAAAGAAAAATTATGAAGAAATGATAAATTCAGTGCGATTTTATATGATCATTATTTTAATTCTTATTATTTTCTTACCAATATTCTATTTTCTTTTAGAAAAAGCAAACGCAATTACTAGTGGAAATATTAGAAAAAATCTCTTTAATAAATTAGGTAAATTACCACTTAAGTATTTCAGTGGCAATCATAGTGGTGATATTATATCGAGAATGACAAATGACGTTTCTGAAACTGAAAAAGTATATAACCATATTTTTGTTGAATTAGTTACCGCAATTATTGTTGGGATAGGAACATCTATATATTCATTCTATTTAGATTATCGGTTAGCATTAGTTTCTATAATAGGTGCTGGTATTACTTTATTTGTAAATTTTTATTACGCAAGAATTTTGCGTAAAATAAGTGCAGGTGTTCAAGAAAAGTTAGCAAAATTAAATGAATCATTAACTAATATTCTTGATGGAGTTTTTATTATTCGAAGTTTTAACTTACAGAGGATAATATTAAAGAAATTTACAGATAAAAATAGTCATGTTTATGATTCTTCTGTTGATCGAGTAAAAATCCAATCTGTTATAGCAGGTTTAAATACCGTAATTGGTTTTATTAACTTTGTTGGTTTAGTTTCAGCGGGTGCTTATCTAGCAATCATTGGTGAAATTAGTATTGGGAAAATAATTGCTGTAATCCAACTACAAAACGGGATTCATTTCTTAGTTAATGCATTAGGTAGCTTCATTACAAATTTACAGCCATCATTGGCTTCGAGTGATCGGGTATTTGAAGTATTAGATGAAACAGAAGAACCAGAAACTTATGACTTAACAGATGTATTTAAAGTTAATTCGGAATATTTAATTGAAATGGATAATTTATCATTTCAATATGAAAGCGAATCAGTAATAAATGATATATCTATGCAAATTCAGCAAGGAAAAATAATTGCTCTTGTTGGACCTAGTGGTGGGGGTAAATCAACTATTTTTAAATTATTATTAAATTTTTACAAGCCAACAAGCGGTAATCTACTAATTAATGGCAAATCAATAAGAGAACAAAAAATTAAGGATATTAGGAAATCAATTGCCTATGTTCCGCAAAATTCTTATCTTTATACAGGTAGTATTGAGGATAATATCCGACATGGTAATATGAATGCAACAACGGATGATATAATTGAAGCTGCAAAGAAAGCATTTGCCCATGATTTTATAATAGATTTACCTGATGGATATAAAACTACTGTTGGGGAAAGAGGAGCAAAACTTTCAGGAGGGCAAAGACAAAGAATTGCGATTGCTCGGGCTATATTAAAGGATGCACCAATTCTATTATTAGATGAAGCTACATCTAGTTTAGATACTGAATCGGAAAGTTTAGTTCAAGAAGCAATTAAAGAGTTAATGAAAGGGAAAACAACTTTAGTTATTGCTCATAGGTTATCAACTGTTCAAGATGCAGAGGAAATATTAGTTTTAAAAGCTGGTTGCATTGTTGAAAAAGGAACGCATGAGGAATTGATGAAACTAGATGGTGTTTATCAAAACCTATACAATACTCAATTTACTACAGCTTAAATATTTAAAAACATCAATATTGTATTGATGTTTTTTTTTGAAGTGAATGGTATAATAAAGTAACTGAAATATTAGGAGCGCAAAATATGAAGTTATCTAAAATACATTCTTTATTGACGATATATTTAATTGTGTTTACTTTTGTTTATTTATACAATGACCTACCTTCTACAAAATTAGCAATATATGGCAAATTCATTGTAATTGTAGGAATAATAGAAATAATTTTTTTTATAAATATTTTCTATACACTATTTTATAAAAATGTTATCGCCTATTCAAAATTATTTCAACAAATTTTAATTATTATAATTTGTTATTTTTTCTTTCAAATTACTAATTATTATTATTTTTATATTTTGATTATAATCACTATGTTAATATATTTTTTTATAAAAAAATTCCATGAATATAAATTAGTAGAAAAAAAGAATGAACATTATTTAGTAATTAGAAATAAATTAATTATAAATGTAATATATATAGTATATGGCGTTATAAGCTATGCGTTATTTATTATAAGTAACGAAAACTTTAGTACATATTTTTATAATATTGATGATGCATTTTTTATCGTATTTTCTCCATATATAATTATTGTGATGATTTTGTTTAGTTTGCAATATGATAATACAACAGATATTCATCAAACAAAAAAGAGGTTTGTTGCTACTAGAAATAAGCTTATTTTTAAAAGAAATCTGTTAATTAATTCAATATGTATATGGTTTTTAGTTTTGTAGTGTAAAAGTATATTGAGGTGGTCATTATGACTTTTAAAAAAAATCTTGAAATGAAATTAGCAAGGGTCGAAAAGGATCTGACTCAAGCAGATTTAGCTATTATTATAGGTGTTACGAGGCAAACAATAGGATTAATTGAAAGTGGGAAATATAATCCAACAATAAATATTTGTCTTAAAATTTGCAAGGTACTAGATAAAACACTAGATGATTTGTTTTGGTCTTAAAATATGTAATAAATGAGGTGTAAGACAATGAAAGTAATTCCATTAAATCAAGAGAACCTTGAATCTTTCAAAAATTATTGTAGAACCTTTCGCGATGAACTTGATGAATCCTTCATTAGTGATGGTGAGTTATCAAAATTTAGGGTTAGTGATGATAATCCCACATTTCTTTTAATAATTGGTGACGAAGTCAAAGGTGTTTTATCTGTTATGATAAGTGACTACTATAAAAGAGGTAAAACAGCACGAATTCGAATTTTTCATTCTAGTACAAACGAGTTTGTTGCTTATAGATTATTATTTAATGAAATTCAACATATTAAGCAAGATTTTAATGAAATGTATCTTTTTGCTAAAGAAGATGATATGATATTACAAAATATATTAAAGCAATTAAATTTTAATATTGAACGCTATACTTATGTTTTAGAATGTGATGAAATTAAACAAACAATGATTGAAGTCCCATGTGGATTTCAATTAAGACCAAATGTATTTAATCAAGATGAAGAAGACTGGTGTAATGTAAGAAATGATGCATTTAAAGGTCAACAAATTAGTGACTTTACACTTGAATTGGTTGCAAAATACAAAGAAAATGATGATTACCTTGAGGGAGGTATGATTCTTTTATACCATCACAAATCTCCTGTGGGACAAGTTATGATTACTAAAGAAGACGATACATATTCATATATTGGTCAGCTTGCTGTTAAGAAGGAATTTCAAAAACAAGGGTTAGGTAGATTATTATTGAAAGCAGCTATGCAATTTAGTTTTGAACAAAATTTTACTAAATCTGTTTTGGTTGTTAATGCTGAAAATGAAAAAGCTTTATCATTATATCTATCTGAAGGATTTATCAAAACAAGTTGTGTGATTTGTTATAAATATTTTTTCAACAAATTCGAAAGTGACTAATTTATTATATAGAGGGAACTATAAAGGGAAAATGAAAATATGCGAAAAGTGTAAAACAGTCAATGGAGACAATGAAAATGTATGTTTAGAGTGCGGAAATCTTTTATCAGCTAATGAAACATAAAAATTTAAAATCTATATTTCAGTTATTAAAATTATCGCATTTGTTTTATCAAAAATATTAACTAAAGAGGAGCTAAATAAAATTTACCAATATAAAAGCTAATAATTTATATAATTCAGGATTTCATCTTTTTGAAGAAATTCAAGTTTACAATAAGAGTGTAAAAGACTTATTCTAGATTTAGAAGGTAATAAAGTTAATCTATTTTAATAATAGAATAATTGGCTACAATAAAAAACAAATATGAAGCAATTTTAGGTGCTTTAGGGTAATTAAATGCATTATTTACTGATAGTGATACGAAAATAAAATTATGGGAGGCAAGTATGTTATACCGAAAAGAACGTGAATTAGTTGTAGAATATGGAAAAAAATTAATTGAAAGTAAATTAACCACAGGAACTGGGGGTAATATAAGTATCTTTATAAGAGATAAACAAATAATGCTTATAACACCAAGTGGTATAGATTATTTAAAAACAAAACCAGAAGATATTTTAATAATGGATTTACAAGGCAATGTGATAGATGGACAACAAAAACCTTCAAGTGAATATGGAATGCATCGAATTTTCTATCAAAACAGAGAAGATATAAATGCTGTTGTGCATGTTCATTCAACATATTCAACCACGTTATCGTGTATGAACTGGGAATTACCAGCAGTTCATTATTTAGTAGCTATATCTGGAGGAGAGAATGTAAGGTGTGCTAAATATGCCACTTTTGGTACAAAAGAATTAGCTGAAAATGCTTATGATTCTATGAAAGATCGTTATGCTGTATTATTAGCTAATCATGGATTATTAACTGGAGCTAAAGATTTAGCAAATGCTTTTAGCAAAGCAGAAGAAATTGAATTTTGCGCTGAAATTTATTATAGAACAAAATCATTAGGTAATCCTGTTATTCTATCTAAGCAAGAGATGGATAAAATGTTAGGTTTATTCCAAAGTTATGGACAGGTAAAAGGTTAATTAAGAAAGGTATGAAACTATGATTAGACAAGATAAAGATTTAGCATTTATGCTTACATATGAAAATGTTGCTTGGTATGAAAATGGTACAGTAAAAATCCTAGATAGACGAATTTATCCAACTGAAGTAAAGTTTGTTATCTGCACTAGCCATGAAGAAGTCGCAAAAGCGATAGCTGATATGGTTACACAAAGCGCAGGTCCATATACAGCATCAGGAATGGGGATGGCGTTAGCAGCACATGAATGTAGAAATTATTCTTTAGAAGATCAAATGCGTTATCTAGAAAAAGCAGCTTATAGACTGGCAAATGCCAGACCAACAACCGCAAATAGAATGACATTAACAGTGAAAGGATGTTTACAAGCGGCAAAAGATGCATTTCAAAAAGGAGAAAAAGTGGATATCGCGATTTTTAATCATACTGTTCGCTCATTAAATAATCGCTATTCAAGGATCAATACAGTAGCTAAATATTTAGTAGATATGTTCCCACAAAATGGGAATGTGATGACACAATGTTTTGGTGAAACCATAGTTGGGATGATGCTAAAAGAAGCAATTCAACAAAACAAAAATATTAAATTATTTGTACCAGAAACAAGACCCTATTTACAAGGAGCACGACTAACCGCAAGCGTTGCGTATGATCAAGGAATTGATACTACTGTTATTACAGATAACATGGCAGCATTTACTATGAAAACGAAGAATATTGATATATTTACATCCGCAGCTGATTCAATTTGCTTAGATGGACATATTGTTAATAAAATAGGAACAATGCAAATTGCTATCGTCGCAAAATATTATGGAGTACCCTATTTTGTAACGGGTATACCTGATAAAGATTATGAAACAATTTCTCAGGTTAAAATAGAAGAAAGAGATCCAAATTTAGTATTAGAATGTAGAGGTATTAAGAACACAATGGAAGGTGTAAAAGGATACTATCCATCATTTGATATAACACCTCCACATTTAGTTAGTGGTGTAGTAACGGATAAGGGTATTTATAGTCCCTATGATTTACATAGATATTTTGAAACTGATGTTGAAGATTTTTATTAAAAAATTATGTAAAAGGAGTGAAGCAAATTGTCAAGATTTAATAAACATTTTAAAATGGAATGTAACGACGTAATAGCATATGTGAAAGAAAAATTAACTATTTTTAAACAAGACGCTATTTTAGAAGCAGAAGAGATAGGCGATGGAAATATTAATTATGTATTTAGAGTTTGGGATCGTAAAACAAAGCAATCTATTGTAATTAAGCAAGCTGATAAGTTACTTCGCTCCTCCTTGCGTCCATTAGATGTAGATAGAAACCGAATTGAAGCAGAAGTATTAATGCTAGAGGGAAAGTTAGCACCAAGATTAGTACCTTGTATTTATAAATATGACAGCGTTATGTGTATAGTTGTAATGGAGGATATTTCAGATCATAGTAATTTAAGAAAAGTTTTGCTAGAAAGAAAAATATTTCCAAAATTTGCTGATGATATAACTACGTTTCTTGTAAATACATTATTACCTACTACTGATATAGTAATGGATTCAAGTGAAAAGAAGGACAATGTTAAAAAATATATAAATAAGGAACTTTGCAAAATAACAGAGGATTTAGTTTTTACTGAACCGTACATTGATTATAAAGGGAGGAATATCATCTTAGAAGATAGTATTGATTTTGTTCGTAAAGAATTATACGAAGATAAGGATTTAATACTTGAAGTAGGTAAATTAAAGAATAATTTTATGAACAATGCACAAGCCTTATTACATGGAGATTTACATTCTGGCTCTATTTTTGTTAGAGAAGATTCTACGAAAGTAATAGACCCAGAGTTTGCCTTTTATGGGCCTATGGGGTATGACTTGGGAAATGTCATTGGTAACTTATTTATTGCTTGGGCTAATGCGGTAGTAACGAATAAAATACAAGATGAATTCACTAATTGGATAGCAAAAACAATAGAAGATATCATCACCTTATTTACGCATAAGTTTATCAAACATTATAAAGAAATAGTAACTGATGTAATGGCTAAAGAAGAATATTATATGAATTGGTATCTTAATACCATTTTATCTGATACCGCTGGTATCGCAGGTTGTGAAATTATTAGGAGAGTAGTAGGAGATACTAAAGTAATCGATGTGACAAGTATTAAAGATATTGATAAAAGAGTAAAGGCAGAACGGATGTTAATTCTAACAGGTAAATCATTCATTATGAATAGAGACAAGATTGTATTAGGAAAACAATTTACTGAAATATTTAAAATGAATTTATAGATATTTTACAAGTATGATGAAAAGGTATGATTCAGTTTCAAAAACAGTAAATGATATCTAATAAATCAAGGAATGTTATTGTACAAATAGATATGTTAATTTAGAGAAGGAGTTGTTTAAAATGATTAACATAAATATTGTAATTAAAATTTTATGTCCAACTACTTCAAGTGAAAGTTATTTAATTAGTTTTGATTAATTAGTATTATGGTTATGCTCAATACTGTAAAAATAAATTCAAGAATCCTAGAGTAATTTAGGTTTTTTTTAAATGATTATCTATATGACTGATGCAATTTAAGTATGGAGTTACAAAAATCAAAAATATACAAGATGATACACTAAAAAGATTTAAAGATTTGTTTTGAAGCGAATTGATTTAAGAAAAAAGTATAAAGATGTTATTTTTTGTAGTAAACAATCCTAATACCCTTAAATGATATATGTAAAATAGATTGTGTTAAGTTGTAGAAGAGCTTAAGGCGCCAAGCTCAGCTATGTACTTGCACTATATTTTTTTGTATAATAAATTTGTTAAATAAAATTAGTAAGGTAGGTATTAATATTGGTAATATGTTTTTTATTGCGTGGGGAATTATGATATATCTAATGGATGTACCATAGGTAGATCCTAAAGAACGACCCACTGTCTTCTTTAAGGGAAACATACTGTTAATAGAGTGTGTTATTTTATTTGTTTATAAACTGAAAAAATGATAAACTTAATTAATAATATATATTTAAGGTGGAGATTTGATGATTGGTTTAACTAAAGTGCAATTACAATGTATTGGTGAATGGATTAATAACAATGGTAGATTATTGGAAATTGCAAAATGGGATTTTCTTTTTAATCATGGTAGTAAAGATAATATTATTAAAGAAATGTTGAAATATCAAAATGAAGATGGAGGGTTTGGAAATGGATTTGAAGCTGATATCTTACTTCCATCATCAGCTGCTATCCCTTCAGCTGAAGCAATATTTACCGCATATAATTATGAACTTAATTGTAAAGCTAATTGGTTTAAAAAATTATTAAGCTATTTTGAAAATTCCATTATGGAAACAAAATCTTTTTGGTTAAAAGCTCCTATTGAGTTTGAAAGCTATCCCCATGCTCCTTGGTGGAGTTATCAGCCTGATACAAAATTTACACCTAATCCTTCTGCGATTATAGCTTCAGCAATGATATTATATGGAACTGAAAAACAAAGGTACATCGGTAATACTGTAGCAAAGAAATGCCTAGATTTCTTATGCAGTGATGATGATTGCAGTGAGCATGATAGCTATAACCTAATACATTTAATAGAAGTATTACAAAAAGTAAATTCAACCCTTATTAATGGTACAGTAATTAAAGCTATGAAAAGAAAAATTAAAGATATTGTTTGTTTTGACGAAAGTAAATGGATGAATTATGTGGCTCAACCTCTTGATATAGTTAATAATCCAAATTCACAATGGTATGAATTGGTTAGTGAAGGGGTTGAAAATAATTTTATATTTTGGGAACAATCTTTGAACGAAGAAGGCGTATGGACACCTAATTTTTCTTGGGGTATAGATAGTGAGGTTTCAAATCAAGCAACTAGGAACTGGAAAGGTTATTTAGCTGTAAAAAGAGCAAAAATATTTAAAAATTTTGGTAAGATTTATGAATTTTAACAAAGGGAATTTAGTCAGAACATTTAAAGAAGATGATTATATCAGTATTTGATGAATTATGTCAATTTTTTAGATAGATTAAATAAATCCTTTGGTATATAATTATACTAAAGAATTTTTTGGTAATAAATTTTAACTATTGAAAAAAATAATAAATTTACTAGCAAAATCTACACTTTGCATTGTTATATAAGTGAGTTGTTATATATATGTGCTAGTACGTTTGGAGGATTATTATGTTTGATAACATAAAAATTGAAAAGAGTATGCAACTTTTGAAAAATGGTGATACTAGCGCTTTTGATACAATTTACGAACAAACGCATCGTATGGTATTTTACATAGTGTACCCTATTGTAAAAGATTATGCCAGAGCTGAAGATGTAACCCAAAATGTTTTTGTAAAAATATTTGAAAAAATTAAATTATATAAAGATAATACTTCCGCAAAGGCTTGGATTGCAGCAATTGCTAAGAATTTAGCATTAAATGAATATAAAAAATATAAAAATGATGTCGTCGTTGATATTGAAGAAACCAATTATATAACTGATGATGCTAAAGAAGAAAATACTCCGTTAATTGACTTAGCTAAAGATAATTTAACTGAAGATGAATTTATGATTGTTATGTTATGTGTTTGTGAAGGTTATAAGAGACGAGAGGTCGCTAAACTCTTAAATCTTTCTACAAGTGGAGTTACATGGAAGTTAGATAATTCCTTAAAAAAATTAAAAAGTTTGACTGAAGGTGAAACGTATGAAAATCAATGATTTAAAGAAACAACTTCAAAAAGAAAGTAAAGACTTTGTCCCTGATCTTAAGGCGCAAGTTTTTCATTCCTTAAATATTGAAACCAAGAATAAATTAAGGAATCCATCATTTAAATATCGGTTCAAACCTATTTTTGCGTTTTCCCTCCTTGTGTTAATTTTTAGTATTAGCATCTTCCTAATTAACAACAGTCAAAATCCTGTAACACCAATAAATGTAACTTATATATCGATTGATATTAATCCCTCAATTGAATTGACGGTTGATCAAGATGATAAAGTAATTGATGCTAGACCTTTAAACACAGATGCGGTGTTACTTCTTGAAGATAGTGAGGGTTTAAAAGGCAGAAATTCAAATGATGCAATAACAACCATTATTGATTTAGCTAGTTCGCTTGGATTTTTAAATGAAAACAATGAAGTACTAATTACCGCATTTAATGAAGACCAAGAAAAAGAAGATGAAATAAATTCAAATATTAAAAATCATTTTATAAATAATAAAAAAGTTTACGTTAAAGAAATCACAGAAGAAATTAGAAGGCTTGCTAAATCCAATAACATATCAGCAAGAAAAATGTTTTTAATTCAAGAAGTTATAGAGGAAAATCCATCAATAACAATGGAGGAAGCTCTTAAGATGTCGATTAAAAAACTAAACGAACTATTAAGGAACTATTCAGATGAATCAATAAATGAATATAGATTTAAATATAGACAGGGAGTTAAGGGCCTTTCAGAAAGTAAAAATGAAGAAGTTGCAGCTTATTTAAATAGTATTAATGAAATTAAAGAAAGTATCAATGAAATAAAGGAAATGATTAAAGAAAATGAAAAACCAATTGTAATAAAAAGTTATGTTGATAATTTAATGAAAAATCATTTTCCAGAATATGATTATAATGAAATTGTAAGTAATAATTTTTATCTCCATTTATTAAATAATTTAGAACAAGAAATTAATCACAAGAGTGAATTAATTAATGAATTGATTAGTATAAAATATGATACACAAATAAATATGTTTAAAAGAAATACAGAAACTAATTTTAATTTTGAAACAGATTTCTCATTTGATGAAATATTAGCGAATAATGAATATAACCAGTTTGAAAAAGAGGCAATAAAGCTAATAGCTCAAATCCAACTTCTCATGAATATTGCAAATAATAATCTATTTCTTTTAGATGAAATTACTATAAAAATTGAGAAATTAGTTAACGATTATAACATTATAATTGCATCTAAAGAAATTAGTAATGATTTTAGAGAAAATAAAATTGCTAAAGATGTTCTAGATAAATACCAAGGTTTTAGAGGAAATAAATAATGGTTATGTGAAAGTGCATAACCTTTTAAAATATTGACTTACTTTAGATACATCATGTATAATGTTAGATGATTATCTAATAAGGAGTGGTTATATGCCCAATGATATTGAAATTAACACCAAATCTCCAGAAGTTAAATTGTTATATTCGCCAATTGTTGAACTTTTTGCGTGTCTACAATTATTGTCTATACCAAGTCATCATGAATTATTCGCAGATTTTGCATTAGATATGGAGAAACATCTTTCCAAAGAAAGTAAAAAGTTATTATTTGAAATATCTCATTTTCAGTATCATGGTCTAGAATTGTTTGATCTAATACTTGACATATGTATATTAGATGATATCTCATTGTTTATAGAACAAATGTTACAGTATACAGATATTAAATTTATTTCGATTTTTACATTGAATAAACTAGATGAAAACCAAATTGAATCGATTATACAAAAGAAATTTACTGACAAAGAGATTGAGAATCTTTTACCATGGATTTATAAAGAAAGTATTTCTGAAATTTCTACTTTATTATTTAGTCCAAGGGATTTTAAAAATCGTTTAGCAGATCTATTACTCGATATATATCAATCTCCACATTTCTTAATGAATATTGAAAGAAATAAATTTAAATATCTAGAATCAATACAAGATATGGAAAATGAATTAAAGAAAAAGCACCCACTCGAATTAGCCCAACAAATAATGCGTAAAACTTTTAAAAATGTTTCAAAGTATAAAAGGTATATATTCTGCCCTACTTATTTTATCAGCCCCCATCGATTAAGAGTTCATAATCAAATTACAAATTTTGTTATATATGATTTAAATAGGGATCATCTATATGCTAATAAAGTACTAAACAATATTACAAATGCGATGAAAATACTATCTGATAGAACACGTATAGAAATATTACGCCAGTTAAGCATTAAACCAACTTATGGTAAGGTTTTAGCAAATAGTTTAGATTTAACGACAGCAACTATTTCTCACCATATAGATTTGTTGAAGTCAATTGGATTAATTAGAGTAAAGAAAGAAAAAAATATTAAGTATTTTTATGTTAATGAAGAAGAAGTCACAAAAGTAATAGCATTAACTGAAAACTATATTCATAATAAGATATAAAGATTATATGAAATAACATATGATCTTTTTTTATAGATAAATATTGACAATATTTTCTTTTTTGTATATTATATAAATATCTAATTAGATGACCGTCTAATATAAGGAGGTAGAAATGAGTGTAGTAGAAGTTAGTAACTTAAAAAGAAATTATAAAACGCACATAGGAGTTTTTCGTCGAAAGAAAAAAATTACTGAAGCATTAAAGGGAATAGATTTTTCAATTAATAAAGGTGAAATATTCGGATTACTTGGACCAAATGGTGCAGGAAAAACGACTACAATCAAGATACTAACAACATTGCTTTTACCAACAAATGGGAATGTAAGGGTGCTTGGTTATAATGTAGATGGAGAAGAAGATAAAATAAGAAATCGTATAAATTTTATCTTTGGTGGAGAAAGAAGTTTATATTGGCGTCTTAGCGCTCGTGACAATTTACGCTATTTTGCTGATCTGCATAAAATTACTAAAAAAATAAGAGAAGCACGGATTAACTCATTATTAAAAATAGTAGGTTTAGAGAATCGAGGAGATGAAAAAGTAGAGACCTATTCTAAAGGGATGAAACAGCGGCTACAAATTGCAAGAGGATTAATAAATGATCCAGAAGTATTATTTCTTGATGAACCTACGATAGGACTAGACCCAGTTGCTGCAAAAGAATTAAGACATTTAATACTGAGATTAAAGAATGAAGGGAAAACAATCTTGCTTACCACTCATTACATGCAAGAAGCAGATGAATTATGTGATAGAATTGCCTTTATTAACAATGGGGAGATTTTAAGAATTGGTACACCTGAAGATATAAAAGGTAGTATTGAAAAAATGCGGATTTTATCTATATGTTTACAAAATGTAAGTAATGAGCAAATGAAAAATGTAAAGGAAAAATTTAAAAATATTAAGATAAATAACAAAGAAAATACCACTAATATAAATATTGAAACGGGTGATATTTTTTTAGTTCTTAACAAGTTGTCTGAAGTTTTTGAAGAGTATCAGTTTCTAACGATTAATACACGTCAAGCTACTTTAGAGGATGCTTATATTCATTTACTTCAAGGTGATAAACATGAGTAATATAATTGTTTTTTTCGTTAGTTCAACCTTGCAAATAAAACAAACTTTTTCCCGTAATATGTTTCGATTCATGATGCTAGTTCAACCAATAATTTTTGGGACAGTCTTATATTTAATGTTTAAAAATTCTAGTAATGATGATTTAGTTGCTCATGTCATATTTGGTACAGGATTGATTACTATATGGGGTACAATCGTCTTTTCATCTGCTAGTGACATTGAAAGAGAAAGAAGAATTGGAACACTAAAATATATCAGTTGTGCTCCTGTAAAATTTATCGTTGTTATGAGTGGGAAGATCTTTGGAAATATTATTCTAGGTTTATTATCCATGGTTTATAGTACCCTATTTATCATCTTTGTTTTTAAAGTTCAATTTCATATTGCACACCCATTTTATTTTATCTTTGGTATGATATTAACTATTACATCGTTTATGGCAATTTCGCTAATGTTTTCAGCACTGCTTACCCTATCAAGACAAGCAAGGGTATTTATGAATGCCTTAGATTATCCTATTTATATAATTTGTGGACTCGTATTTCCAATCGATATGTTACCACAGTTTTTAAGATACATTTCCTATCTCCTATCTCCTACTTGGGCAAATGAAATATTGAAATTAACAGCTAGAGGTATAACAAATTACAATGATTTTTATCAAAAATTAATAATTTTAACATTAATAATTGTAGTTTATTATATATTATCTATAATTTTCTTTAAATTAATTGATAAAAAAGCTCGATTTGATGGAACATTGGAGGTGATTTAATGGAAGGAATCAGAAGATTTATTAATCAGGCATATATCTCATATAAATCTTTATTTAGTGTGTTAAGCATTCAAAATTATCTATTAGTTAAAACTTTAATGCCACTTTTTCAAATGATATTTTTTGTATTAACTGCGAAACTTGCCTACCATTCTACCGACTTAACACCATGGATAATTGGAAATTCATTTATCTTGGCTTCATTCAATGCTTTTTTTGGAGTTGGGAATAGCTTTATTACTGAGCGTGCGATGGGAACATTAAAAGTAATTATTGCCTCACCAATCAATAAATTTGTAATATTTATAGGAAGAACTTTAATGCATATTATTGATGGTTTATTTACAGTGGTACTAGGGTTAATTGTTGGTGTAATATTATTTAAAATGGATTTAACCCAAATAAACTATCCTCTTTTTATAGTAGTTTTACTCACTGGTGTCTTTTCTGTAATGTGTCTAGGCGTTTTAATCGGTATTTTTGCCTTAATTACAAGAGAAATTCATATGCTTTTGAATACTACTTATTCATTTATGATTTTATTTTCAGGAGCTAATATACCGAAAGATGATTTACCAAAAGCATGTGCTATTATTACGAATATTTTGCCTTTATCAAGGAGTATTGAAGCAGCTAGAATGATTTATAATGGTAATTTAAATGTTGGAATGCAATTAATACAAGAATTTTTATTAGGGTGTGCGTATATATTTCTTGCTTTACTTTTATACAATTTCTTAGAAAATATTGCAAGAAAAGGTTCAGCAATTGATGTTTATTAATAAATTCATAATTTTTTAACTACAACTTTGAATGTAACTATAAAATCTAAGTTTATTTAAAATTATTAATAAAAATATTTATTTACTGACAAAATCAACAATTAAGATTGTTATATAGATAAAAGGAATATAGGAGGAAAAAAAATGAAAAAATTGTTAAGTTTAATGTTGATGCTTGTTTTGTCAGTAGCCTTTTATGGTTGTAGTAAGGATGCGGATGTAGTTGATAATCTCGACTATAAAGTTGAAAATGCATTTGTGACTATAGATATAAATCCGTCTATAGAAATTATAACCGGTGAAGATGGCTTAGTAGTTCAGGTTAATGCAATTAATGATGATGCTCAAGTTTTATTAGTGGATTATGATTATACTGGTAAAACCGTAGAAGTAGTTGTTGATGAAATTGTTGAGTTAGCCATGGAATTAGGTTATATTGATGGCCTAGATGAAAATGCGATAGTAGTAACTGCTGAAGCAAATGATTTAGTAAAAACAGAAGAATTAGAAAATAAGATAACCGAACGAATTAATAAATTTTCTGAGAGAAAACAAATTAGAATGCAAGTTATTAAGGCAAATCAAGAAGCTAATGAGGAAATGAAAGCTTTGGCAGAGTCTTTAAATATTAGTGTTGGAAAATTGAAATTAATTAATGTAGCAATGGAATTTGATGATACCCTTACAATAGAAGCTGCTGCCTCAATGTCTGTTAGAGACTTGAACAGAGTAGTAATTGATGCCCGTAACGACATGAAAGAGCTTGTAAGCAGCTTACAACGTCAAAATTATCTAAATTTAAAAAATCAATTGAATGAGAGCCTATTTGTTAATAAAGTACAATTTATATATGATGCTATGTTACTTGCTGATGATGAAATATTTACTAATATTTTAGTTGGAAGTTCTACAACAGTTGAAGAAATAAAAACATTATATAAAGCATATTTGGATGAATTATTAGTAGTTAAAAATTCTACTCCTGAAGAAGCTGTTCAAGAAGGAGTAAATGCTGAGATAGATCATGACTTAGAAATTATTGATCTACGTGGTGATAAAGAAGAACTTGAGCAAGCAATTGAAACATTACATGAACAATTTAGACAAAGAAATCAGACAAATTTATCTGAAGAAGTAAAAAATCAATTAAGAACTAAATTAGAAGAAACTAATAATTTAGAATCTCAAATTAGAACAAAGATCCAAGAACATGTCCAAGAATTCGCTAGAGTTCATGAATATTATAAATTTAATATAGAAGATATTGATGGACAACTAAGGGTAAATGTACAAATGATTCGAAAAGCACAATATCATGAAACAAGAGAAAAATATGAAGGATTGTTCTTAGAAATTGGAATTGATTTAGAAGCGTTAGAAGAACTATTTATAGATGATATTAATGAAGACCTAAATGAAATAAGAAATCAATTTAACAATCAGTTTGCTGAAATTAAAAGTCAATCTAATGCTTTAAAAACTCAATATAGAGAGCAAAAACAAATGTATAAAGACCTATGGGAAAATAATAAATAAACTATAATTTAATAAAAATAAAAATAAATCCTATTAAACTTGATGTTTAATAGGATTTTTTGTATGTTGAAAGATTGGAAAATCACTTATATATCAACTCGAAAATGAATATATATTTATAAAGTTATACGATGAATGAAGTGTGATTGCATGAGCGATAGCCAAATATTTTCTGTTTTGCCAGATAATTTTTTTAATGTTTTGTCATCAAAAAATAATAAAGTTTATGCTGATTGTATATTTTTAATGTTTAATTATCTTAATCAAGGTAATTCTTTTGGTGCTCGAAAAGAATTAATGGTTAATTTATTAACTGAATATTTTGATAGTTGTACAAGCTATGAAACTCAAGAAAATCTAAATTCAAAAGAGAAAGCATTATCTGTATTAAGACGCCTAAAACAATGTGGTTGGATATTTGAAGAAGATGGTAGCCAATACGAAGTATTAGTAAATTTTACTTTTTACTCAATTCATATTATAAAATCATTGTCTGAGTTAAAAGAAAATGATGAGTTAGAGTATCTTGGTTATATATATATGATATATTCAGCACTAAATTCCCTGGATATAAGTACATTCTCAGATATTCTTGATCAAATCTATCATAATACCAATATTGTTATGAATAAGTTAAAATCTTTAAATGCAAATATTAAAAAATATATTCAAGATTTATTAAATAAAAAGTCTATTAATGATCTAAAAAGCATAGTTGAAGATTTATTTGTTGATTATAAAAAAAACATAATCGATCAATCCTATCAAAGGTTAAAGACATCGGATAATGTTAGTAAGTATCGGCCATATATAATTAGTAAATTAAATGAAATTTGTTTAGATGATGAAATAATCGAAAAAGTAGTCAAACAATTACTTATGAAAAACAAGTTTCAAGAACCAACCTCAGCAAAAAAAGATATTTATAATAAAATTGACTATGTAATTAATAGTTTTAAGAATTTTGATGAAATTATTAGTGAAATTGATAGAAAAAACTCTAAATATATACAGATGTCAGTTTCAAAAATTTTGTTTATAGTTCACAATACTTATGATTTACAAGGTAAAATCACTAAAATTTTACTCTCAGTTAATAAAAATAGTGATTTAAACAGTATTTTTAAACTCCACCCCCAAAAATACTTAGGTAAATCTTCACTATATAATATGCCAAATCGAGACAATAAAAAAATAATTCAAGTATTGCCAACTAAGCAAGTGCCTTTTGAATTAAAGCAAAATCAATTATTAAAATTTTTAGAAAATAATTTATTTAGTAAAAAGAGTCTTGACTTATATATTAAATCGTTATTTGAAAATGAAAGTCAAATCGCAGCACATACGCTTCCACTTGAGGATTATATAGATTATACAAAAATTATTTTACTATATTTATATGGATATAGTAATGATATTAGTTATAAAATTAAACCACTAAATAACTCATATAGTAAAAAAGGTTTTCATTTTGGTGATTTTTTAATTGTTAGGAGGAATTATGACTGAGCAATATGCAACTAATTTTTATGATCAGTATCTTATATTAAACGAAAAAGATAAAAAACTTTTCTCTAAACTTGCAAATAAATTACTTGGTTTAAATTTTATCACTTATTTTAAAGAAACAGATACAGATGATTACTACTTTATTACTAATCATTTTAACTTGTTTCAAAACTACTTTTACTTAATGGAAAATGAGCTAATCTATGATTCTACTAACAAAGTAATTGTTTTACAAAATAAGGAAAATTATAACCATTTAAACCTTAAATTAAATGAAAGTATCGTTTTATTGATATTAAGACTACTATATGATGAGTTGATGCGAGAAATATCTTTAAACGATAAAATAATAATTAATTTAGAAACTATCCACGAAAAATTGTTTACGGTTGGATTTAGAGATCATCGTATTTGTAAAACAGAGCTAAGGCAAATCTTAGCGTTGTTTAAAAGATATAATTTGATTGAGATAATGGATTATGATTTTAGTGATGATATGAGCAGAATCTGCCTATATCCCTCCATTTTATATGCAGTAAACACAGAAGATATTAATGAGATTTACAATAAGTTAAATAGTTATAATTAGGGTGTGAAACTATTGAAGAAATTAGTAAGGATAAAATTAATTAACTGGCACTTATTTACCAATCAAACAATTAAAATTGATGGAAATAGTTTGTTATCTGGTGAAAATGGTTCTGGAAAATCAACTTTTCTAGATGCCATTCAATATGTATTAACAGGAGGCAAGGCAAAATTTAATACAGCAGCAAATAATTTTGCTAAACGTGATTTAGAGGGATATATCCGTTGTAAATTGGGAACAGAAAATAAAACATTCCTACGTGATAAAGGTATTACAAGTCATATAGCATTAGAATTTTATGATGATATAAATCTAAGTTCAAAGATTTTGGGGTGTGTGTTAGAAATTAACCAGACAGGTAGAATTTATGAGCATTTTTATGTTATATATAATCAAAGTATTGAAGATTCTTTTTTTATAGACAAAAATTATATTAAAGGTTATGCATTTTTTAAAAAACAATTACTAATTAAAAATATTGAGGTTACGTTTTGTGAATCAAAAGAACAAACTCGAAAATTATTTTTGAATGTTTTAGAGATAATAAATGATAAGTATATTGAACTAATACCTAAAGCACTTGCCTTTAGACCTATAAATGATTTAAATAAATTTGTGTTTGACTTCTTATTAAACGAAAAAAATGTATCAATTGATGATTTACGACAGAATGTAAAAAGTTATCAAGAATTTGAAACACTAGTAAATACATTAATAGAAAAGGAAAACACTCTAGTAGAGATTGAAACTGAATATAATAATATTCAAGCAAATTTTAAAGAATTAAACGATTATAATAACTTATATGATTATATCCAATATAAAATATTAACTGATAATGAGAGATTATTTTTAGATAAAACTACAAAAATCGAAACTAAAATTAGAGATATTAAACAAAAAGAATTTATAACAGAAGAAAATATATTTAAGTTAACTCAAGAAAATGAGTTATTAATCAGTAATGCCAATTATCAGACATATCAGATGTTTGAATTAAAATTTCAGGAACAAAACCAAGAATATCAGAGGTTAAAAACAAATGTCAAAGATATAAAAGCAATAATTGAAAATGAAAGAAATCTAGCGTTATATGCAATGCATAATATAAAAGAAGAAAAATTACTTGCTTTACTAATTGAAAGACTAAATATTAATAGTTTTATAAATGCAGAAGATGTCATAAGTTTATGTAAAAATGTTAAAGAAAAATATGAACAGATTAAAGAAGAATTACTTGCTAAAATTAATAATTTTAAAATTGATTTGAATTGTATAGAAGAGGATATTCATAATAATACCGAAATAATTACGAGATTGAAAAAGAAACAGTTTAGTTATGATTATAGTGTAGAAAGTTTAAAAAAACTATTAGAACAAGAATTACCATATGTTAATGTGAATGTTTTCTGTGAATTAGTTGAAGTGAGTGATGAATTTTGGCGAAATGCACTAGAAGGATATTTAAACACTCAACGGTTTGATTTAATTGTTCCCAAGGAAAATTTTAATCAGGCACTTAAAATTTATGAAAAGTATAAAATAAAAGATAAATTATCAGGAGTAGGATTAGTTAACACTAAAGAGATAGTTAAGTATAAGGACACAAATAAAATTTCACTGGCTAGTAAATTAAATTGTAAAAATAAATATGCTCAAGGTTATATAAATATGTTACTAAATAATGTAATATGTTGTGATGATGTTTCAGAACTAGAAAATTATAAAACTGCTATTACAAATACGTGCATGGTATATAAAAATTTTACAGCAAGGCAAATTAAGGAAACCGTCTATAAAGTTCCATACCTTGGAATAAGTGCAATTAAATTTCAACTGCAAATGAATGAGAAACGGAAAATTGAGCTAGAAACTAAATTAAAAAAATATACAAATTTAATTTCAAATTTAGAATTTAATTTACAAAGAGTAAAAAATCATCAATTAGATTATATTATTCATCAAGTTGCTGAAGTAAATAAATATTATGTAGTTGAGAAAGAAATCAATAAATTAAAAAAGAAGTTAAGTCAATTACGCTTAACTAATGAGTTATCAAGTGTAGAAGAGAATATTACTTGTAATAAATTAAAAATTAATGAATTAGAAGAATCAAAAAAAAGCTTATTAGTAACTGAAGGTCGCTTATGTGGGGAATTAGAGGCTAATAATAAAAGCTTAACAATGTTGCAAAATGAAATTATTAGTTTAAAAATCAAATATAAAAAATATGATGAATCAAATTATATAAAGTTATCAAATGAAGTTAGCAATGATAATCAAGTGTTAGTTAGATTCGTAGAAGATAAAATTAAACACTTAGATGAACAAATAAAAGACTTAAGCTATAAATTAATTACTTATAAAAATCAATTCAATAGTAAGTATCAAGTAAGTTATAGTAATTCGTTAGAGAATACTTATCATTATCTAGATGAATTAAAAAAAATTAGAGAATATGAGTTAATAAAATATCAGGAAAAAGCTAAGGAAAGTAGAATTAATTGTGAAATAGCTTTTAAAGAACAGTTTATCTGTAAACTACGTGAAAATATTCTAAATGCTCAAGAAGAATTATTATATTTAAATAAAGCATTAAATGGGAAAAAATTTGGCGGAGATGAGTACGAATTCATTTTTAAGGGAAGTGCAAATCATCAATTTGAACAGTATTATAAAATTATTATGATTGATGAATTTAATTTTTCAAAGGCGTTGTTTTCTGACTCCCTTAGTGATCAAAATCAAATAATTCTAAAAGAATTATTTTCTAATTTAATTATTGACTGCAATGATGAAGCAAAGGAGAAGCTTTTAGCTAAATTATGCGACTATCGAAATTATATGAGTTACGATATTAAAATACATCACCATTCAGGAGAAATAACCTATTTTTCTAAAGTAAGTCGTGAAAAAAGTGGTGGGGAAACACAGACTCCATTTTATGTTGTTATTGCAGCAAGCTTTGAACAACTAATTGCTGATAAAAGAAAAGACTTAAGTCCTGCTTGTTTTGTAATGTTTGATGAGGCGTTCAATAATATGGATGAATCACGTATAAAAGCAATGATGGAGTTTTATCGAAAACTAAATATTCAATTACTAATCGCTGTACCACCGCAAAGAATTGAAACAATTATTGAACATGTTAACACAACACTAGTTGTTATAAAAACGACAAATGATTCATTTATAGAATCATTTCATGCTATAGAAATTAATAAAACTTTAAAAAAACCACCAAATTATTAATTGGTGGTTTGTTCATTTAAATTAATATCTACGAAATCATCGGCATTAATTATCTCATAACCGTCAATATCAATTTGGGGAATCTGATTAAATAATTTTATTGTTTCAGGAGTTCTTTTAATAAAATATAAATCTCCTTCACATTTTTCTAAATAGTTTTCGAATATTGTTATAATTGTATCATAGGGAACTAAACTTAATTCTTCTTTTCTAGAAATTAAAACAAAGTCAGTTTTGGGAATCAATGTACTTATCGCATCATCCCAAGAAAATAGTGTATAAACATTACTTTCTTGAGCATATTTCATGAAGTTGATATCAGGTACATATTCATACATTCCTTCTAAGTTTGCTTTGTTTTGGATATATTGATAAACATAATATGATTTTTCAAATGACATAAATAATAATGGTGATTGTTTATTAAATTCAACTGAGGCTATTTTATTGTTTTATTTGTTTGTTGTAAACTATTTCGATATGTTCGTATTTGCTCTAATTTTACATAGCGGTAGTTTAATGATAAATCAAATGTTTTTTCTATCATTTGGAAAATTTTAATACTTCTTCATGTTGCATTTTCCAGTGTTTTTTGTAGTTTTCGAATAGAGTAGTGATGATCTTGTTTGAGTTCTATTAATTAAACTCAGGTTCATTTTCAAATTGTTTAGTATTTGATTTCAAAATAAAACTGCCATTTTTTGCACAATGACAGTAATAAAATTTATTATCCAATAACTTGGCTTACTAGATGATTAATATGGCAGATAATAATCCTTATAAATTACAAAAAGAATGGTCTCCAGTTTCTCCACAAGTTGATACTTGGTTAGAAAGAGATGAGGATATAGTTCCAATTGATATTAATTATCGATGGAAAAAATTAACAGCTTCTAGTGACACAAGAACTCTATATGAGTATATAAAATATGTTAGAAACGATGATGATTATATTGATTATGATGGACAACCACAAGCATGGTTTTCTATTGATGAACTTACAGTTGCAAATAACAGTGTTGAAGAATATTATGAGTGGTTTAAAGTTAATGAAATAGATTCAAGATTCTTATTAAATGAACAATTTAATTTTAACTCGGAACATAGTTCTATTTTTACATACTCACCTTCAACACATAAATTAACATCAGTAACAAGTAAATATGACAATAAAATAATATACAATTATCAAGGAACCAGAGTTAATAGAGTTGAATTGAGAGACAATTTAGGACAACAATTAATATCAGCATTTGATATTAAATATGAATTAGGTAGGACTACATTTACTGATTATCGTGGAGATTCAGTTTATTATACATTTGATAATTATGGACACACCATAAATATACTTGATGATTATGGTAATGCGATTTATTATGAATATGAAGATATCTTTAATGGAGATGGAGTGGATCCATTTAATCCTAATTATTATTTAAATCATAAAATTAAAAATATTTCGCAACCACAAAAAACAATTAATAATTTAATAAAAAATCCAAGTTTTTTTGATAATTCAAATTGGATAAATAATTCATCTTACACAGATATACCATCTATAGGTAATTTTATTTATGGATATTCTGAAGGTATACTTGGTAATGATAGCTTATTTATTAATAAAATAACTGAAGGGTATGATTTATATACAAAACAAGATGTTGTATTACCTCAAGGTACATATAATTTATCTTCATTTATTAAGACTGTAAATATTGTTAATGGGCAAGGGGCGTTCATTCGTGTTTCATATGATGATGGGAATGGAATTGAAACTTATATAGTTGATACAATAAATGATGATACTGATTGGCATTTTAAACAATTAACATTTACAATAGATAATGATGATGTTGTTGTAAGTGTTGAATTAGGTATATTAGATGCTTCAGGCATAGCATATTTTGATAGTGTTTATTTAACTAGGGAAATTATTTTAAATGGTCTAAATCTATTAGAAAACCCTTCATTTGAAGATGATTATGGCTGGATAGGAGCAAATCTTATAAGTAATGGAACTAGCGAATCTGATATTTATAGAGACTTTTTAGGAGAAAACGCTATTGAAATTGAAGGTGACCCTAATAACACACAAACTTTTAGTCAAGAAATTACAAAAAGCGGTACAGCAGGCGAAACCTTTACTTTTGGTGGTTGGGCTAAAGGGTTTATTACACCTTATAATAATTATGCTGAAAAAGAGTTTTCAATTGTTGTATATACAATAAAAGATTCACAATTAACAGAGGATTCTAAAGTATTGCATTATAATACTAATGTATCTGAATGGCAATTTTTGATGACATCTATTACTACAACTACAGATTATGATAAAATTATATTTGAAATTAGATATAAAAATGATAATTCTGTGATGTTTGATGGACTTCAATTAAAACAAGAACAATTTGGGACAGATTATTCATATAATACAATTGGAAAATTAACAGAGATTGATTCTCCAAATGTTGAAGGTGAGACAACAATAAATTATGATCCAAATAATACTGATCAAGTAGAATCAATTACTGATGGTAGCGGTAATACAACATCAGTTGGATATGATCCGTCAAATTCTAAAAGAATAAATTTAATTGAAAATAATAATATTAAGGTGAATTTTGTATATAATGAAACAAATAATATTGAAAAAGTTATTTCTGGTAATCAAAATGGTAATTGGTTCAGTACATCTACAACATATGCGATAAGTGGTTTGTTTAAAGATGAAGTAACTGATGAATATGGAACCATAATTGATTTTGATTTTCTATATAATGGGTTATTAGATAAGGTAACAAATCCTAAAGGAGTAATAACTAATTATGAATATGATGATTATGGAAGATTAGTAAAAGTAGAAAATACTGATTTAACTGGAGGTACAGTTTATTCACAAAATGAATATGTTTATATTGATAATCGTCTTAAAGAAATACATGTAAATAATTTCTATTATAATTTTGAGTATGATAGTTTAGGTAGAATAGAAAATGTAAAAATTAACGATATATCCATTATGAGCTATCAGTATGAACAATACGTTGCTGAAGATGGTACGCTTTATTATACAGATAGATTGGAATCTCAAGATTATGGGAACGGAAATAGTATTAGATTTATCTATAATGATGAAGATCAATTAACAAGTATCCAATTTAGAGAAAATGATACAGTTAATTATCAAGATAAATACATTTATAAATATGATCAAAATGGTAATTTAGCTAAATATATTGAAATATTAGATGAAAATTCAAGAAATGAATATACTTATTTTTATGATTCAATTGGTAGACTTACTTCTGTTGTAGATAATAATAATCGAAAAATGAATTATAGTTATAATGAACAAGGTGATATGTCGAATGTACACTACATAATTGATAACTTTGATCGAACTGTATCATATGACAATGATTATGCTAATGACCAATATGATAAAACTACTTATAGCAACATTGTTAAAGACTATATTTATAAAGATGTAATTCATGATGATTTACAACGATTAGATAAAATAGATATTATTATTGATGATATTACAATAATTACTCAAGGTTTTATCTACGATGACGGTAGTGTAGATTCATCTATGGGGAACGCGTCTACACGTATTAAAGAGCTTACTTATAATTTATTAAATGGCTTATCTTACTCATATACCTATGATGAATTAGGAAATATTATACAAATCATTGTAAAAGAGAATAGTATTATAGTTGAACAATATGATTATATTTATGATGAATTAAATCAATTAATACAAGAAGATATTTTTTATACTAATACATTTAATGAAGAAGTTAAATTTACTTATGTCTATTCATATGATATGTATGGGAATATATTAAGTAAAAAACAATATAATTACATATTAGTAGATGAAGCAAATTTAATTTATACATATTCTTATGATTATGAGACAAATGGCTGGAATGATCAATTAATTAATTTTAATGGAAAAACTATTCAGTATGATGATAATGGGAATCCAACTAAAATAGTTAGTGATGATGACATTAATAATTACGTTGAATTAACCTGGGAAGGAAGACAATTAGTAAGTTATACAGTATATGAAAATAATATTTTTAAGGAACAAATAATATATAGTTATAATGATCAAGGAATAAGAGTACGCAAACAAATTTTTACCAATAACGAGAAAACTAATTACACTGAATATAATTATTTCTTAGAAGGCGATATGGTAATATTTGAAGAAATTAAAGAATACACTAACAACATTTTAACTATTACTAAAGGAATTTATTATACATATGATGTAGATGGAACAATAATAAGTTTCTTATATGATAACAATTTAGATGATGAAATAAATGGAGAAGAATATTTTTATATCAGAAATTTACAAGGTGATATTACAAAAATAGTTGATATATTTGGAAATGTCATGGTATCATATACCTATGATGCATGGGGGAATATCTTAAACGTATTAGATAATTCAGGAATTAATTTAAG
>NSKI01000020.1 GCA_003586005.1 Haloplasmatales bacterium 4B | reverse complement strand
ATAGATGATGTTCCTGCCTCTGCCTCTGCTTGGCTTGCAGGCGCCCAATTATTTACACTTCCTAATCCTACTTGTGCTTTGGTGACCACATGAGGATTAGCGACACTTGAAATGTGTGTTTGAATATTAGTATTTTTAGGCTCATACGACATATCGTGATTATGAATGTCGAATTCACCCTCGAGTGTGCTCAAGTCTGCTATGACGGGATCAACTGCAGCTGCTAATTGCGTTGGAGTTACTATATTAGATAAATCTTGTCCCGTTACTCCCAGGATGGCGTCTTGAACAAATTTAACATCCGCTATATGTTTAGGTAAATATGGTTCATACCCTTCATCTAAAGGAACTGAGCCATCTTTTTTTAACATGTTGTTTTGATTTATTAAAATAGTGTTATCCTGTTCAGTATTTTTTATTTCAATATTATCTACTCTGGTTTCTAACGCTTCGACCGGACTAAATATGTCATCAACTGGGATTGTAATTATTTGACCGTTCGCTAAATTCAAAACCAAATCTCTGTTAGCTGAATCATATGTTCCAGTTTCAATAATTAATTCCAAAGGCAAATCTATATTCACCATAGTTCCGTCTGATTTGGCGAATGCCAAAACTCCAGTAGCAGCTGTGTAAGTAACTGTACTAATTAAACCGTCTATTGTAGTTTCAGCAACATCTAATCTTACATCTTGTTCAGTGTTTTTTATTGTTGCTGTTTGTGCTGTTGATAACGCAGCATTCGCTAAATCTAAATATTCATCGATCGGCTCTGTGTCTAACCCACTACCAATTGATTCTTCTACTGTAATGTATGTCAACGCTGATGTTGTTACTTCTATTCCGTCATCTGTTGTTGACCTAATTTCTATTGCGATGTCTACTCGTCCTGCAATCTCGGTGACGTTAGAATTAACTTGACAAGTCCACAAATTAAGTCCTTCAGTTAGAACAAATTCTTGCCACCGAGTTATTCCTGTATATATAATTCCATCTGGTTTTAAAAAGTTAATTAATACACTAGATTCTTTTGAAAAAGGCGCAAAAAGAGCGATGGTATTTACTCCATTACTCTTTTTAAAAGCTCGACTCCCAATAACTTTTGCTATTGTTCCATCACTATTTAAATGTATAAACATTTTATAAATCACTCTCCTTGGTGATTAAAGTTTGATATAGTTTCTCATTTTCTTTTTTTCTGTATCGTCCATACATATTAAGCATTATAACTATAACGATATAAATCACTAATAATAATAAATTAAATTCAATAAATAAAATAAAAAAACAACCTAATAAAGACAACCTAAATGGAAAGAATACTCTTGAATTTTTAGTTTTTAACCAATCTTTAGCTAATTGATCTTTATCCACTCAAATCAACTCCCTCTTTTTTTATTATATTATATCATATGTTGTAAACTAGCTAAAATAAACCTTAAATATTCCATCGTTTTTTAATTGGTTAATTTGGTCTACTGTTGGATTGTTGATAATTAATAATGGTTTATCATCATATGCTAATACGATTGATTTTGCATTAGTATCAAATGTACTGTTAGCAAAATTATAATCAATAATAGTTATTGGTGGTGATATAGTAATTATTGAGGTAGATGTTACATCATACACTCCTAAAATATTCCCATCAATTAAATCTGTTGCTGATATTTCTTCGCTTAGTAACCAAATTTTATATGTAAAACCATCAACGTTTTTAAGAGCATTTTTAACATAATTTTCATGAACTATCGTATTATTTAACCCATTCACACTTAATTGATAACTAAATCTAAATTGTTCTCTCGTATCCTTTCTTACGTTTAAATCAACGATTTTAAAATAGCAGTTAGCATATAAATCTGAGTTTTGTGATTCTGTCGAAGTTGGATAGTTACGCGCAAATAGCTCAGGATCAATAATCAACGAATAATTATCTGTAAACCCTATATCGACAGTTTCAAAGTTACCGAATTCATCCGTGTATGTTACGCCAACTTGTTTATTGACTTCATCGGCCCAGTCTAGGGATTTATTATAGCCTAATAGGGTATTATCGATTGATGCAAATTCAATTAATATTTTATTATTAAAGCAAGTTGTGTAGGGTACTAACATAGTTGGTATTGTAGTCCCATCTCTGGTTTTAAAATTTAATACAGCCATAGTACCATCAGATAACTTATCTTGCATAAAATAATAGAAAATTCTGGTAGGATCAATTAAACTATTTAGTTTATCACCAACATTTGAGTTACCAGCACTAATGTTTATTAATTCACTAAAAACAACTAATCGATCTTCGATTTTGCCATCAGCTGGAATTTCCCACGTTCTCATCTCATTTTTTGCGCGAATAAATTCTGCCCTACGAGTATAATTTTTAGATAACTGCATTGTTACATCATAATAGTTATAATATTTTGTATAGCTTAAATTTGTTAGAACAATCCCGTTTACACAATGCCCAAGTTTTGGAAAATCATTAATATTATCATAAATGCAACTTATTACTTCATCTCCATTTTCCATTCTTTTAACATAGTTTCTTAAATGTTTTGAAAAGCTACTTTTTTCAACAATATTGCTATTTTGATTATAGATTACAGCATAATCTACAACACTGTTATTCTTCTCGGAAATTTCCGTGTCTATATATGGTATATAAGTTATTCTGAACAATGAATTTCTAAGAACTGGTTTTGGCGTTTCTCCGCCGCCAGGTAATGCATCACACCATGATTTTAAATTATAAATATTATAATCATTATATTTATAATAAGGGACTAATGCCCCCCAACTATCTGGATGTCTTGTTTGCCATTCACCATACTCGGGACATTCATATTCTAAATATTCGCTACTAATTAATTCGCCAAAAAATACTTCGAATTTAATAACTTTTTTAATTCGATCTGGTAGCGTAATAACAGCATTTGTATCAGTTATATCTATTGTCCCATACGGAGCATTAACGTAAACCCCCATCCCTTCAGAGGGATAAGTAACGATACTATCAACTGATAAATTTTTGACGTTTGATATGACCTCATTTGCATAATTTTCTAAAGGTTGTTGCGTTTCAATAGCTGTTGTCTCTGAAATTGCGTAACTATTTTTATCTTTAATATCTAATTCATCAAAGGTAATCATTAACTTACCATTAGTCATATAATTCCCAAATTTTATTCTTGGGAACATATCAACAAATGCTCCAACATCCACTAAAACATCAAATAACATTCGTTCAGAAAAAGGAAAGTCTGGTGATTCAATTTCACTAAATACAGCTCTAATTCCAGAATCTAATTCAAACTTAAATTTCAATGTTTCATTTTCCCTAACTAAAGTTGTGGACGGGGTAACCTCAAGTATTTTATCAATTACATCATCTAACATCATTTTGGGATGTAGGGCATCAGGTTCAAGAGGTTGTGTAATCATGAGAGTATCAACCTCGATTCCTTTTGTCATCTCTAATGGTTCAACCAATTCTAATGTTTGAATGTAATGTTTGTAACCAGTTCTATTAGTAGGTGAATTTTTTACTAAATACTCAAATTCTTTGCTATTGTCAACTAGAATAACTTTTGTAAGCACAGGCAAAGGGTCTTTAGAATTTACTATTCTTTCGACAACGCAATGATCAAGAGATTCGTCTAATTTTAAATTGTTTTTTAACGGTAATAAATTATCATATTCTATCCATTGCCCGTCAATTTCTATTTTTAACATTTATCTACCCCCATAAACTGTTTCTTTCCCTTTTGATTTTCCGGTGATCATATTTGTTCTAGCATTCCAAAGATTCCCTTGCCCTCGATTAACTCCACCGGCTCGTAGCATTGTTGCTTGATATTCTACGTCATGCCTATTACGTTCTTGCCATTCTTTATAAATTTTATTTGCCATAGTTAAAGCCAAAGTGGCTACTGCGATTGGGCTAGTAACCACACTACCTAATGAAGCGTATTTACCAGCCATTCCAGCTGTTGCTCTATTAGCCACTGTCATTCCAAGAGCTTTACTTGTTCCACCACCGCCGCCGATTTTCTTTGTAATATCTGTTTTTGGTTGAGTAGCTGCCGATTGAACTTTCTTTTCAATATCTGCATTACTAAACTTAGAATTAGAGGTATTATCATCTATAACAATTCTTATTTCATTATCCATCTATAACACCACCGTTCTCTCAAATGTAAGCGATATGATTAGGTACCCGCCTATGGATATATCAATATTTGCTGAAGATAATAAACAATACCACGTTCTATCAATTCCATTGAAAGTTCTTTTAATTGCAAATGTCTCTTTGTTGTTTATCTCAAATTGTTCTACATCCTCAATATAATTTAACATGTACAAAAAAATAGGATCATCTTTTCTACAATGTATCATCATCGACATTGTGTTATCGATACTTATATATTTTTTTAACGGTAGCAATTTATTTTCTGTTTGCCTAGAATCGGGTTGAGAATTTAATCCAATAGATGCTGTCATCAATCCTTTAACTTCAATATCATCAATATAGATTTTATATTCATTGCCAAAAATAGAATTGTCAGTAACTGCAATATTGCCAGATAGATTGATAGTTTGATACTGTTTACCATTTAGTACTTCTGGACTGCCCACAGCGAATGGCTCACTAAAAGTCATTATATATCTGTATTCTGTTCTGTCTTGCAAATCCCCATTTAGATTTTCTCTAAGCGTTTTTAAATCATTGTAAATATCTGTTCCTTGTGGCACTAGAAAATCAATTGTATATCCAAATGATGTAGTAAATAAGTCTTTTAATGCTACAATTTCGCCGTGAGATGTTCTAAAAATCCCTACAACGTATTTCTCTATTTCTATCATCTGGGAATTTATTGTTTTATTCTGTTCTATGTCAATATAACTACCGGCATTGTTGTCTAAATAAATTTTGTACTTATCTCCTAAGATTGTATTTATATCAATTACAATATCGTTTCTCATTCGATCTTTCCTCCAATCTTGCTAGCTATTTCTTGAGCTGCAACATTTGTTGCAAGTTTAGCCCAGCCTTCGTTAGGGTTACGTTTGCCATTCCAGCGTGGTGATATCCAGGGCAAAGTAGTTATTGGGCCATATGGCGCATCACGACCGCCTAGAACAACCCCCATTGAATTATTACTAACTTGTTGCTTAATTAAACCTCTGTCATGTAAATTGCCGGTATCAACTGGCGAAAAGTTATATAAATGTTTATGGAGTATGTTTGTCATCTCAAATAATGTCATCGTCATACTATCACGCCAAGTCCAGGATATATTCGACACTAAAACTATTCTGCATAAACATCATTTGTGGCTTATTTTTAATATCTTTCGAAGTATTAACTACAGTCAATTCTTTGTCGAATGCATCTAATTTAATTTTATCACCATAAACAAAATTAAGCTCCTCATGAGTCTTAATGCTCTGAGAAGCTTTTAACGTAATAAATCCTTGATGGGGATCATTCCTAACATATTTACGCGCATCTATAGGCTCATATTTAAAATTAACAATACTATTTTTTCTAATTAATTTAGCATCCCCATATTCTTTTGAGACATTATCATTTAATTGTAGCAACATATAATATCACCTACCAATTTCTAGTCGGGTCAAATAACCTACTTATTGAATCACGATCATAAAACAATTCATCGTCAGACACTGATGAGCGTAACAGACCCATGTTTTTTAAGATATCAATTGTCGCAGGACTCATTCGCATTTTTAACCAATCATTATAGTTAAAATTGCCGTCTGGCAGCATTAAAGTTAAATCACCATTGGATAGCACATAAATTGTTTGTTCAGCTATTGCTCGTTTGAAATCATCTACTCGGTCTAAATCAGTCTCTAAATAATTATCGATTTCAATCCTTTTACTAAAGTTTGCACTATTTTTAATTACATAGTCATAAACGCGGAACGATAGCTGCTTTAAAAATACTTCAGCAATATTACTTGCATTATCCTTAATTTTTAAAGAAGAGCGGACATCAAGCGCCCGCTCGTTTATCATGTAATCATTGTCGATAACATACATTTGTTATCACCTTATTTCTTATCTTCAGATTTTTCTTCTTTAACTTCTGTTTCACCAAATGGTTTTGATATTGAGTATGTTTCTTTGTGTTGCTTAAACCATGCAATTGCTCGCTTGTTTACACTCTCTGTTTCTCCGACACCTTTGTTAAAAGACACACCGGCTGAAATGCCAGTGTACTTTTTATTTTTAGAATATATTTTTATTTTTGTAGTAGCCATACTAAGCCTCCTTAATCAATTTTAATATCACGGAATACTCCAGCAGCACGCGTTGCTTTCAAGACCATACCTGCAACCATTTCGTATTCCCCTTTTTTAACTGCGTCTGGTAATAACCAATTAGGCATGTATTGGTTGATTATATTACCACCTTTTGGCGAGATACAATGTACACCATCAAGAGCGATTCTTGCTGCGTATATAGATGTACAACCAGTGGTTACTGCATCAGTCCCAAGACCAATCGGGATGATAGGATCAGATGACCCAGGTTTGTCACCTAATTCCATAAGAGTTGTATTCCCCCATTTGATTATTTCTGTACCCAATTCATTTTTTGTTTGCATGAACTGTGTTGATCTATCCGCAATTGATTGGAATACTGCGAACATTTCACGGTCCATTAACATTACATCTGGTGAACTATCTAGTTTAGCTCTCCATCTACGTAATCCGTCGAGGAAAGTTTTGTAGTTTGTATCAAGTGCAGCGGCAGTTGAAAGGTCGATAACAGCAGATGGAATGACTTCAGTAGATGAGCCTGTCAAAGCTTTGTCTAATCCATCGAATGAATTAGCATCGCTTGCAGTATCGCCATTAATAAAAGTTTCACCAAATAAAGCACGCGCTGCTGTGATGCCTTGTTCCATTTGGAATGCTAATTCATTAACAAGACCTTCGGTTTCTAACTGAATAACACGGTCAATTTGGAATGATCCACCAAAAATTCCTAAACTTGAAACAATTTGAGATGTCTCAGCTTCGCTTGGTGTGTACTCTGAATTTATCGCACGGAATGATGCTGACCCGTATGTCGTTACACGGTCGTACAAGTAACTAAGTGATGAACCCTTCCCCTGGGGTGAAAAAACGTCATCGAATAACATAATATCTAGCAAAGGATCCTTACGAAACTCATCTATGATGGAACCGTATAACTTATCTTGGACTCTTGTCCGTACTTGAGCTAATGTTACTGGCATATTATATGCCCTCCTTTATTTTTTATTGCCCTCCTTGAATCGAAGAAAACAACGCTGAACGAATGTCAGTTCTTTCTTGATTCTTGGGCGGATTTTGATTAGGATCGCCACCAATTTTTTTAAATCCAAATTGGTTGGTTTTTTCTTTATCTGGTACAAATAAAAAAGACTTCGATTCTTTCAAAGCCTTTAATTGGTCATCTAGACCTTTAGTTATATTGCCATGTTCATCAAATTCAAGTTTTGTTTTATCAACTAGATTTGATGCAATATCTACATCATGCACCTTTCCGGTGAGTGCCAATTTAATAGCGGAATTAGTAGCAGTTTCTTTTATTTTAGCTTGGTAATCTAATTCTTTCTTTTCAAAATCTGCTTTTAGAGTCACCATTTGAGAGTTTAATTCTTCAGTTGATTTTGCACTCTTTGTGAGGTCTATGACCTTTTGATTATATTCCTTAACTTGTTTTTCAAAATCGTTTTTAGCTGTGTTTACCTCGTCGAAACGAGCTTTAGGAATATATGTTTTTAACTCTTCGCTTGATGCAGTAGCGACTTTTTCTGCTGTAGCATCATCGAGTCCCAATTTTATCAATTCTTCTTTTTTCATGGTGTTTACCATTCCTTTCAAATTACGCTTTTTTACGTGGGTATCGTCCACGGATTTGTCTTGTTCTTTTTCGTCTTCAATACCAAAAAGACGGGATATATAAAAAAGCACTCAAATGCTTAATTAACTAAATTTTTATTATACTTCAAGTCTTGCCAACGAGTATCTTTATTAAGTTTGTAGCCTGGTTTTTCTCGCCAGTACTGAGGTCTATATAGTCCTTCAGTTGATTTAACTAAATGATTTCTACGAGCCTGCCACTGCCTAACTTTAAGCCTTGCTTTTTTCTGTTGTTTGTCTGATAATGAGCCAAACTCAACTCGTTTCCATTTACGAATCTGTCGTTCCATTTTCCTTTGTATTTGTTCTTTATCATATAATGCGTGTTGTTTACCCACTTGTGGATGTCTTTGTTTGCCTGTGTCTAGGTGCGGAACGTACCCCGGAACTTTTGGTATTTTGTCAACACCCTCAATAAATGTAAGCCTATTATGGCGACAATTGTAATGAAACAATCCTTGCTCAATTGCTTTAGATAATAATTGATGTTTACCGTCTGTTTTGCCATTTTGATATACGTCATCTACTAGCACCTTGTTTTGCCAAGGCGTACACAACTTGCAACTTGATGCATGAATTGTGATATACACTAGATAGTTCCCAACTTCAGATGCTTTTTCACCTTCACCAATGAACATGATCTCTTGACTACCTTCTACAGTTTGTAACTCTAATTGATTGACAATATTCATCCTTCTACCGTTCGAGGTTACCCCTGCAGTAACACCACCAGCAAGTAATGTCTTTCCGGCCATATCAATTGCACTATGAAGAGTAGAAGAAACATTCGCTATAGTTTTTGTTGTTGATACTGTTTCTAAATACTGTCTATCTAAGTCCTTTATCGCGTTATGAAAGGCATAATTGAGTTTATTCTGGATGTCTTTAATTTGAGATTGAACTCGTCTGTTCTTACCAAATGAAGATATAGTGTAACCTACTTTTTGAAGTAATTTCCCTTTCTTTTTAGCCTTACTAACTTGTTTGGTAACATAATTCATACCAAACTCATAAGATGCTTTTAAATCGTCTAGAATGGCTTTATTAAGTGGCTTTACATATGATTTTATAATTAATTGATTCCTTCTTTGATACGTTGGAAACTTAGATAACTGTTCTCGTTGCCATTTGTTGAAATCAACTTGACTTACAGGTTTGTCTTTTTTAGCATCAAAGAAATTACGATAGTTGACAATGAGACCAGATTCCATTTGCTCTAAGATTCGTCTTACTTCTTCACCAGTACTGATTCCTTGAGCATCAATCATTATTTATCAGCTCCTGGTTCCTCTTCTTCTTTCTTTTTATCCTTTTCCTTATCTTCTTCATCATCCTCATTTTCATCAAAGAACTGATCCATTCCACCAAACTGACCATTATCTTGAGCGATACTACTTTCATCTTTAATACGTTGTACTTCCACTTCTTTTTCTTTTTCTGTTTTAGTATCGCCATACATTTGCTCAACCGCTTCTTCAGTAGACATGATTCTATATGTTTTAGCTTTACCTACCGTTTCAACAACAGCCTCAAAACTTGGGTTATTATATTCGCCAAATTCTATTGATGCTTCATACTCGCTAGGTTTATTACCTTGCATAGTATCATAAGTTTTCATAATAGCGTCAACTACTATAGGAATGACCTTTCCTAATGCTGTAATTAATTTGTTACGCGTATACATTGTAGTTTTTTCTTTTTCGCGTTGAGCTTCACCATTGTCAAGTTTTTTAACGTCAATACCCAAAGTCGATGGAGCCATAAACCCCATAAGACATAGATCTAAGAACTGTGTGTATGATAGCAAGAACCTCTCGGATTCAATTGTTGGCTGTACTGTCATTGGAGTTTGCTCTTTGTCCTCATCCATTGATTTATTTAATTTATAAAATTGATTTGTTATAGGGTTGAAAGGAAGTTTGTTCCCTTCGGCATCTCTTGGAATTAAATCTTCTGGAACAAACTTCTCGGCTCTCCCGAGTCTTATAGCATCAAGCCATTGGCTAATGATTTCATCCAATGCATCAAAATCATCGTATTTGCCATCAATGATTGATTGACCTCTATTTTTGTATTTGCTTGATTCAAAGAACATAAGCGGTACTGCCATCATGAAATCACCTGAAAATTGCACGTCTTCTAGATCTTTCGTTTCTTCTAATAATTCCAAATCTACTTGGTTTCCTTTATCATCCTGTAGCTCGTACTTGATATAACCCTTGCTATATTTTTCAACCAGAATGTATTCCTTGTTCTTTTCATCATAATAGTTTGTTCTAAACTGAATTTCAATCAATCGACCACGTTTATATACATAATCGACATTAGACCCAGAGTAAAATTCTACAATTGGATATTTGCTAATATCAGTGTCAATACTCATCTTGAAAGCACCATCGCCATCAACTAAAACATCTCGTGTTGCATCTTTTATAATCTTTGATAATGAATTATCTTTTTTAATTTCTTCCCACAAGTCGATTTGTTCTAGTGTATGAGTTTCTTCATCTAGTTCTACGCCTAAAGAATCGTCAATTGTAATATCCGTTAGCATATTAATCATTAATGCTGGTAGTCCTGTGTGAATTTTTCTAATTGTTTTTCCCTGTGGTGGAACTATATACCAAAATCTTGAAGCGTTAGTTCCCCACATACCTAAATGCTTGTAAAACTGACTTAATTCACTTGGATCAGCTCGATACCAAATACGATTCATGAGTACATAATCTTCATGAGTAAATGATTCTCGTATTACCATATTTCTTGGTTGTGCTGGAATTATTCCAAGCCATTTTTGAATCTTGTTCTTAGCATAATTAATAATACCCAAGTTATCACCTCTTTTATCTATGTTTTAAATACATTGTTTCTGCAACACCGGTTACAGCATCTGGAGCATCATCATGTGCGTTCTTACCTTCACGTTGGTATTTATTTAAATCACGATATAATTGTGGCCATCTATCACGCCAATTAATAGGGAAATAAACATGGTTGATTACCCATGTAGAATTAGATAATATTCTTGAATTTTTGTTTTTAGATTGATGGAACCAAGTAATGTCTGTAAAGTTATAGCCTAAATCATCTTCTAATATCCTTTTGACATTACGAGCGAATGCTTTACCACCATTATTGGATTCAATGCGTGATAAATCCACCTCATTATCGCGTAGCATTTGTGCAAGGATTGGTTCTGTCACCTCATTCGGTTTTTGAGTGTATAAAACATCGAGGATATATGCCTCTTTGTTGTAGTCCCCCCAAATGAATGTAGCAAGATAATCTGATCCTTCATCCGCAGTATCGGTATAAGCATAAATGCCTGTGAATAGAGGATTCCCATTATTATCAGCAGGGACTTGCTCATAAGTTTTAAATGCCGAATACAATTTGCCTAATTGATTTATTGGTTGTTGATGATAATTAGCCATAAAAATAGATATGTCTAATATGTTCTTTTGTTCATGATACCTTTTCTTGCTTAAAAGCCTTTCACAAAGCATTTTGTTAGTTTTTTCGTCATAAGCTTCAAATTTCAAAACATACCATTCTCTAGCTTCTGAAGATTCTAACAACTTCCCGCATATATCTCCATCAGCCCAACGAGTCATATTCACAATTTCAAATGGCTCTCCGTCTTTTGCACTTACACGAGAACGAAAGGTATTTGTATACCAATTCCAAAGCTTTTCAAGATGGTTTTCGTTCATTGCCTCTTCCACACCTTTCACTGGGTCATCAACAATTAGAATTGTTCCACCTTTCCCCGTAATAGCTCCACCTACGCCTTTGCCCATGTAAGAAAAGTGTTGATTCTCAAGCGCCCATTTTTCAAAACTAGAGTTCCCACGCTTAATTCTGGTTTTTGGGAATATATCAGAATAGACTATTTCATCAGGTTGTTTTTTCACCATTGCAATTTCGTCACGAGTATATCTAGAAAAGTCGCTTGCAGGATCATCACCATATGAGCAAGTTATTATCTTTTCAGTGGGATTCTTGCCAAATACCCAACAACAGAAATTTATTAATGTTCTTGATTTCCCATGCTGAGGTGGCATGTTCATCATTAGTTTCTTACATTCTTGGTAATTTGAATATATCGATACATCATCAACAATTTTCCAATCAGTTGTAGGCACAAATCGAATGATTCGCCCTTCATATAGTGCTTGAAGTGTATTAGCAAGTTCCACTAAATAGTGCATATCATCCTGGTAAAAATCCGAGGCAAGTGCTTTGCAAAAAGAAAAGAACTCACGTCTTGCAAGTTCCTTTTTTGCTTCCAACGCTATTAAATTTTTATCAAAGACTTTCATTCCCCATCACTCAATTTAGCTAATCGTTCTAGATCGTTAACGGATAACTTAGACATTGGATTATTAACTTCAACACCACCCGACAATTCCATATCTTGTTTATCTCGCCAATCTTTAGGTTTACGATTCTTTAACCAAAAAATTTGAGCTGTTGTATTTGGGGCTTGCTGCTTCTTGATTGTAACAATGTCGCCATCCCTGGTTACTGTTTGTTCTTTATATTCGTATCCTAGAGCCGATTTCAACAGAGCATTTTCTACTTCAAAGTCAATTACTTCTTTGCCCTTTTTAAGGGACTCGGAAAACTTGGGGTATTTATTCTTGTAATCGTAAAGAGTAGAGGGATGAATGCCAAGATTTTTTGCTATTTGGTCGTCAGTAAGGCCATTTCTAGCCCACCCTTCAACTAATATTAATTTATGTCTAATTGACGTTTCATATTTGGATTTTCTAGGCATAACCTCACCACCTTTATAAGAATTCTTTTATCTAAAGTTTTTAGCTTCTTCAATTCTTTTATTTGCTATATTGCAATATTTTTTGTCTAACTCAAACCCGATATAATTTCTTTTTGTGTTAATACACGCTACACAAGTTGTCCCACTACCAATTGTAAAATCTAAAACATTATCATTTTGATTTGTATATGTCAATATTAAATCTTCCATTAATGCTAACGGCTTTTGTGTTGGATGTAATTTGCTTTTATCTTTTTTATATTTAAAAATTGATCCTTTATGTTTCTTCCCTGTTGGCAAATTGAATATTTGCGTCCCCAAAAATTTCCCTTTTAATTTAGAATAAGACATAAAAAAATCAAGTTCATCTATTCTAAATTTTGTTATCAACTCATTATACGTCTTTTCAGTAGGGATTCTAAATTGTAACCCATCATAGATTAAAAAATGTTGAGCTCTAGCGTGACCTAATACCTTATTAATTTCTTTAGGTCTTAATACTAAATGTTCTCTTATCTTCTTAGCATATTCTCTCAACTCTTTATTTGAGTTATAATCATATTTTTTCCTAAAAATGCTAATATCCTCGTGATAATTTAAAAGTGCTTTGTTAGCACTTAATGGATTCCCGAAATGTTCCTTTTCCCAAATAGCACTTTGCGTGCATGGTAAATTAGGAATTGTTGAAGTTCTTAATTTTGATGTATAAGGCTCTTGTGAAAACAAAATCATTGTACCGTTTTGACGTAATAATTTATTTGCTAAATCGTAAATTCTTTTTGGTTCGAATGCATTGTCCCAATATGTCTTACTTTTATCCCCATTCCATAAATGTGATTCAATACCTTTTATTGTCCCGTAAGGTGGATCAGTTATAATTGCATCTACTTTCATTCCTTGTTTAATCATTTTCTTCATTCCAACAAAACAATCCATATTATATATATTATTCAATTTCAATTACTTCACCTTCTTGTTTTTCTTCTTTTGCTTTGTTTTATGCTTTTTCAACATTTAAATCAAAAACACCTCTACCAAATAGTAAAGATGTTTTCTTTAATTATCTAGGGGGATAATGTGAGTGAGAGGACATATGAAATAGGGGGGGGGAGAGATTTACATACTCTCTCAAAGATTATTATATAATAGATGCCCCCCTTTTTCAGAATATACTGACAGGTTTAGTGACAAATATTAAAAATTTTTTATATTTTTTATAATTTTTTTATAAAAAGCTATTTCAGCTTTAAATTTATCTCTATAAAATGTCCTTCTCACATATTTATTTGAATCTTTGATTTTAAGATAATTTCTTACTGCGCTGTATGTTTCATTTATTGATAATTCTTCCATGTATCTGGAATCAATTATAACTCTATTTAAACCAGTTAATTGTTTATACACTATGTCATCTATGATATCAATATACTCATCGGCTGAAGCTTTATTAATTACTTCATTTTCTAGAGTTTTACTTGCTAGATTACTTTTGATTGGGACTGAACTAAAGCCTTTATTACCCAACATTTTATCAACTACAGATGTTGTGGATTTGTCCAGCATATCATTATACACTCTCATAGTCTTTTTGATTTTTAGTTTTACCTTGTATCGGAATAACTGCTCATCTGATATTATTTCATCATGGTTATGCAACTCATCAGCAACAATTGTGTGAGCATTATATCCGTTTTCCATCTTTATCAGCTCCATAGTTTATTTTTAATTCTTTGCTAATACCTTTTGTCTTGCCCTTTAACCGAGCTAAACGTTTACTAAGTTCTCGGTCAGTTAGACACTTCCCAGCATTAGTTTCTAAGTTAGTTTTCATATTCTATTCCCCCTTTTTATTTAAAATGCTTTTTATCATATTATCGTTAAATTCAACGTTTTCGTCTAAATATTCTGGAGCTACACATACACAAATTGGTTGTAATGGATTATTAAATGTTAATAGGCTAACATAGATTTTTTTGTTTTTAATTACTTGTTTAACTTCTTCATCGGATAATTCAAAAGCAAACGCTGCAATCCCAGTAGCTGTTTTGTGTGCAGGTAACGCTCTATACTTATCTTCTTGGTCTGCGCCATAAATAACATTTGTTTCTAATTTTTCGGTAATTTTACCTTCGATTGATCGTGGCATTAAACCAACTCCTTTCTAATTAATTAATTTATTGATTCTATATATTTTTGTTAATATATGTTGTAAAATGGGATTAAAGAAAATATTTTAGAAAGTGGGGTGAGGTAGGATGATAAATGTTAAAGATATAATAACTAGAAATCTTCAAAGGAATGCAATAGTTAATGATATTTCTTTAGAAGCTAACTACGAAAAAATGATTGTTGATACTTTATCAGAGTCTCTAGATGAAATACTTAACAGTCGCGAGCTAACAAAGATTATTGCTGAAAACCTTGGAAGAGAAATTAAACTAAGAGGATATTAATTAATCCTAACACCCCAGTAAAATTTGGGGTGTTTTACTTTGTTCTAAAATGGCAAGTCATCACTTGATATATCCATATTCTTATCATCAAATTTTACATCAGCAACTTGTGCAGGTTTTACTGTTTGATGATCGTTACCCTTCGTATCTAAAAATACAACATTATCGCATATTACCTCGGTTATATATCTTTTGCCATTGTCAGTGTCATACGATCTATTTTGTATACGCCCTTCAACACTAATCAACGAGCCTTTACTTAGGTACTGTCCGACTATTTCAGCGGTCTTCCGCCATGTCACACAATTTATAAAATCAGTTTCCTCTTTGTTGTAAGTCCGATTTACTGCTAAGGTGAAGGTAGCAACTGGTGTACCTGTGCTTGTTACTCTAACATCCGGGTCTTTGGTGAGTCTCCCAATTAGGATTACTTTGTTATACATTTGATTTCCTCCAACTCACTAACATTAAACAAAATTATATCTTCTTCATTCATATAGTTTTCTTCGATAAATTCTCTTGTCATTTTATCGATAAACAGACCACTTAGTAATAGCCTTTTAGGGCATGATAACACAGTAAAATTAACTTTAAAATATCCTAATACTTCTTTTGTCTCTAAATCTAAATATCTTATAACGTCATTATCTTCGATATAATATTTATTCATTTTTCTAACTTCATAAATTTTCTTGCCTTCTTTTAACAATCCAAAGAATTTACGGTCTATTTTCAACTCACAGATCTTCATTTATTCACCTTACTTCCCCTTTCTCTAACTTCCGCAAAAGCAATTCGTGGGCTTGTATTGTTATTTCTGATTTTGCTCTTTCAAATTCATTTTCTGATAAATCTATTGTAGTTTTTTCAACTTTCAATAAATTTTGTAAGAAACTTATCTTTTCTTCTCTAGTCACAATATCCACACTCCTCACATTCTGGATTATATTCCTTGATCTTGTGGCAACATTCACCTATGCATACTTCGCAAGGTATACACTCATCTTCACTTATTTGCACCGCTTCTGTTTCGGTTAAAAATTCAATGTATCTGTACCTACATCTATTTATCTTTTCTTGCTTAGTTAAGACCTTTGACATTTTTACACCTTCTCCTTTATATAAAAATATTTTGCTGTTTTCTATTGGTTTTTGCATATATATGTTGTAAAATGGATTTAGAAGGGTGATTAATTATGAATATTATTCTATCTATTTCAGACAATATTAATTGGGAAAACACTTATTACGTTTCAGGTTTAATAATTTTAATAGTAAATTTTGCTTTATTAATTATTGCTTTATTAACCCTATTACACTATTTTAAAGTCCAAAAAGAAAATACTAGACCATATGTCATTTTTTATGTCTATCGATATGATCTTCAAAACAGTTACATTAATTTATGCTTAGAAAATATAGGTAAAACTGGAGCTTATGATGTTCAAATAGATAAAGAAATAGAATATTACTGTAATAATTATTGTAGTAAGTTTAAAACAAAATTTAAATTTTTAGCTCCAAACCAAAATATACAGACTTTATTAACGTCAAGTAATAAGAATATTGATACAACCGGCACTATTACTTACAGAGATTATAAAGGTAAAAAGTATACAGATTCTTTCTCATTAGATTTTAAGTCATATGTTAATACAGCATTTATTAAATCGCCATTACATGAGATATCGATAAATATTGGAAATATTAAATCTAGTATATCTGCTATTTCTAAAACTGTATCTAATAATAATCCAAAAAAACAAATGACAGCAGAAGAAATGCAGGAACAAGCAAAATGTATAACACTTATGCTAGGCGGTGAAATAATAAACAATAATGAAAAAGAATGAGTTATTCCCTAAACTAGGCAAACAAGCCTAGTTTTTTTATTCTTCTTGATTATTAAGCTACGCAAATACTTACAAATTTCTTTTATCAGTTCTGCCTATTTATAAATTACCACTATGAATTGTAAAGTTCACCACACTTATTTATCGCCTTGTCTTATTCTATGTTTTTCTTTTAGGTAATCCAAGTACTCTTGTTGTAATTTATCTTCCCAAACAGACGATTTATCCTCGCCTTTTATTGCTACATAACACATTAAACCAAACATTATTAAACCGCTAATTATCCATTTAATCATATTTGAGCCTCCTTAATTCTTCGTTCAACAATTTCTGTTATATCCGGATCAGTCTGGTTTTTAAATGTTCTAACTTGCACGATCCTTTTATTTTGAATTTCTACTGTAAAAAATGGTTTGTCCGGTTCTGATTTTTTTCGCAAGAACATTACATCTGTATCTTTGCTAATAATTCTATCCAGGTAAGTTGCTACACAATGCTGCAGCTCACGTCCTTCATGTTCTAATTCTTTAACATCTTTTGGATGTCTTAAGATATAATCGCCCAGGTCAAACTCTCTTTTTAGTAATTTGGCAAATCGTTCAATCTTTTCTTTTTTTTCTAGTTTCCTAATCCGTTCTTGTTCTTTTTGTTCATCGCAATGAATTAGCCAACGCAAATCTTTTAACCTTATGCCCCCCATAATTGTTTTTTTATATCTTTTAAAGTTATCCGGCGTAATGAATGCTTTATCTAGTAACATATCAGTAGCTAATTTTACTAAACCGTTTTTAAGTAGTATCTCGTATTGATAAATCGTATCTTCGTTGACTTGGAACAAATTATAAACACTTATTTTTTTAAATAGTTCAATTGGCAAATACTTAAATTGCTCTATTGATTTTAAAACTTCGATTGATTTATCATCTAAAGACTTTTGATATTGCGTGTAAAATTTATCAAAATCAGTCCACCCACCCATTTGATAACTACCGTCGCATCTGTTTAATACATGAGTTACGTATCTAAATCTTTTCATTCGGTAGTGGTACATTGCAGTTGTTTTAGTATCATAAATAAATCGCATGTATAAGGTGTTATATTTACAGTAACAATTATTTATGTAATTATAATAAGTGTTAGCATTGTCTATATCGTAATAGGACACTATTATTAAATGCTTGTATCTATCAACTTTAGCGTATAGTTCTTTTTCATATTTGTATAACTTCCCTAGAGATTTTAACCATTCTTCATAATCGCTTGGATGAAAGCTATTTGCTAATTCTAAATATTCATCATTACATTCTTTAAAATACTTTTCATGTCGTTTATACAAATGTGGTTTATGTTCATAATATTTTTCAAATTCTTCATCTCTTCCATATACTTCATACCATGGCATTACCGCTCATCCCCTAGGTCAAATAGTGATAGTTGTTGTACTATAACTTTTTCTCTTTTAAGTTTCACAGTTTTTTCAACAGTTTCTTTTTGCTCTTTAGCTGGTGTTGTATTCGCTTTAACTTCTGCTTTTGATACTTCATTAGGAAACTCAGCTTTTAATGTTTCATCATCTTCTATAAAATAATGGATTGCCATGCTATAAACATCTTCTGGAGCAACATATACACCTTGATTAACAATTTGGTCCTTATATTTGTGTTTTACTGCTGTAAGAATATATTTATACATATCATCAACTGTTTTATTTTCTAGCATGATACGATCAGCTAAATTACTATCATGCTCGCATTCTTTTATCAAATAATCACATATCATTTGAATTTGTTTTGCATTTGATTTAAGTTTTTCTTTAATTTTATTTATCATATTTACCTCCTATTTCACACCTCATAAAACCCTTGCTTTAAAGCGTTGTAGTCTGTTATCACCACTTGAAATACACGTTTCGGAAATAGCCCCTTACGTATTTGCAATAGGTTAACTAGAAAACACTTTTTATCTCCGTCAGTCCTTACACTTCGAATTTTTACTAAAGCCTCATTTTTATCGCCATCTCGATATATTAGTACTTGTCCTTTGTGAATGAATTCTATTGACATCATGTTTATTCCCCCTTATAAATTTGCGATAAATCGACCTCATACATAAATTTATTCCCACATTTTTTACATTGTTGTACATATGTGCCTTCATCGTTATGACATCGTTTAAATTCGTTTAATTCGCCACATATTTCCTTATTATTATATTTAAGATTAGGACACTCAACTATCACGTGATTATTAGATATTTCTTTTACAAATCCTTTTTTATATTTTGACATTTAAATATCCCTTCCCTCTCTAGTTTTAATTGTCTTTCTTGCTCTTTTATTACCATGGCTTGCGTTTTACAAACTAAGTTAGTTATTGCATTTTCTTCTAAAGCTTCAATTTTTTCTTGATGTTCTTTCTTTAATTTTTTAGCTAGGTTGTTGTTGATCATAAATAGGGTTGCACCCCTAATTTTGCACAATACATAACCAATCAATATCCCCATTACTAAAATCAGAAAGAATAATAACCATGTTATTGATGTTTGTTCAAACATTTTATTCATCTTCCTCCTTGACTTCTTCAATCAATTCAATAGCTAGATTATGTGCCTTTTCAATATTGTTTTTATCCTCAATATTCGTAAATGATAAATGTTCTAATATTTCTTTAAGTTCTTTTAGTTTTTCTAGCATTTAATCATCCCTCCTAAAATTATAAATAATTGAAATGAATATATATAAAACTAAAATTGCTATGATTATATTTAAAATTGTGTGTATCATAATTCCTCCTAAAAACTATTTAATAATGTCTTTAACTCTTCTTGGTTAACTTCCTCATCTGATTGTTGTTTATTTTGTTGCTGGTGTTTTAACATCCAACTTGGCGTCTCGACAACTCTTTCTTTTTTGCCTTTGAAATTAGAATAGTTTGCCTTGATCCGATTTACATTTTCAATTGAATTAACATTTTGATTTTCCCAATTTCTTAAAATTGTATCTGTATATTTTAATGAAGTAGCTTTGTTTAACGCTGTTTCTTTTATTGCTTCTAATATGATTTCTTTATTGTTCCATTCATTAAACCAAGTTTCGATCATTTGTAATTCAAATGAATTAATGTTAGGATTAATTTCTTTTTGAATAACATCAATAATGTTTTCGATTGTGATTTCGTTATTTTTATTATTATTTTTATTTTTATTATTCTTGTTATTATTCTTATTCTTCCCTATAGTCTTTTCATAGTCTATAGATAGACTATCTATAATGTATTGTTTAAATGGCAAAAATTTAATTATATCTAATTCTTTTTTAATACACGAAATAACTTTAGGGCTTTTAGATGAATTGTACTTTAACCAATTAACTAAATTGACTTCGCTTGTTTCTTCGTTATATTCAATCTTTTTATATTCGATAAAACGATTAAGCAATTTATCAATTGTTTCACGATTATAACCGGTTTCTAACTCCATAACCTTTTTAGGTATTTGATATACTCCACATTGAGAAGTTTTACTGTTTGTCATAAGATAAATATAAAAATACTTTTCTTCAGGTGTTAAATTTAAAACAAATTCATCTTGCCAAAAACTTATATGAATCTGTCTATATATCGCCATCCTATCACCTACCTCCCTATTTAATTCCACCATATTTATTGCAAATATTAGTCACAATCCCAAACTCACTTGCCACAGTCTTCTTCATAAGCCGTTCATCAGAACGCTGGTCACTAAGATGCATTAAATAGATTTCTTTACACTTTGATAAGTCAAATGACTTCAAAGTTTTAATACACGTTGTTAATGACATGTGACTATTTAACAATCGTTTTTTTAATGCAAAATTAATTTCTTGTTTTTCTAACAGTTGATGAACATAATTGCACTCAATCATTATGTAATCAAGCCTGAATTCTTTTAAGTTGAATCTTAGATACTTTGTGTCCGTTAGAAATAAAAGCGATTCTCGGGTCTTATTTGAGGTTACAATGAAGCCCAAACTACCAGGACAATCATGTTCAGTGTTAAAACTAATAACCGAATATGTGCCGATAACTGTTTTAGTAGCATTTGTTAGAATCTTATAGTTTTTCGTTATTTTTTTAGCTTGAATCGTTTCTAAACTAGCATAAATTGTTATGAATCTACTTAATTCCGTTATTGCTACCGAATGATCGTTATGCGAATGACTCACAACACAACCTACAAAATCGGTTAATTTCATGTTATGCTCGTTTAATTTTGATACAATTTTCTTATAGGGGATACCCCCTTCTAGCAGTAGCTTGTCTTGACCATTGTCTATGACGTAACAATTACCACTACTAGAAGAGGCTAAACATATGATTTTCATTTTAGAAACCTGGACCAGATGTAGGATTTTCTTGTTGAGGTTGCTCTGCAGGAGTTTCTACAGATTCACCTTCGATAATCAATTCTTCTTGATTAGCTGTGTTGTCGACTTCATCTTGGAGTTCTATTTGATTGTTTGGTTCGTTACGGATGTATTCGTTAGCCACTGTTCTTTCGTACGCTTCTTGAGCGAAAATATTCGCGTCATCAGAAGTTCTTATATAGCGTTTACAATGTCTGTATATAACAGATTTTTTTGCCATTTCTTGAGGAAATTCTTTATGAACAGTTTGAGTTTTTGTTGATGATTTATTCCAAGCTGCTTGAATTTCTTTCATAGTCATAATTTCATAATCTAAATTCCCGTTATTGTTAATTATTGAATAAACTCCAACTACTGGATTATCTCGATTCTCAAATTTTGTTTTATGACTTTTAACTATTTTTTTTCCATTAACAACTTCTATTTCTATTTCATCACCTTCGTAAATCTCTGTTGCGTAAATATCTCCAATAGTTGGTATTGCAGCTTTAGCTATTTTTTGTTGTCCGAAATAACTAACGTTTAGAGTTAATTGGTTACCTCTAACGATAAAATAGCACTGAGTTTTCGCAGGGTTTAAACCCTGAACAACCATATCTAGCAAGGATAATGCAATTGATTCTCTTGCGCATACCTTTAAAGCTGGTTGATCGTTTTTGTCTTTAACATTTTGAATAATTAAATATGCAGATTTTAAAGCATTCCCAACTGCATAGTTTGGCGGAAACATCAATTTACCAGTATGTTGCATTTCATTTACTTTGTTTAAAATTACATCTGCTATATCATTTTCATCCAATATAGTTAATGCATTTTTCATTTCTTGAATTTGTAATTGAGTTTTATTAGGTTTTTGATTTTTATTTTCTGGCATATTATTTTCCTCCTAAATTTGAATTGCATATAATTATAGTTCTCAAGTCTCGATATGCTTTATTGTTATTAAGTTTATGACCTAATTCGATATCATGATAATTACTCATTTCAACCTGGATAATTAAGTCTTTTGCTTTTGATATAATATTTTGAACTATTTGATTTTTATTTTCTGACATTTACGTCACTCTCCTTTAGATTTCTTAATTTTTTAGTAACTGTAAAACTTCTTCATTTTGCTGAATTTGAATTTTTAATAAGTTATTTGTTTCTTTTATTAATTCATTTATTATTTTCAAATTATTGGCAATTATATATTGACTTTCTGTGCTCATCTATTCACCTTCTATACTAAATAAATTTACTGGCTCAGGCTCTGTAGTGGTCTTAGGGTCAACATCATAAGCAATAAAACTAATCGTTTGGTCATTGGTTAACTGACTGAAATCTCTATCCGTTATCTGTTCACCATTGTCAATGATGTAAAATAACCCTTGGATAGTTAATTTCTTCTTGATTGCCTCACAGACTGCAATACCGATACGGATTTTTTGAGCTGAATTTGTATTATGGTAAGGTACTTCACCATCCATAACGTAGCAAACTTCGTTCCAGGACCCTTCTTTTAAATTTGACTCTACAAGTTGAAATTTGATATCACCAAACACTGATTCAACACGTTCATTCAAGATGTCTAACTTAGTTTTTATAAAGTCGGTTAACATCATTTGTAAACTTTCAAACGCAGCGATTAGAGTAAGAACGTTATCTAGTTCATTCGTTAACCTTTCAGCAGTTTTTATATTCATTTGTTCAGCGTTATAATTATCGATTGTTTGCTGTAAATTAAGTTTTTCTTGTTGTAATTTATTAATTTCAATTTCAATGTTTTGTTCATCCTCCACTGCTGCGTATGGTTTATTTTCTAACTCATGAATCTTATGTTCCAAGTTTAGAACGTCATTTGATTTTTTATATACAGGCGTTGAATTATTGAGTGACAACTCTTTGTTGTTTAGTTCAATAATCTTCGCATTAAAGCTATTAATTTGTGGTGTAAACTCATCGATTTGATTTTGTAGTTCTTCTTCATTTTTTTTGAGTATTTCTATAAAGTTAAATAGTTCTTCGTTTGTTGCTTTTAATTTTATGCCTTCAGACTTGATAGTCTCTAATTCTTCGGTTTTATTAAGGTTAAACTCTTTTCTTTTCTGTTCTGCCAAATCGCTATGTAGATCATGCCCACACTGCGGACATATTAGACTATCAGTTGCAACAAACGAAGAACCGTCAACAACTGCCCACTTGTTTCTTAATGATTGCATTTGAACTTCATTGTTTTCAACATCTTGAAAGATGTTTTTACGTTCGTGAATTAAATTTGATTTCTGATTATTTAAACTGTTGATTCTATTATTTAATTCTGATAATTCTTTTTGAGTTTTCATTTTTGCAATATGTAATTGTTGCAACTCTATTTGTTGCTTTTCGATAGATTTTTGATATTTTTCTTGATCCTTTTGTTTAATTTCTGATAATTCAGTTTTTAAATTTGCGATTTCTGTTTTTCGCTCAGCAATAATATCTTTTTGTTCTTGGTACTTTTTATTGTTTAAAGCTTGAATATTGGCTTCTATTTCATTTATTTTTTGTGTAGTAGATTTGTATTCGTCAGCTGTAACTGTTTGCTCTCTGCTTAATATTTCAATCTGTGCGTTTAATTTTGTTTCTTCCTCGGTATATTTTTTTATGTTTTTATTTAAGATCTTTTTAACATCTTCAAATTTGCCGTTTGCTTGATTTAAATATTTTTCAAGCGATAGTAATTTGCTATTTACATTAAATACATCTTCATCGGTAACATCACCAACTAAATCAATAACAAGTTTACGTCTATTCTGCCATTCTTCCTTCATTCCGAAGAGCAATGGGTCTAGCAACAGCTGAAATATGTTGCCATTCCATTTACCATCGAATTTAATTTTGAATTGATCCATAAGTGAGTCATTAAATTTTGTAACCGGGATATTAATACCATTAACAAAACAGCTCGTTGTGTGCCCTTCTAGATGTTTTTCTTTAGTACCTCTAGTTTTTACCCAATTTTCCTCATAGGTTTTCATGATGCTTGTACCAGTGTCAAACAATAATTCCACTGATACTAAAGCGCTACTATTGTCTTTAGGTTTGATTGACATTATATCGCTACTACCATTTAGTAATTTACCGGTTAGAACCCAGAAGATAGCATCAGCGATACTTGTTTTGCCGAATGCATTTTTTGCTAAGAACTCAAAGTTCATCTGGCCCTTAATGTCCAGGATAAAGTTCTTAAGATTTTTGAAATTTTGTATATGAACTTTAGTTAATTTCATTCTTTCACCTCAATTAATTTCATTATTTTTTATTCGATCAGTTTTAAGACTGTTAATTTTTTTAGACCTCTCCCCATCTATTGCAGTAAGTATATCTTTTTCTCTGTCATATTCTAATTCACATGACATATCACAGCTTGGGCATGTTCCTAATCCTGTATCAAACCAACCAGCTAGCATACCAAGATTTCTAGTTGCATAAATTTCTTTCCCACAATGAGGACATGTAGTTGGATAACGTTTTGACAAATAATCTGCTGTTGTCATTCTTTCACCTCATCAAATAATTTTAAGATTTCATTTTCTTTTTCTACGATTTGATCATTGATTAGTTCAATGAACTCATCTTTCTTGTCTGCTCTTAGCTGTGTTAAACTTTTATATTTTGCTTTGCGCAGCATTAATTCCTTGATTTTACTCAAATTTTTTCTAATTCTATCCTTAACGTCTAGTTCCTTTAGTTGTTTTTGATATTCTGTCATGCTATCACCGGTCCCAATATATTTAAGTAAAATATTTGTTCGTGATATGGACCAATAACTTTGACCTTAAAGGCATTATGTAATCTATTGTTTTTGCAGTGTGTAGTTTCCTCTCTGAACACAATAAAATTAGATTGCTTAAGATATAGCGATTTTAACTCTCCAATAAATGGATCATATTCCTGCGCGATAAAATCGCAGTTTTTTAACAATAACTTTTTTATGTCACCACAAGCTTTAAAATTTTTCTCGCGTGCAATTTTTTTAATCTGTTGAATTATTTCCGCTATGTTTAACATTTTATCCCCGCCTTACATATTTTCTTTTGTGACAGCGTATGATATAATATAAGTGCGTCAAAAAAAGACGTCTTATAGAAATAGTGGTTGTCACAAACCTATTTCACTTAAGGACCCTCTGCAAAGGGTTCTTTTTTATTTTGCAATGATTTCGACATTGCCGATAACTTCATTTTCTTTTATATCATCGATATCCATTTCAACACCGTTAATCATAAACTTAACTTTCGTGTTCGCTGAATATCTAGATAACACCTGGATTAATTCATATACTTTCATTTTACTACCAACCTTCTTATGTAATTTAAACCTTTTTGATAAACACAAGTTTTAAGATATATTTTAACAACACCTTTTGATAACTTTGGTACTTCAACCACTTTGAAATATTTTGAATCTATGTATTTTTGATATGGGTTATTATGTTGATCGAGAACTTTTAAGTTTCTTAGTATTTCAAATAGCTTGTTTCTTCCAATGCCTTTGACGTTGATTATCTTTGCAACTTGTCCGATGTCGATTAAGTCATCGCTTTGAGTTACTGTATCGTAAAAATCAGCTTTAGGTTGCATAAATTCTATTTGTTTACTCTTACGATCAATTACGCTTTGAGCAACTATCAACGCTCTAGCCATTAGTTCATCTTCATTAAGATTTTCTTGATTAGCGATATATCCACCATTTTTACGAATGCTTGGTAAAACTTCGGATGTAACCCATTTTCTAAACTGTTTAGCACCTTCTAACCTACTTTTTAAAATACATGAGTATAATCCGCTTTCGTTAATAATAATCATGTTTTGTTTTCCACCAGGGGTGCTCATAATGTGCGTACCCTTTTCATCATCATCAAGAATACGTGTCATGTCATTAGATGTGCGATAACCTAAAATCAATGCTACATCACTTGCTACAAACCAAGGCTCATTGTTCTGTTCGATAACTCTTACTTCGCCAAATTCGGAGTTTTTGAATATTTTCAATTCTTCCAATTTATCCCTCCTAATCCAAAAATATTTTTTTCTTGCAAAGCCGACTTATAAATGTCGGTTTTTGATATTTCAAGATGTTTTAGCAAACAATTCATTGGGACAACACCACGAGCTATATTTTTTTTACCTTCTTCAACTATTTGATTCTGAATTTCATTTATTATTTGATATGATTTACTTTTGGCAAACCCTGTAATAGCCATTACATCTTTAGCGTTTGCCCACTGTTTGGTTACAATCTTCCACTTTGTAATGTTATTAACTTCCATCATCCCACCTCGCATATTTTTGTTCATATTTGGGAAACTATTAAATGACAGCTTCAACGGACAAATTCAAAATTGCTGCGAGAGCTTTTGCTTTACGTCCTCGAGGTCTAGATACTCCTTTTTCCCAATTACAAATGGTGTTTTTTTTGACCTTCAACACTTTTGCAATATCCTCCTGAGTTAATCCTAATGTTACACGGGCATCTCTAATAGCATTCATTTCTTCACATCCTTTCTCTCTGTTCGTGATACGTGAACTCCATGTCAATATTATTATGAACCAATTTTGCAATTCATATACATTGAACTATTCAAGTTTCTTGAACTTAGTAATTACATTATAATTCATATTTCGTGAACTGTCAACAAAAAAGTTAAAATTTCTTGAACTTATGTCACAATACTTGAACTTTAGATTATAATTGTATATAAAACTTGAACAAAAATAGAAATTAAGGTGGAAAAATGTTAGGAACTATATTAAAAAGATTAAGACTAAGTCGAAATCTACAACAAAAAGACCTAGTTGAATTTTTAAGAGTTGCTAAATCGACATATTCGCAATATGAAAGCGATAAAAGTATGCCTGATGTCGATACTCTAAAAAAATTAGCTAACTTCTACAACGTTTCGTTAGATTATCTTCTAGACAATAATTATGTATCAGAGGAATCTGATACTTACGATTTCAATCAAAGAAAAGACATGATAAAAACTGAGCTGGGGAATGTTGGTGTGCTATTCTATGATGATAGAAAACTGACTCCAGAGCAATTAAAAATACTTAAAGCTGTAGCTGATTCCATGAAAGAAGATGATGCCGATAAAAAATGAATTAGGACAAGCACTAACTAAAATACCAGATGAGGTAATTAGCTTATTGTGGTTCTATGATGGACCATTAAAAAACATCCATGAAATAAAAAAAGAAGGTGCATTCATCAAATATCTAAATGTATCCGACAATGAACCTTCTGCAATTTCCATTAACATGGAAGTATCAAAATATATCGATGATGGTAGTTTATTTTACTGGCCAAGCTATGAGGGACTAACACCGGGGCAAAGACTATATTATTTAAAATGGTTGTGTGATATCACTAAACCGGTTGACTTTGGATATGTATTTATATACTATTATGGATTAGAACGCCATTTAGTTTATGGCAAATTCGATGAAGCATTTAAAATGATTAACAAGTTAAGAAACTGGCATAAATGTAATTCATTTCAAGAATATTCAGCTAACGCTATGGTGCTGGCGTGTTTAATAAATAAAAGAGCTGAGATGATAGATAAAATCGTGCAGCTGCCTAATACATCATTTCTGGACCTGATGTATTGTTATCAAAATAAGGAATTGAGTCCTAATTCAATTTTAAAAAATATAAATTGTACCGGATGGAAAAATAAACGATATCTAAAAAAAGACTATGACAAATTTATTAATACTTTGGGGGAAGTATTAACTAAACAATTTGGACAAGCAACATTCCCAATCACTCAGGACGATTTAAACAAATCACCGAAAACATCAATGTTAGGATTTGCAAATTACTCGTTCAATCCACAATATTACGTAAAAGAAAATATCTTTTATAACCAAGATATTCAAAAAAAATTATACAAAATACTAGAAGAAACACACAATGTAATAAAGCGTAAGGGGCGTTTTAAAACGTAGATTAAATTTTAAGAGGGGTAAAATTATATGTTATATGTACCAACAAACGTTGAAGTTATGGCGTCAAATATTTTGTTGGATCATGGGGTAACATCATTGTGGCATTTAAACATATATGATCTAGCAAATGCTTTTGAAGTTAAAGTAAAATATCTGCCAATAGATAGTACAATATTGTTTTATGACAAAAATACAGTTATTATAATTAACGATAGAGAGTCAGCAAGAAATCAATACAGCCAGTTCTTGCATGAACTTTCACATCATATTCAAGAGCATATAGCCTATCAATATTTAGACAATTTTCAGTTAAAATATTTTGAAATGAAAGCAAATTATTTAGTACAGTATTTAGCTATTCCTTATTTTCTAATTGATATCCTCAAAGGATTAAAAACCGTGAATAAAGTAGCTGATTATTTCTATGTCAGCCAAGAAATAGCTCAAAAACGAATTGAGGGGATAAAAAGCAGAATTTACAGCATGAGAGGTGACTACTATGCCAGCATACAAAGACAAACAGCGCGGGACATGGTATTTTCAAATTAACTATACAAATATTAAAGGCGAATATAAAACCCTAAAAAAACGAGGGTTTAAAACAAAAAAAGAGGCTCAGGACGCAGAACATTTAGCAAGTATTGATTTGACAACAACTACCTCGAATATAAAATTTAAGGATCTTGCTAATAAATATTCAGAATACGCTAAAACAAAAGTTAAATATTCAAGTTATTATTCAAAAGAAAATTTAATTAATCTACATATAATACCTTTTTTTGAAAGTTATAGTGCTAATAAAATAACAACATTACATATTCAAAATTGGCAAAAAGAAATGTTAACTAAAGGTTATTCTTACGAGTATCTGTCTAAGATATATACTAATCTTTCCGCGATATTAAACTATGGAGTAAAAAATTTTGGTTTAAGAGATAATCCATGCAAAAAAGTAGGTAATTTTAAAAAACCAGCAACTGTAACTAAAAAAATACAATTCTGGATTTATGATGAATTTAATAAGTTTATTACTGTTGTGGACGATATACAGTGGCTCACATTCTTTATGTTTTTATATTACATGGGAACTCGAAAAGGCGAAGCAATGGCTCTTGCCTGGGAAGATATTAATTTTAAAACCGGGATTGTAAGTATTGAAAAAACAGTAGCGGACAAATCAGAAAAGGGTGGTTGGGAAATAACCACCCCTAAAAACGCCCAATCCATACGCCATATTTTAATGCCTAAAATATTACAAAAACAAATGGAAAAATATTATGAATATTGCAGAAAATTTGAAGGTCTTAATGAAAAATCATTTGTATTTGGTGTATACAGACCTTTACCAACGACTACAATAGCAAGAAATTTTAATAAGTATATTCAAGTGGCAAACGTCAAAAAAGTTAAAGTGCATGACTTAAGACACTCACATGCATCATTGCTTATAAATCAAGGTGCATCGATCTTGATTGTCTCTCAACGACTTGGTCATAAGGACGTTAACGAAACACTTAATACCTACAGTCATATGTTCCCAAGCAAAGAAAAAGAGGTCATCGATTTAATCGACAACCTCGCAGTTTAATTATATTTTTTATATTTTTTCGTGCCATCTTCATTCCATGATGATTTTTATTTAAAATAATCTAGTTGTTGCTAGGCTATTTTTTATTGGTGGAGATGGCGGGAATTCCTATATTAGTCTTTTTAGTATTGTTAAATTTTAACAGTTCCATATATGTCTTTTTTTTATTCTTTTTTCATTTTTAATTTTATGCCGTTTTACTTTTTTCGTGCCAAATTCGTTCCATGATTTGATTTAGATATCCATTTTATATCTACTGTATTTTCCGCCATTAACTCAGTTAACTTTTTCCCTAAAACTTTCTTTTTCATAACGCTAACCCTATTGCAATTATAATTCCTAAAGCTATTAAAAAGGCTCCTGGACCAGCATGTTCCGTATCGTCTTTTTGTATATACAAATTTAAAGTGACTGGTTGCTGACTCGATCTATTTTTTTTATTTTGTTGATATTTTTTGAATTTTAAATAATCTTGGTAATCGCTATAAATATCATCCTCTACAATCTCATAATCTGCGTGCTGTGGTATTAACTCATGGTCGTTCATTGATACATTGTATCCTCTCAAATCTTCCCTAATCGCCATAATTTCCCTCCTCACGGTTTAAAATATCATATGATTTTGTTGATCCATTAAACTCAATACTTATTATCTTATTATCTTGTAATTGTTGTATGATATTTTCAGCTTTTGTGTCTCCAACATTCAAAAATTTTTTAATCATCCAATGCGAGCATCTATTTTGTTTTTTTACTTCTTCAACGCATTTTTCATAATCTTCAGCCTCAAACTTTTCATCGTCGATAAATGAATCTTCTTCCTCAAAAATATTAATTTCATTAAAATCAATTTTCTTGTTATAATCTTGAATAAAATTATCTATATCTTCATCTGATATATAGCAACACTGAATGCGCTCAATTCCGTCCTCATCCTTTAATAGCATATCTCCTTTTTTATTTAATTTTTCAGCTCCAGAAACACCTAAAATTACTTGACTGTCATAGTGATCTGAAACATTAAAAGCAATACGTGTTGGAATATTGGCTTTAATCAACGATGTTACTACGTCGGCAGATGGTTTTTGAGTAGATAAAACTAAATGTATTCCCGCTGAACGAGCCATGGTTGCTAAATCGATTATGTAATTTTCTGCTTCTTTAGTTTTTAAAATTAAATTTTGAAATTCATCAATGATAACAACGATGTATGGTATAGGTTCATTTTTCTGATTGTAGGTTTTGATATTCCTGCATTTATTCTCTCTAAACAAATCAAATCTTTTATTCATTTCTTCTGTTAAAAACTTCAACACCTTTAAAGCAACTTCTTTAGTGTAAACAACAGGTCGTAACAAATGCCCTAGTGATTCATAACATACAAATTCATTACGCTTTAGATCCATTAAAACAAGCCTTAAAATCGAAGTATCATTACCATAAACTAATGAATTAATAATATTATGTAAACAAACACTTTTCCCGCTACCAGTTTCGCCAGCTACTAACAAATGTATCATTTTTTCTAGATCGCCTATGATTCGTTCTCCATTAACATTTTCGCCTAAAGCAAATTTTAATATTTCTTTTCTGTTATTAAAAAAATCACTGTTTAAAAACTCTAATAATTGCAATTCATTAAAATTCGGATTCCTAAAAATGATATTGACATATCCGTTTTCATTTGTGACAGACACATTAAAGCCCAATAACCCCCTCAATTCATTTTCAAAATTTTTATTTACTGTTCCTTCAAGCTCAAATTTAATATAAGCTTCTGACTCTATATAGGTTTTAAATTTTACTTTTAATTTGTTTTGAGTTATAAGATATTTAATTTTTTTAATTAATACGTTTTTCATTTTATCCCCTTTCTTATATTCACTTTGTGAATGTTACTTAATTATATGCAAGAATGTGACAAATGTTGACTCACCCACCCACCCACTCACTCAAAAATGTGTATTTTCTTTGTGAATAGACATAAAAAAAGAAAGTGAGTGAATAAAACAAAAAAAAGTATAGCATTTGTAAATACAATAAGTTAATTTATAACTCAGTGCTATACATTTGCTATACAAATTAATATCTTCTAAGTAATTTATCAGCTGTAGTTCTGCATACACTTGCTATTTTTACTACTGTTGAATATTTTACATCTTCTAGATTTGTCCCTCGAGCTTTGCAATTACCTAAAGCTCCGGGGCTAATTCCTGCTCTTCTAGCGAGTTCGTTTATACTAATACCATAATCGCTACATATTTTATCGACCCAGTGCATGATCATTCTCCTTTTTATTTTTATTATCTGCAAATATTATCAAAATTATTCACTTTGTGTATATTTTTAGTCAACATCTATTCACATCGCGAATACTATATAGTGTATAAAACGTATATACAAATATACAAAGGAGAGGATAGGATGTATGAATTTGGGTTGGGGAGTTATTATTTTAAAGACGATTCAGGTAATTATTACGAATATTTATCAGGCGGATTAAAAAAACATATCACAAAGAATTTGGCTAGAAAATATGACAAATATGCTTACGGGCATTATGAATATGAAAAAGAAAAAGAGAAAACCGCTACAGTTAGAGCTGGTTTAAAAACTGTTTTACTGGATGATTCTGCTTGGATGTTTAAAGGCGGAAGTCGGTTTAATAATTCAAAATCTAAAAGGAGAGTGCAATTATGAACATTAAAAAAACTGCAATGGGTTTTGAGGATAGCAACTCCTCAGTAAAAATTGTTGCGAATGGGAAAGTTACATACTATTTAAACACTTTACAAGAAGTAAATGAGGGGCTTTTGTCAAATCTTTTACAAAATCAGAAAATTTATACGTACAAAGATAAACGTTATATCAAAGGGTTAGTTGGAGGTATAGGAAGTGGATCAAAAGATGAATCAAGATACTACAGTGAAAATTTTAAAAAAGAAACTGCAATAGGATTAAGTGATATAGTAACAACTCAAAACGAAGAAATTAAGCTAGTTACAGGGGTGCCTGCTAGTTTATCTGAACGAGAGGAATTGGTTAAAAAGATGAAGAAAAATCTATTAGGTGAATATGAAGTTGAAATTGAATATTGTAAAGAAACGAAAGAAAGAAAATCTTTTTCTATCACTGATGTTATTATTGTTAGTCAACCGATTGGTACTCTTTGGAGCGTTATTTATAATAATGATGGAACAATGAAATCCGAAGATAGCAACATAAAAAATCGAAAGTTCTTGATAGTAGATATTGGTTATGGAACAACAGATATGGTCGAATTATCAGCAGCTAAAGGATTAGGAAACAACAAGACTTTACCAAAAGCCATGAGTGATTATGTTGCGAATCTATATAATGCTATTGAAAAAGAATATCCCGACAGTCGCTTGTCTGCTGCAATCGAGAATCCTTACGAGCTTGACAAAATGCTTGTGAACACAGACACACTTGAACTCCCTAGGGGAAAATTTAATGTAAAATCAATTAAAGAAAGATTGCAAAATGAAATGGCTCATGAGATCAAATCCGCATTAGATAAATTTGGCTATAATTTTGAGATTTATCATCAAATTATATTGACTGGCGGAGGAAGTAAGACTTTAGAAAAGTCAATTAGAAAAGCATTTGGAAATGATAACAGAATAGTCTTAGTTGATAACCCATTACTTGCTAATGCATGCGGATTTTACATAATCGCAAAACAGTTATATAAAATATAGGTGATAATATGAAAAGCGTACAAAAACCGATTAGAATTAACCCAGCCAAAGAAAGAGAATTGTACGAATTTATTTCAAAAAGAGGTACAAAGCCCGCAATAAAGTTTTTATTTGATTTTTATCAAAACAACAAAAACATTGTGCAAGACATAGTAGATAAATTAAAGGATGAAATAACTTTTTCAAAACAGAGAACAACTACTATAGTCAAGAAAAAGGAAGACGATTTTAGTGATGATTTTATAGTTGACGACGATGCAGATAGTTTGTTAAGCAGTTTCATCAAGTAAGACTAGTTTATCTAGTCTTTTCTTTTTATCCAGTCTTTTCTTATGGTCGGTTTTTCGACAAATTACAACAAATAAGGTCGGTTTTGCTCAAATATGCTATTTTTAGTAGCATTTAGGCATTAAATAGGCTTATTTTAGGTAAAATACACAATTATTTTAATTATTTTATTAAAAAGGGTTGTAATTTACCACTAAATATCATATAATATAAGTATAAGGTAAAACAAAAAAAGGAGATAAAAAAATGGAATTAAACAAAGGTGACAAAATAACTTATACGAAACATTATATGTTCGGTAAAAAAAGCGAAGTTACAGCAAAAGTAGTGGCTGTAAAAGGATATACAGCACTATTAGATAACGGCGATGAAATTACATCTATTTATAATGACGACACTTTAATTAAATAATTCGAAACCTCTTCGGAGGTCTACACTGGATTAGCCACCAGGTACTGACGAGATAGGCTAATAAAAATTTGAAGGGGAGAGACAAAATGAAGTTATATCACGGGACATTACAAGAGAACGTAGAGGATATTTTAGAAAATGGGTTAATACCACAAACAACATATAAACATTCTTATTCAGTTGATAGATTTTTAACTAATGGAATATTTGGGTTTGATAATTTAAAAGATGCCATATCTTTTGCAAAAGACAATTCCTCTGGTTGGGAGATTGCAGTTGTTGAATTTGAATCTGATGGTAATAACACATTTATAGACCCTGAATATGACGGCGAAGCAAGATTTTTTAAAACTGATGATTTAGTTAAAGCAATTTTAGTCTATAATGATTAATAATATGGTTTGCGGTTATCCAAAAAACCGCAACTAAAAGGAGGAAATATGAAAAATGCAATTTTAATTAACACAAACGCTTATGATGGGATTTTACTCCCAAACGGGACATGGATTGAAGTTGATGAAAAAGTTATGTATGATTTTATTAATGCAGAAAAGGAAAATGATGATTTTAGTAATTGGGATGGTCCTAACAGATGGGACGATTATGCCGAAACGTTAGAAAATGCCATCAATGATGGTATGCAAGTAATTTCATATTACGAAGATGGCAAAATGGTAATAGTTGATAATGCTAAATGGGAAGAACTACAAGAAACTTATAAATGCCACTGGTTAGACATTATTTGTCTTGAAAATGAAACAACAATTTACAAAATAGCAAAAAATGCTGATTGTGATAAATCAGTATTGTATAGAGTAATATCTAATAATGCTGATTTTGAAAATATATCCCTATCGACGATGAACGCTATAGCAAAAGGTCTTAATATGACAGCGTATGAGTTTGTAAAAAAGTATTTTAATAGATTTATGGATTAGCATTTTAGATTACAACGTTTGAGATAGAAAAGGGGTGATATATTATGAATCAAGATTATGGTATAAATATAGTTATTATTCTATACATTTTAGGTTTAGGCTTTGATTTTCTATTTAACTTATGGCTAATTGATAAAATTGTTGATGCGCATAATGAAAATAACTTAAAAATGAAATGGATGTTAATTTATACATTATTTGTAATTAACGTTGGTTTAATAATATTTTTTATTAAGTAATAAAAAAGAGGACTGAAATTAATCAGTCCTTTTCTATTATATTGTTAATATCTTTAAATTTTATATATTTGGTATCTTCCGGGAAATCATCCCCTAACAAATAATCAATAAATACATAATATTTTCTATACTTCCAATCAAATGTTAAATTCTCGTTATAGTCGCTTACGGTTAATGTTTTTTCTGTTATTTCGCCGTTTTCATTCACAAACAATAAATCTAAATTAAACTGTACAACGTCATAATAGAAATATGCTATGATTCTATCGTCGATATTAATATCACTAATATCAACTCGCATTTTACCGTTTTCGTTTACACATTCTTTTTGGTTACATTCCCAATCGTTACTTACCTCTCTATCTGGATAAACAATATTTGTAATATCTGCAAATTTTACGTATTTCGTGCCTACTGGGTAGTCTTCAATAACTAAAACAAACCCTCTAAGAGAGTTACTATAAACAGTATATGCTTCCTCTCCTAAAATATTATTGTATATATCAACATATACAACATTAATATCTGCTTGTAAAACATCTGCTCCGGTTGTTACGTTAATTTTATGTTTGCCTAGTAATGCCGGATCATAAATATAAACGTAAATTGGGATTTCACTAAATTTATCGCACCTATCTATTGTTCCGCACGTCCACCCGTTTTTTACTGCTTCCTCAGTTATGACATAATACTCAAATGTTATTTTTTCTTGTGTAGGCTCTGTAGTTGTTGTGGCTGTATCCGTTGTTGCGATAGTCGTAGTTGCTTCTGGCTCACTCTCGGTTAATGTAACGGCTGTATACCCACCAACACCACATATGGTTGCAAACGCTACACCAGCCACTATTTTCTTTATATTCATACTACCGCCTCTCCTTTTTATCTATTTAATTTAAATATTACTACCAGTATTTATCGAATGCAACAACTTTTATACATATAAATAAAAAAACCAGGGCAATTAACCCTGGTTTTTGATTTGTTCTTCTAATTTTTGTATTCTATAGAACATCTCGGCGAATATGTCCGGTCTATCAGCCATGGTGTTAGCTGTTATATCTAATGACTGGCTAACGTATAAATATGTCTCGGGAGTGTATTTAGCCAACTCAATTAAATCTTTGTCATAATGCTGGATACTAAAATATAATCTACCTTTTGTTAAAACTTCTCGAGGCATTAGAAAATTATATTTATTTGATGATAAACGATCTAGTTTATAAACCTTAGATTCATTTTTGCTGTTAATAAATATAATTAACAATTTATCCTGATCATTTATTATTTTATCAAATGTAAATGACAGTGATGTCGAAAAATTTTCTAGCTCGTTTAATGTAGTTTTTGAGTCGGTTGTAATTACTCCGGTCCTGGTATTAATTTTGTAATTGATTTGTTTCAAGGGCTTTCACCTCTTTCTTGTTATGGACTCTCCAGGCTAAATATTTTTTGAGTTTTAAATAAATAGTATCTAAATTTTTAAGCATCTTCTTAAGCCCGCTATCAAGCATATAGTTCCGTCCGGCAAAGAAGCTGAAGGTAGCTGTAATTATTCTAATTAAATAATATAGTAAAGTTATTAAAGCAAATTCTTGTTTATCTAGCGTAAATGAATATATAAATGCTGTAAGCGTAAAAGAAAATAACCAATATGGGAATGTTTCTTTAAGTGCATCTAGGTTAACATCTTCAAAATCATCATCTTCTTTTTTAGATTTATAATTGTTAATAAACTGGCTTCTTTTTACGGGTTTATATTTAACATCAACGTAAAAGATGTTCTTGTTAATATTTTCTTCATTGTTAATTAATTTTTCTAACTGCATTCTTTTGATACTATATTTATTGTTTCTTTGTAGTTCTTTATCATCTGATACAAATATCATTATATCGTCATGAGATGCTTTCTTTTCAAGCTTTCGAATTTGCTTTCTAATATGCTTTTTATATGCTTTAATTTTTTTTTGCATACTTTCTTCAAACATGAATTTATCAAAATCTGCACCGTCAACATCGTTATCTACTATATCATCTATCTTTGATTGTTTCTTTTTTATTTGAGCATTATTATGTAGCAAATAAACTTTATACATAAATATTGCATTTATCATAATAGAATAGTTGATTACTGATGGGACTGCAACATTAAAAACGTATTGTGATGAAAAAATGTTATTTATATTAAATTTTGCTCTAACAAGTTCGATAAGTCCTAAAAATATAAACGAAAGAGTAAAATTTAGAATAAAAGGAAAGTATGTAAAATTAACTCTTTTCACCATTATCTCACCCTACTTTCTTTTACCAGCCTTAAATACCTATAATGTTGCACCTGGAATAATACAGCTACCATATTCGATACAAAAGACCACAAAACAATGAATTTAAAGTTATGCATTTGTACTTCGGCAAACATTAACGCAAAATATAAAATAAGGATAGGAAACACACGTAATGACTCTTTGCATAGCGTTTTTGTGTTCCCTTCATCCATTTTCTCTATCATATCTTTTAGTTGCCCTCGAAAATAAAAGAGAATCACAATACACATTATGATCCCCATTCCGGTTACTTTGTATTTGGAATCTGCGACCACCAGAGCGTATTTATCAGTGACAAGCAATATTGGAACACCTATAGCAAAAAAGGTATATACCCAATAAAAAAAGAATCTATAGAATTGTAGTTTTTTCATACTACCACCTACTCTTTTAGTTCTTCACGATATTTATCAATGATTGATTTTGTTTCCTTAACAGTTGTTTCTGCCTTTTCTTTGATATCTTCTACTAATTCTTTTGATTGTTCAATAGTGTTATTTATAAATTCTTTTGTTTTCTCTGTAATCTCAACCGTGTTTAGTTTTATATTTTGATATGCATTGATGATTTCTTCTTTGACTTTGCTATCAATATTTGTATTTAAAGCAAATGTTAGTATCATGCGATTTAAATTCTGAACGTTCTGATCGCTTTTAATTTGATTGTCAATTAATAAATCTATTTTTTCTTCCGGAACTTTTTTCTTGTCGTTCAACAGTAATTCAGCTATTTTTTTCTTTGCACTCAATAATAACTTTGCTAAAATGATTGTAATTAATGGCGGTATCAAACTTAACGTATTACCAACAGCAGGATAATTATTCCAAATATTCTCTATTTCTTTTAAAACTTCATTCATTATATCACGCCTTTCGTTTCTATTTTTTCTATCCTGTCATTTAGTAGGATATTAACTTTTTTTAAGTCCTTAATCTCTTGGCTTAAATGTTGTATCACATCCGGATATTTTCCATCTAATAAATCACCAATTATCTTTATTTCTTTTGCTTTTAAATCTAAAATAAAAAAATCTGGAAAACCCATGTCCTCAGATTTTAGAGTAAACTTAATATTATCTTTTAAATCACATACTTTTACAACAAATTCTTTGTTTTCAATACGAATTGACTTGCCTTGTTCAATACTATAAAACAATTTATCTATGGCAGATATATCACTATTAACAATCTTAAATTTAACTTCTTCATCAGTCAAATAAATCGTTTCTTTATTTGTGATTATTGCACTCCGGTTTTCTAGTTTTATATTTATTGTTTGCATGTTTTCACCTCTAATCTAGCCATGCTGGTAATGCTGGTTCAACCCATGTATTGTTGTCAAATGCTATAGGCATATTTAACCAAGTTTGGCGCCATGCTGATAGTTCATTTAATTCCTCTTGAGTTCGCTCATCATACCACATAGGGCTACGGTCAATATATTTTCTAAATAATGATTCACGCTTTGATTTTAGTTCATCCAGCTGTCGTTGGATTTCTTGTTCTAGCTGGTCCTGAATATTGTTTTCATCTAAAACTAACTGGCCATCAGTTAATTTATATAACTTCGGGTTTTGTATAAAATCTTCAAACGATACGTTTGATTGTTCAAAGTCGTACTCTATCGTATTAACTGTAGGATCATTTGAATATCCATACAAAACTCCATTCTCAATAACTAAATATTTTATCATTTTATAACCTCACCTTCTAAAATTCATATGCAAGTACCTTGTAGATATAGAGGGTAGTCGCTGTATCTGACCCACTTAATGTCTGACTTCTAGCAGCAAAGGCATTTATATCCATAGAGCTGCCAGCAGAAAAGGTTTTTGCTGCTATGCATAATGAATAGAAATTTGTTGACCCTGTTGCTGCGCGCATATATGAAGCATCTAAATTGCTATCGAAATGATCTAAGGCAATCATAGAAACAGCAAAAGGTCCAGAATCCCAGCCCCACGTTACTAGTAGATAACCATATCCAACATTTAGAGGAACTGTGCAAAAAACTGGAGCAGTATTATTTGTATAATCAGCTGTATATTTGCCATCGTATAGTAAAACCCCATTGCTTACTAAACTATTAATCGCTTGTTTAGTTTTAAGAGGTGTCATATATTTAATATCGCTTGTGCCCCCCTCTGCCTCTGCTTGTGTAGCAATTCCGTAGTTCCCCACGCTTCCTAATCCTACTTGCGATTTGCTGACTGCATGAGGATTATCTACTTCGCTAGCGTGTAAAGCAGTAATAGCTTTCGAAGTTAGCCAGGGAGTCATATATTTGATAGATGATGTTCCTGCCTCTGCCTCTGCTTGGCTTGCAGGCGCCCAATTATTTACACTTCCTAATCCTACTTGTGCTTTGGTGACCACATGAGGATTAGCGACACTTGAAATGTGTGTTTGAATATTAGTATT
>NSKI01000019.1 GCA_003586005.1 Haloplasmatales bacterium 4B | reverse complement strand
TAATTATATTAACGAGATATTATTAAATAGTGATAACAAATTGTATTTATCATTAATTAATAACAAAAATTATGTTAAGAAATATGTTCCAAATATTGAGGATAGTATTGTTAATTCAATCGATTCTGAGGGTTTTGAAACTTCAATTAATAATGAAAAACTTACGATAAAGAAAACATCAATGCCATTTAAATATGCATTTAAACTTGCCTTTAATAGTATTTTCAAAAAGAAATTCAGACTTACTTTAATGTTATTATTATTTATTTCATCATTAATATTTTTAGGAATATCAACAAGTTTTTCATTTTATGACGTAGCAAAAGCATCGACTTTAACGTTTGAAAAAGCCGGACTTAATCATATTCCAATTGATAAACGGATTTATCACTGCGATGATTTAAGATGTAGGTACGTTTTTGATTCATTTACTAAAGAAGATATTGAAAGCTTTAAAACAAAATACAAAAATATTAACTTTGTTACATCATATTCCCGAAATATCCTAATTACGGATTTAGTAGATACAAACAATATAGCTGAAGATTTCTATCATGCTAATGGGTTTAATAAAATTACATTAATTGATGAAACAAAATCGGCTTATGAGTTATTGGTTGGTAAATTTCCAATGAATAATGAAGTATTGATAACAGACTATATGGCTGAAATATTTCTTTATAATAAAATTTTTAGTAATGTTAGTAATGTTAATGATTTGATTAATAAAAATATAACATATAACTACAAACCAGTAAAAATTGCTGGTATTGTTAAAACAGATTATAAAAAATATGAACATACAAAAACAGATGAATTCAAGTTGGCTAAAGGATATTTCTATAATGATCTAAATGGAAAATATTTAAGTTTTTTTATGACACAAGATACATATGAAAACACATTTTATAAGAATAGCTCTTCAAGAACTTTCTTTTATAATAAAGATAAAGATACTGAATACATTAATTCAACTATATTTGGTTTTGATAATAATTTTAAAGAATATATAATAGGCAAACTACCTGAAAATGATTATGAAATAGTAGTATCATTAACTACTTTAATCAATAATTTTGATTTTAAGATAGATTCACCTGATGAAATACAAAAACATTTAAATAAAATTATTTCCTTAAGATATCAAACGTATGAAAATTTTAACTATAATCAAGGAACTTTTGAAGACTATACTATTGTAGGTATTTTAAATGATAATGAGATTGACATGCCAAAATTTAACTTTATGTTCACATCTGAAAAGTTTAAAAGCATTGACAACACTTCTCCTTACAAAAGAATTATGTTTATGACTGCTGTACTAGGTAACAATGATGTTGAAAATTATAGATTTCTAAACTATCTAAATGAAATTAACTACAAACATGATACACAGTACAGTAAAGATTTATATAATATAGAAAATTTCACTAATAAAATAGAAAACGTTTTAAACATAATGAGCGGAGTATTTATAATATTAACTTTATTTTTATTCTACACATTTATTTCGATTAGTATTAATAATAAACAAAAGGAGATTGGTACATTAAGAGCTATTGGTTCAAGAGGAATTGACGTATCTAAGATTTTTGTGACAGAATCTACTATTATTGCTTTTTTCTCAAGTTGCTTTGCTTCATTAGCTACAATAATCATAATTACGAAAATAAATAAAGAATTAACAAGAAGTTTTAAGCTAGATATTGTTTTATTATATATTGATTTTACTACTATTTTATTAATATTTGTCTTTTCAATAATAGTAATGTTTATTTCTACAGTTATTCCTATAAAACGCATTACATTAATGAAACCAATAAAAGCGATTAAAGGGTTAAAATAGGGGGAATATTATGTTAGAAATTAAAAATTTAACAAAAGTATATAAAGATAAAAATGAACAAACTACAGCCCTTAAGGATATTAATCTTAAGTTTGGCAAAAAAGGATTTATCGTGTTGTCTGGTAAAAGTGGGTCAGGTAAATCTACATTATTAAATATCATAGGTGGTTTAGATAAGTTTGATTGTGGTGAAACCTTAATACATGGAATAAGTACAAAAGATTTTGATACAAACGATTGGGACAGATATAGAAATACATATGTTGGTTTCATCTTTCAAGAATTTTATTTAATCGAGAATTTAACTGTGGGTGAAAACATAGCTTTAGCGCTAGAATTACAAGGTTATCAAAAAGAAAACATTCATTTTAAGGTTAACGATATATTAAATCAAGTTGGGCTTGATAATTATCAAAATCGAAAGCCAAATGAATTAAGTGGTGGCGAAAAACAGCGTATTGCTATTGCACGTGCTTTAATTAAAGATCCGCAAATTATTTTATGCGATGAACCAACAGGTAATTTAGACAGCGAAACAGGTCATAATATATTAGAAATATTACAGAAATTGTCAAAAACTAGACTAGTAATTATGGTCACTCATGATAAAGGATTCGCTTTAGAATTTGGAGACCGTATTATCGAGTTAAAAGATGGCAAATTATTAAATGATTATATTAATGTTGATAAATCTAATGATGATATAAAAAATGTTATTGAAGTACCTAAAGGTAAGCAGTTATCACAAGATATAATAAATTATATAAATGACAATTTCGTGAACGAAGATAATGATTTATACATTGGTATAAGTGAAAAAGATTTTGTAAAACAATTTACAACTAATGAAAAGAATAAAGTTGATCACACAATCAATTATATCGAATCAGTCGATGAAGATAATTATAAGGATTCGCTACAAAATATTAATTTAAGTTATAAAACTATTTTTAAAATGGCATTTCATAGCTTATTCAACAAAAAATTAAAATTAGTTTTTATGTCGATATTATTTGTTATATCTCTAGTAATTGTTAATATAGCATTAAACTTAACTTTTTATAATTCTGCCCAAGCTGCTATGCTCACTTTTGAAGAAAATAATACGAAATTTATACCATTTATTAAAACAGAATTTGAATGTTTTAATAATAAAAATAAATCTTGCGAATATATGGACTCATCATTTGAAGAGAGTGAAATTAGCCATTTTAATTCTCAATATGATAATATTAAATTTTATCCGACAATTGATATTAGTATATCTTTAGATGAATCTAAAGATATTAATGTAGAAACAGTTGGTCTTATTGATAATGTCAATCTAGATTTGGCCTATGGAACTTATCCGATTAATGATAATGAAATATTGGTTTCTGACTATATTGCCTTATCATTGGTAGATCATTTAGATCTGTCTAGTATAGAGAATATTATTAATAAAAGTGTAAATTATAATGATCAAGCAATTACAATCACCGGTATTGTAAATACAGATTATTCCAATTTTACAAAAAATGAGGCCGTTTTAGCTGATGAAAATCAAATTGTTTTTAAACAAGCATTTATGTTTAAAAAAACATATGATAAATACTTTGCTGATAAATCTGGTATTAAACAAGTATATTTTCATTATGGTAATGATTCATCACAATTGATGGTTACATATGCGAGTAATGTAGATAGTAATTTTTTAGTTGGTACTTTACCAGAAAAAGATGACGAAATTATTGTTACTGTAAGTTATTTAAATAAAACTATTAATGAAAACAATGAAAAAGATATAACTGAATTTATCGGTGAAGTATATCCATTTTCTTATAATGTGTTTCTGAAAAGAAGAGATAACTTTAGTACTGCTTACATTGAGATTAAAGATTATAAAATAGTTGGTATTATAAATGATGTAACAGAAAGTAACTATGATATAATTTTTTCCGATGAAGAATATTTTACGATAGTATCATATGCTAGTTATAACCCTTTTCATATAAGATCTATTGCAGTATTAGGTAATAGTGCTACTGAAAATGTGAAGTTTTTTAAGCAAATTGAGTCTCTTAATTATCCACACTTAACTTCATATAGTGAAATGTTAGAACACGTAAAAAATTTTTTTATAACTCTTAAAATTATATTGTATATTGTAGGTGGAATTTTTTCTATATTTGCATCACTACTAATTTTTACATTCATTTCATCGAATATAAAATTTAAACAAAAAGACATCGGTATTTTAAGAGCGTTAGGTGCAAGAGGTAAAGATGTAGCAAGAATATTTATCTTAGAAGCTTTAATTATTATTATCTTCTCAAGTTTAGTAGCTAATATATTATCAGGATTGACTATAAATAAACTTAATGAGTTCGCAGTAAACAAGTTTAATTTAGATATTGTATTATTATATATTAATATTTATAGTTTTATATTAACGATTGTACTCGCTCTTGTTGTAGTATTAATTTCATCTTATATCCCAATAAAAAGAGCTTTATTAATGAAGCCAATAAAGGTTATTAAAGATTTATAATTTATTGTAACCAATTCTACAAACTATAATAGAATGATAATATTTGAGACTTCCCTTTAAATTATGTATTATGTCTATAGATATTAGTAAATATTTTATTATGTGAAAAAAATATAAAGTCAAAAGGGGGACTTTTAGTGGAATTCATAGGAATATGCCTTGTCACAAGTAATGTTTCTGCTCTGACGGGATTTTACACAAAAATACTTTGTGTTGAAGCAGAAGGTAATAATGTTCATGCAGAATTGAAAACTGACGGAGGAAATATAGCTATATTTTCTGTAGAAGGGATGGAAAGTATGGCCCCTAATTCTATGTGTGGAGCAGGATATGGAGGCTTTACAATAAGCTTTAAAGTAAAGGATGTTGATTTAGAATATGAAAGACTCAAAGCATTAGGCGTAGAAATTGTAATGTTACCAACAACACATCCATGGGGTGCAAGGTCTTTCTGGTTTAGAGACCTTGATGGTAATATTGTTAATTTTGTTAGCATGGTAAAAAAGAATTAGTTCATACCAAATAAATGTAACATTAAACTAATTTGGTACAGAATATTTTTATTTAATGTATTAAATAAAGAAATTACTTGTTGCGTAATAACAGAGAAATATGTACTAACTTATAGGCTAAATTAATTATATGTAGTCTATGAATAAAGCTAGTAAAATAAGTCGGTGTGGGGCGTGATACACTAGATATTTCTAAGGAGAATATAATGAATAAAAAAATATATGTTTATAAGACTGTTGAAAACCATGAAATATTATTAGACGTTTATTCATCTGATAATAATAATTCTCCAGTAATTCTTTATCTACATGGTGGTGCTTTAATATGGGGTAGCCGTCTGAATATGAATCCAAAGCAGATAGATTTTTATCATAATTTAGGATTTACAGTTATCTCTATTGATTATCGTTTAGCACCATATACCAAATTATTAAATATAATAGATGACGTAAAAGATGCTTATAACTTTGTATGCAAAAATAGTGAAATGTTAAATATTAATAAAAATAAAATTGTTATGTTGGGTAGTTCCGCTGGGGCTTATTTAGCATTATTAAGTGGTACATTTGAAAATAAACCTAAAGCAATTATATCATTTTATGGTTATGGTGATATTATTTCTGATTGGAATGCTAAACCAAGTGAACATTACTGTAAAAGTCCACTTGTACATAAGGAAGACGCTTATAAAGTAATTGATAATAAAATAACAACAGTAGGAAGTAGAGAAAGATTTACCTATTATTTATATACTAGACAAAAGGGAATTTGGACTAGCGAAGTTAGTGGCTTTCATACAACAAAAGAAAAACAGCAGCTCATCAAAGCTTGTCCAAGATATATGGCAAAAAAAGGTTATCCAATAACTTTACTAATCCATGGTGATCAAGATACTGACGTTCCTCATTTTCAGTCAGTATTAATGAGTGATAAATTAACTCAATTAAATGTGTTACATAAATTAATGATAATAGAAGGTAAAGACCACGCTTTTGACTATGATATGGATGATATTGAGGTGAAAAAAATATTTAATGAAATACGGGATTTTCTAATTCAAGTGATTATTAAAGGGAAATAAAATATATTATATAATTTTTTAACTTTTTAATAAAACAGTATAATTTTATCATTTTAGGATTTTTACAGGAAATAAAATGTTTGAATTACGTCATTGTGGAATCTTAAAACACATAGGTTTGCAAGGGTATTTTAGGTATAATTTATAGTTGATTATAATTTTCAAGATATTTCTTTTATATAATACATTTCTCGCTTTAAATTACGATTAGTTGAAATATTGGCTATAAATAATTTATAAAAATTATTCCTATGAAATATCTCAAAATGAATGAATTCTGTTATAATTAAGTTATGGTAAAAAAAGGAGATGTGTCATGAGGTGTGATTGGTGTTTAGGAAATGAATTGAATATTAAATATCATGATGAGGAATGGGGGATACCGACTCATGATGATAAAACCTTATTTGAATTTATCGTGTTAGAATCAATGCAAGCAGGGCTAAGTTGGATAACCATCCTAAGAAAAAGAGAAAATTTTAGACAAGCTTTTGATGATTTTGATGTAATTAAAATCAGTCAATATGACGAAAATAAAATATTACAACTGTTGAACAATCCAGGCATAATAAGATATCGCAAAAAAATTGAAGCTGTGATTAACAATGCTCAAAAGTTTATTGAGATACAAAAAGAAGTTGGTAGCTTTAATACCTATATATGGAGATTTGTCAATTATAAACCCATAATAAATCATTACCAATTTATCTCTGAAGTACCAGCGACTTCAGAATTATCTGATTTAATCTCTGCTGACTTAAAAAAACGCGGCTTTAAGTTTTTAGGGTCAACAATCATTTATTCCTACTTACAAGCTATAGGTGTCATAGATGACCATATTGACACATGTATCATGAAAAATCATGATAGTTGAAATAAATGATTGATAATAAATATTTTTTAGTGTAGATATGAAAATTTTAGGTTTTATCAAGAATCGCTTTTTAGTCTAGGAAGGCTATACAGTGCTTTTAATTTAAATACATTAAAGATTGTTATATATCAGTTTCAGTTAACGATGTGAAGTATAGGTATTTAAAAATGAAAAGAAAAGTGAGTGAAAAGGGACATGGAAAGAAAATCAATTTATCGTAAACAATATCAAATAGAAATTAGTGATGTAGATTTTAACAAGCAATTAAGATTAAGTACATTGTTTAGTCATTTTCAAGATGTTGCTAGTGAAGCAGTGGAAAATTTAGGAATAGGGATTAAATCATTAGAACAAAAATATGGTGTAGCTTGGATTTTAATCAGAATGCGGGTTGAAGTGATACGACATCCAGTATGGAATGAAGAGATTATAATTGAGACTTGGCCACAAGAGCCCAAGACTTTAGAGTTTGAACGTGATTTTGTTGTTTATGACAATGAAGGAAATATCATAATAAAAGCTGTATCTACATGGATTATTCTAGATATTAAAACAAGAAGAATTAGAAGAAGTGAAGTCATTTCTGTAAATTATCCAGAAATAATTACTAAAAGAGCAATCGATTGTAAATTGGGAAAGTTAAATCCATATGGCGATACACAAATTGCTTATACTAAGATGATTGGGTATAGTGATATTGATTTTAATGGTCATCTAAATAACTCAAAATATATAGATTTTATCACAGATTGCTTCACATTTGAAAATCATCAGATGTATCAAGTTAAGTCAATTGAAGTTAATTTTATTAACGAAGCATTACCAGGGCACTTCTTAACACTTAATAAAGATATATCGCAATTAACAAAAAATATCCTCTATATTGAAGGTATAAATGAATCTGATCACAAGTCAGCATTTAAAGCAAAAGTAGAAATTAAATTAAGATAATTCAATGTGTATATATTTTTAAGTAGAGTTTTAAACACAGTAGTTTCAAATGTTTTAATTATATATAACTAAAAGAATAATTCAACTGGCAGTTGAATTATTCTTTTTACAGTTGATTGACTTATTAATGATTAAATTCTATAATTATATTAGTATATATGGAGGTATAATTATGGATAATAAAAAAATTGGTTTATTTTTGCAGGGGTTAAGAAAAGAGAGAAAGATGACGCAATTAGATTTAGCTACCTACTTAAACGTTACTCATCAAACCGTTTCTAAATGGGAAAATGGTGATAGCATTCCTGATATAGCAACACTATTATTATTAGCAAATTTTTACCAAATTACAATTGATGAAATACTTGTTGGTGAAAGTAATACACCCGTCGCTATTCAAGTAGATGAGACTTTACATACTGATAAATTATGGGTGATAGCTCGTTTAGTGAGTAGTGTAATGATCTTTTTATCACTATTTTTCTATTATTTAAGTTATTATTTACATCCAATAGCAGAATATAACCATAGAGGTTTTAGTTTAGTTTTTAATGCCACTAAATTAACTCTTATCACAGGTGGAGCCTTGTTTGTTTTTTTATCGTCACTAGTTTTAATGGCTATATTTGGTTTAGTAACTTATAGTGTATTTTACAAAAAAGAATTATTCGTATTTATAAAAGAAAATACTTATCTAATGATTAAGAAAATAAGTGAAATTATATTGATTGTTGGGTTTATAATTATTCTTATTGGAGTAAATTTTGGCAACACTGTACATGTGAATATAGGTTATATAATTGGTTTTCTATTCGCAATTGGATTGTTCGCGATAAATTTTATCGAACAGAGATATAGCACACAAATAAATTAGTCGAATCAAAGTATTAGTTATTTCAAAAAAATAAAGATTAATCTATATTATAAAGATGTTAGATAATAAAAGAGGTCAATTATTATTTTTCAATAATATCCACAAGGTGATTACAATAGATAAAAATCACCTCAATAAACAATAAAAATCCACAATGATATTTTAAACATTGTGGTATTTTTTATTATTCAAACCAAAAAAATGTTTGTTTTAGTGTATGCTATGCTTAATAAAAGGATTAATTTAAAAAGCAAGTTTACTTCAAACATTCTTCCTAAAATATTGTATTTTGCACAAAAAAGATTTAAAATAAACTGTATAGATCGATATGGCCTAAAAGGATGTTGTGATATGCATCAAATTAGTAAAAGATTAAGTGTAGAAAAAAGAGATAGGCTGATAAATATATCATTGGGTGAATTTGCAGAGTACGGTTTTGAAAGAGCTTCTTTGAATAGGATTATTAAGAATTCAGGTTTCTCAAAAGGGTCTTTTTATTATCACTTTGAAAATAAGAAGAAATTTCATGAAATGCTTATCATCTATAGTGCTGAATTACTTTCTGATTATGTTTTTAATAATGTTGATTAGGAAGATAACGATTTTTTTAACAGGTTAAGAAATATGGCCAAATACCAAGCAGAAATTATGAGTAAATATGAAAGCATGTGTAATTTTTTCGACAAGTTGTATAAAGATTTCACTATTACCTGAGAAAATCTTTGATCAACAAAAAGATTTACTAACAAAAAATATCGATTACTCAAAATTTAGAGACGATTTAGATATTGAATACATCATATCATCAATTCTTGTTCTGATGGAGAAAAATTCATTTAAACTATTAAGCGAAATAACTAACATTAAGAAAGAAAATCAAAATAATTTTATAATAGAAAATATAGATTTAGAAATAAAAAGATTAAAAAAATTATTCAGTGAGAATAAAAGATGAGGTGGTTCTTATGTTTCTTTTTATGTATTATTTAGGGTATTTTTGACAGTGTTAGACATTAGTTTTTTGTGAAACATAGTAAAAAAGGTGTATTATAAATATAATAAAATTAGGTCAAAATGATAATACAATGCTATCCTCCTTGTAAAATAGAGAATATTTATTTTTCACTTGGAGAAAGAGAAGTATATTAAACAAAAAAGGAGATTAAATATGAATGTAATCGAAATTAAAAATTTGACAAAGTATTACGGTGATGTTAAGGGTTGCAAGAATGTAAACATTAATGTCAAACAAGGAGAAATATTCGGGTTTATTGGTCCTAATGGTGCTGGGAAAAGCACAACTATTAGATCTTTACTCTCATTGATTTATCCGACAAGTGGATCTGTTACAATTTTTGGGAAGGATGCAATTGAGTTCGGTAGTGAAGTAAGAAAAGAGATAGGTTATTTACCATCAGAAATATTCTATTATGATAAAATGAAAGTAATTGATTTGTTAAACTATTCTGCAAGTTTTTATGAGAAAGATTGCTCTCAGAAAATAAGAGAATTATCTGAAATAATGGAATTAGATTTAAATAGGAAAATTCAAGATTTATCATATGGTAATAAGAAAAAAGTTGGTATAGTTCAAGGTTTATTACATTCACCGAAATTATTGATTTTGGATGAACCGACCAGTGGTTTAGATCCGCTAATGCAACAAAAATTTTTCAATTTAATTGCCGAAGAGAATAAACAGGGTGCAACAGTGTTATTTAGTTCACATATTTTAAGTGAAGTACAACAGTTATGTAACCGTGTTGCTATTATTAAAGATGGTGAAATCGTTTCAATACAAGATGTAAAAGCATTGCAAAATGATAATTATAAAAAATTTACAATTAGAGGTACTGGCTTGGACAGTAATAAATTTAAAATTGATGGTGTTTCACAGATAAAAGAAAAAGATGATGAAGTAACATTCTTCTTTAAAGGTAATATAAATGAGATGGTAAAAATAATATCTAGTTTTAAATTATCTGATATGTTAGTTGAAGAACCAACATTAGAAGAAATCTTTATGCATTACTACGAGTAGGTGATTGAGATGAATATATTTAAATTTGAATTTAAAATGTTGAGAAAATCCATTTTTATTTGGGGTTTATTTGTACCGTTTGGCTTGGTGTTGTATATGTCTTTCTATCCTTGGATTGCAGCAGATACTGAAGCGTTTGAATCAATTATGGCTAATTTTCCAGATGAATTTTTGTCATTTTTTGGAATGAGTGCTGAATTGCCCTTGTTTAGTCTTTTAGGCTATTTCGGTTTAACTTTTGGTATGATTCAAATTCCATTAGCTATTCAAGCATCAAATTATGGGTTCCATATTTTAAGTGTGGAAGAAAGAGAGCTAACTGCAGATTTTCTGTTGAGCAAACCGGTTACAAGGGGGAAAATTCTTATCTCTAAATGTTTAGCTGCATTTGCAAGTCTAACAATTGTTAACTTGTTAGTCTGGGTTGCTTCATTGATTATTTTATTTATAGTAAAAGGTGATGAAACAGTTAACTTTACTAATGTAAATCTTGTGTTGTCAACAACAGTTTTTTTCCAATTAGCATTCTTCGGAATGGGAGTGTTAATTTCTGTTTTAGTAAAAAAAGTAACTAGTGTTTTAAGTTTTTCTATGGCATTAGGGTTTGGAATGTATATTGTTTCATCATTTGGTTCAATCCTGAGTTCTAAACTATTTAATATAATTTCACCTTATAGTCACTTCTCTCCAACATATATTCTTATTAATGGCAAATATGAATGGAGTTTAGCAATTATTTCATTTATTATTATTTTAGTTACTTTACCACTAAGCTATTTCTTGTATCAAAAAAGAAATATAGCTTCTTTATAGGAGGATTTAATGAATATAATCAAAAGAGAATTCAAAGCAAATTTTAAATCTTTAATTATTTGGATTTTATCACTAATGGCACTGCATTATGTTGCATCTATAGAATTTGAAGCTTACGCTGGTAATCAGGAAATAGCAGTTGCTATGAAACAATTCGAATCATTATTCGCGGCACTTGGTTCTTCAGTAGCGGATATAACAACTCCATCAGGGTTTATTAGTATTGTAGCTATCTATATTTATATACCACTATCTATATTTTCAGGGTTACTTGGAAGTGGAATTATATCAAAAGAAGAAAAAAATAAGACTGCAGAGTATTTATTTACATTACCAGTGAACCGTGGAAAAGTAATAAAGGGCAAATTAATTGTCGCTCTTGTCAACACTATAATAATTAATGTAACTGTTTTGGCATCAGTTTACTTCACATACCTAAGATTTGATGTTTCAGAAGGTTATTTCAAGTTTATTGCTAACATGTCTATAGGATTGTTTTTAACACAGATTATTTTCTTGGGTATTGGTATGATGTTATCTGCGGTACTAAAACATTATAAAAAATCGGGTTCAATAACTATTGGATTATTAATGGGAACATACTTGTTGTCAATTCTTATTGGCATGGTTGATGGTAAAATTGACTTTCTTAAGTTTGTTACACCATTTCAATATTTTCCAACTAGCGATATGTTAATTGGTAAATTTAATTTTGGATTTATTATTTTATCAATAAGTATTTCTTTAATAAGCATATTTGGAACATTCTATTTTTACAAAAAAAGAGATTTATATATTTAGATGGTTATAGTATTCCCTGTAGGATAGACAATTTAAAAAAGGAGTTTATCTTGCAGGTTTTTTTATATTTACAGAAGCAGAAATAGAAATATTATCAAAAAATAAATATGGTATATGTTATAATTATAGCATAATAATTTAAATATAGAGGAGGTAATAAAAATCGAGAATTTAAAAGAACGACTAATAAACATTAGAGATAATGAATGGAAGATACCAAAGGATGTTAATTTACATCAATTTGCATTAGAACTACTGGACAATATCGGGACTACAGATTCAGAGTTAAGGGATGATTTAATTTTAAATGTCTTATGGGTGATGATTACTAATAAGATGTTATCAAAAGAAATAATAAGAGAACTACTTAAAATTTCTTTAAGTGAGAAGCATTTATTTTACAAAATAGGTGAAGTTTTAGGAGATGGTGTGTTTAATAGAACTTTTACAATATTAATAATCCGTTGTATAATTTTATATCATCTCCAAAATGGAGAAGATCTTTTAAGTGGAAAGGAGATCCTTAGCCTAAATGAATCAATTATTAAATACATGAGATTAGAGAAAGACTTAAGAGGATATGATAAGGATAAAGGCTATGGACATGCTATGGGTCATTCGGGAGATGCCCTTAGAACTATAGCATACTCTAAAGATATAAATCACAATGAATTGGTAAAAATCATTGAAGTAATAAAAGAAAAAATTTGTATAAGTAATTATGTTTATATTAATGAAGAAGCAGAAAGATTAGTTAATGTGATAATGGCTATCTTATCAAGAAATATCTTAAAAGACGAAGAAATAAGAAAGTGGATTAAATCATTTGTTCACACTAATACTCCAAATGATTATCCTGAGATGCATTATTTTAAAGAAAATGTGAAAAATTTCTTAAGAAGTTTATATTTTAGAATTAAATTTAAAGGTTCTAATAGTTCTTTATTAGTTGAAATTGAAGAGGTTTTAAACCAAGTGAATCAATCATTTAATAAAATCATATAAGGCCTATGTAAACATAATTAGAAAGGAGGTAAATGCATGAGATTAATTGATCTAGTTAAAAAGCCAGATATTTATACGAAAAATCAATGTAATTTTTGGGACGATACTTATATATCTCAAAATATGCTTAATGCCCACCTAAATTCATCTTGGGATGCTGCATCAAGAAATTTTGATTTCATAGATCAGTCAGTTGAATGGATATCACAAAATGCTCCTTTAGGAAGATATAAGAAAATTCTAGACTTAGGATGTGGTCCTGGGTTATATTCAGAGAGATTGAACAAAAGAGGGTATTTTGTTACAGGAATTGACTTTTCTAAGCGATCTATCGACTATGCAAGGAAACAAAATTTTACTAATACTTATTTATATCAAAATTATTTAGAAATAGACTATGAGAATGAATACGATTTAGTTTTGTTAATTTATTGTGATTATGCTGTTTTATCACCTGTTGAACGTAAGTTATTGCTTCAAAAAATATTAAGGGCCTTAAAAAAAGGTGGAAAGCTTATTTTTGATGTTTTTACTCCAGCTCGTTATGAAGGAAAAAAAGAAACTATGAGTTGGTCAATAAATGAAGAAGGTGGTTTTTGGAATCCTAGACCTTATATTTCCATAGAAGCACATTATATATATGACAATCATGTCCACCTTGACCAACATGCCATTATTGATGAAGAAGATAATGGATGTGTCTATCGAATTTGGGACACAGCTTTTACAAAAGATATGATTTTAAAAGAAATAGAGCCAATTGGATATAGTCAGATTGATTTTTATTCAGATGTAAGTGGGAACCCTTTTAGAGAAGAATTTGAAACTATGTGCATTGTTTTAGAGAAATAAAAAAAGTGAGACACTTTAATTAATTATAAATTAATGAAATTAAAATTAAGAAGTTTTTTAAATAGTAGATTCATCTATATAAAAGTTGGATGCCAAATCTGCTTGTAATCTTTGCTGACTTAGTTATTTAAATCAAGATGAAGTCAAAATTTCTTTAATATATTTTGTTTTATCTTCCTTATTTTTACAATATTTACTACTTTTTTCTAGCGTTAACTAAATCTTATATCAATATTCATAATTTTTTTTGATATTTTTCGTTTTTTATTTCCATTATCTTACATTTTATTATATAATGTATTTATATATTATCTAAATATGCAAATAAGGTATTTGCACATATGATGATTAAATATAAATTAGAGATAAAAAGGAGAAGGTATAAGCATGAATAAACAAGATTTAGTAAAATTAATGGCTGAAAAAATGCCAGAAGGAACTACTAAAAAAACAGTAGAACAAGCATTAAATGCATTTTTAGAAAGTGTTACAACAACATTAGTAAATAATGATGAAGTGGTATTAACAGGATTTGGATCATTTAAAGTTTCAAAACGTGAAGCAAGAGTTGGACGCAATCCACGTACAGGTGAATCTATGACTATTGCTGCAGCTAATGTTCCAAGTTTCCGCGCTGGTAAAAGCCTAAAAGATGCAGTAAATGCAAAATAAAAATGAAGTAACAATCTATTAAGTTTGTTATTTCAAATAAAGAGAATAATCCTATCAAATTATATAATTTGATAGGATTATTCATTTTATCTATAATTAAATTTTTACGAATATATAAATTACTGAATAATTATAATGGGAAAATTGTTAAAAGAAAATCTTTACTTATATCTAAGGGTTTACATGTACATTTTTAAATTAATGTGCTATTATTGTTATATTAATATGTCATTATAAAAGAATGTGAAAGATGGGGTGAGTTATATGGAAAAAAAATTATACAGGTCAAATTCTGATAAGGTGATTGCAGGAGTTTGTGGTGGTATAGCGAAGTATTTTAATATTGATGCTACACTTGTGCGTCTGGCTTGGGTATTCTTAGTATTACTTGCGGGAACGGGTATATTAGTATACATAGTATGTGCATTTGTAATTCCAATAAATATTGAGTAATTTTAAACCTTGAGATTAATTAATTTGGGTAATAGGAGTATTAAAATATTAGTTTTAGACATTGTTATTCAGAAGAAATCTGGCTAAGGACCATTTTTATGTGAAAAATCCAAATCAAAACTGGATATAAAATAAGTAGACCCACTAAAGAAAAATGGTATGATCCCCTTAAAGTAGACAGTACAAAAAAATAAAGTGTATTTACTACAGAAAGGGGATCTTTTCTTATGGGAAGAAAAGCTAAATTTAGTAAAGAGATAAAGTTAAAGGCTATAATGGATTACCAAGAAGGAAAGGAGTCAATTGATCAAATAGCAGCTAGATTAAGGTGTGATAAAAAAAGTTTCAAAGTTTGGATAAATAATATTCAATCTATGGGAGAAAGTGCTTTTGATGAAATACCTAGAAATCAATCATATTCAAGAAAATTAAAGTTAGCAGTTATTAATAATTATTTAAATGGTAATGGTTCATTATTAGATATCTCAAAAAAGTATAAGATTTATAGTAAAACAACACTCAGAGGCTGGATTAAGAAGTATAATGGTCATATAGAAATAAAGGATTATGAATAAGGGAGAGATTTATATGATCAATTCAAAAAAACCACTTTTTCTACATTCTTATTTTATCATTTACAAACGGCACTGGGGATATATTGAGCAGTTATTTGAGTACCCTTCAACCATAAGAAAAACGAAGTACACAACTAATGCAGTTGAATCTGTACATTCGTCATTTAGAAAGGTTACCAAGGGCAAAGGAGCCTTCCCAAATGAGAAGGCAGTTATTAAAGCGATCTATTTACGCATTCAAGACATGTATACCAAATGGAACAATCGTCCCATTTAAAATTGGGCTAAAGTCATGAATGAGTTTTTAGCCATGGACAAATTTAAAGAACGAATTGAGAGTTATCTCTAATACGCTAAAATATTTTTCTGCAAAATAGAGGTTAGACTTTTTTAATTAGTCTTCTCTATAGGGTACAGTATAAATTAAAAGTCGATTTTTTTATTTTAACTCCAATATATCTTTCGGTAAGTTTAACTCCTCAAAAACATTATAGCATCTATCTACATATGAACCATCTGACTTAACACCATGTAATAATCTATCTATGGAATCAACATCTTTCATAAGTTCAACATATTTATTATCGGTTTTTATGTCCTTTTGGCTATGTAGTGAAACAGCCTCAATAATAATTTTTCTATCTTCCTTGGTTATCTCATTTAGATTACGCCTATATTCACTATTATATAAATTAATTATTTCATTGATAAAAGGTTCAGCTCTTTCTGCATGATTATCTTTCTTTTTGGTTTTTACAACTGCAATATCATGTAAAACTGCAATTAACCCTGCTAGTTCTGGATCTAAATTTCTTTTTATTGCTACTATCTTTGCTAATTGTGAACTTGAATACATATGCATTACATTCCATCTAATAGGTAAATCTCTACCCTCATCATCTAATTCTTTCATCTCATTTAATAAAATTGTTAAAACCCTATTTAATCTTTTCACATTCATACTTATCATCAAAATCACCCTTCTCTTATTAAATTAATAGCATACTAATTTAGTTTGTAGTAATTTGTAGTAAATTATATTTAGCAAAACCATGAGATTAGTTGGCGAGCAATCTCCCTATCTATTACAACATGCGGATAACCCAGTCACTGATATACATGAGACGAGAAAAAATATTCTAGAAAAACTACCTTAAAATTGTCTACGTCAATATCATTTGTAGCACGATACTAAAGTCTCCATAATACTAAGTTCAAACAATAAGATAATATACAAAGATCTTAAATGAAAAGTTAACAACAAAACTTTTGCTTTTTTTATAAAATTATATTAACTTTTTTCTGTTAAAACAAGCATTTCTATATCTTCAATTCCCATAGGAGAATCAGAAAAAACGCCATCAGCGCATGACAATATTTTAATATTACTAAAACCACATAATGATAAGCAAATTTAAAAACTCCGACTGAATATCGGAATCAAGCCTTAAAACTACAAATTATTTAATTTTATTATACTGTCTACTTGACAGGGGGTAGTTCAAAATTTAGAGGGTTTTTAATTTTGAATTTTATTATCTAATGATAGGTCTCCTGGTTCTAGCCACAATTTATGTCTAAATAATATATCTAGACCGAAAACAAGCATTAGTGGCATAATAAAATGTAAAATCAAGATCGTTAAAAATGTAAACATAGTGTAACCCATTTCATCTAGGGTTCCAATTTGTCCTACTAAGCCTGAGGTACCCATGCCACTTCCTATTGAATTGGTTTTTACTTTAAACACTAATGTTGAAATTGGACCAAGTATTGCTGATACTATTATAGTCGGTAACCAAATAATCGGTTTTTTTAATATGTTTTTAAATTGCAACATCGAAGTGCCAATTCCAATAGATATAATTTCGCCTACATTATTGTCTTTTCGTGACATAATAGCGAATCCAAGCATTTGAACAGAACATCCTACTACTGCTGCTCCTCCTGCTAAACCCGACAATCCGATAGAAATTGCGATTGCCGCACTTGAAATAGGAGCTGTCAAAGCCATTCCCATTGTGACAGAAACAATGATTCCCATAATGAACGGCTGGTAGGTTGTCGCGTCATTGATAAAATCACCTAGTAAATTCATAACATAAGTTACTGGTTCACCTATTATTCTGGCAATCCCGAAAGCAATAATTGCAGAAATTAAGGGAATAAGAAGAATGTCTAGTGGTGTTTTCTTTCGTAAAGTAAATCTCAACCCCTCAATGGCAAAAATGGTTGTTAGGTAGGCTGTCATGGGGTCATTACTAATTTTTGTTGCAATCCCACCTGAAATTGCACCAGCTATGAGGGGCAATCCTTTTAGCCCTAAACTAAAGGCAACACCTATTCCAATACCAACACCCATGTAACTTTTTAAAATCTTTCCTAGATCATTTAAGACATTCATTTCCAGTAGAGTACCAACTTGGCTAATTATAACGCCAATAATTAGTGTAGCGAATAATCCGTAAGCCATTCCATTTAGTGTTTTGATAAAATAATTAAGAACTTTTCTACGATAAGTTATAATTTCCATTTTTTACCTCATATATTATTAAAAATATTTGTGTATAATTAATTATATCATACCCGATATTATAAATATAATTTTATGACTAATAACTGCAAATATTTTATTCAAACTCACTTTATTTTTAACTGTCTAAAATTTGAAACAAATTATTAACAAATTATCATTAAAAGTATAATATTTCTATAATATTAAAAACTAAAATATAGTTTATTTAAAATGAGGTGAAAAGAAATATATGGATATAAGTAGAGCAAAGGAGATTATAATTACACCTAAATTGATTGATGTGGTCTATAATGGTTCACATATTTATATTCAAAAGGTAAATGAAAATGCCAAGACTGCTAGTATTTATCATCTTGACAATCCAAATTATAAAGAAGAGGTAGCTTTAGAAAACCTAATTGAACAATAATTTAAACGAGGTGATACACCTCGTTTATTAGATGAGGTAAACAAATAAATAACTATAGATCGTTTTTTTATATTTGTTTTGTAACTATATAAAAAATAAAACCTACTTTTTAGTAGGTTTTAAATTAAGCAATTGTATTAATTTTAGTAGCCAGACGAGATTTTTGTCTAGATACATAATTTTTATGTTGAATCCCTTTTGCTACAGCTTTATCTAATTTTTTACAAGCTAAACTATAAGCTTTATTAGCAGCATCTTTGTCATTTTTAGCAACTGCATTTTCAACTTCTTTTATTGCTGAACGCATTGATGATTTAAATGAAATGTTTAGTAATCTGCGTTTTTCATTAGTTTTTGTACGTTTAATTTGAGATTTAATTAATGGCATTATTTCACCTCCACATTTTGTTCGACTATACAATTTTATCAAAATCTTTCACAAATTTCAATAATATTTTGTAATTAAGTATATTTTTTGCAAACTTTTCAATATTATAAATGAATATTTATGAGGTGAAAGCAATGAATGATAATTTGCGTACAGATTTAATTATTGAAAGTCTAGAAATTAGTAAGAACCAAATTCAACCAAATGATATAAAAATCAAAGAATATAACGTTGATGAAATGAAAATCACAGAGGTATTAGTAACTAAAGAACAAGAAGAAGTCTTCGGGAAAAAGAGTGGAACTTATATAACTATTGATACAACAGCTATAGTTGAGAATGATCATGAGACATTACTTAAAATTCAAAAACAAATTGCTAGGCAAATAGATTTATTTTTTCAAAAATATAAGATCACAAATGATGCCTTAGGTATTGTTGTTGGTCTTGGAAACAATAATGTAACACCCGATTCTCTTGGTCCAAACGTTGTTGAACATATTTTTGTGACTAAACATATTTTTGACTTGCATCCAGAAGACATTGATAACGAAGGTTTTCGCCCTGTATGTGCAATTTCGCCTGGAGTTATGGGAAATACCGGTATAGAAACAGCACAAATTGTTGATTCAATTATCGATGATGTCAAGCCTAAATTTGTGATTGTTGTCGATGCTTTAGCCGCTAGAGCTTTAAGTCGTGTTAATAAGACTATTCAAATATCAGATGCTGGCATTAGCCCAGGTAGTGGTGTTGGCAATAAGCGCAAAGAACTTAGTTTTGACACTTTAGGAATTCCGGTCATTTCAGTTGGTATACCAACTGTGGTTGATGCAGTTACTATCACTAGAGATGCAATAGATATGATTATTAAACACATATCTTATTCCATAAAAAATAAACGTCCAAGTAACAACTTAGTTCCAGCACATATGAGTGGTAGAAAAGATTTGGATAAAGTAGAATTACCGAATGAGAATGTTTTAAAAAATTTATTTGGTGAAATGGGAATAATGACGAATGAAGAAAAACAACAATTAATTTTTGAAGTTTTAACTCCTCAAGGTTTAAACTATATGGTGACAACTAAAGAGATTGATACTAATATTGATGACCTTACTCATATTGTGTCAAGAGGAATAAACCTTGCTTTACATAAAAATATAAGTTAACGACTAATTTATACATAAATAGTCCATTGAGGATACTATAATAATAATGAAATCAAATGAAAGGATTTGATAATTATTATTAATAAAAGAATATTATATGTAAAATCTTTTGTTATCTTATGTTTATTTTTTATAACTTTATTTTATTTAATTACAAACGCTAATTTAACCTTGATAAACATTAGACTACTTCAATCAGTTATTATGTTTTTAAATGATATGAATTCAAATAGTAATATTCTTGAATATATATCATTATTAATTATCAAACTTATCTTTAATATCGATATCCATAATCTTAATACTTTTTTTGAAAATATTAATCCGTTAATTTAAATACAAGGAGGAAACGATGGAAAAAAAATTTTTGCGGTATACGATTATTGCTGTTATTTTTTTTGTCGGATTATCCATGGGAGTTTCCTATCAAGAAAATAACAGAACTAAAAACTTACAAAGTAGCTTAAATGATTTCGAATCAGAGATTACCCAACCAAATAATGATTTTGAACCAATAGACCCATATGAAAATATCGATTCCACTTCTACTAACTCTCTAAAAGTTAAACATAATCTATTCTCTGGTTTAGCAAAAGATGGTGAATATGTAATAAAGAAGGGTCTTGAATTAGTTTTGAATAAGAGCGATGATGTTTTCCGCTTTATTTTTGGAATAAAATAAAGACTTAAAAGGATAAATAAAGCCAAAAAGCTCTAATAAGGGAGCTTTAATGGCTTTTTTTCATTATTTTTACGAATAGGTTTGAAAAAAGTAGCTAAATGCTGTAAAATTTTTCTTAGGCTTAGAATGGAGTGAATATTATGAGTCAAGTAAATTATCAAGTGTTAAAAGAACGACAAAAGAAAATTAGAAATTTTTCGATTATAGCTCATATTGACCACGGTAAATCTACTCTAGCAGATCGAATACTTGAATCAACACATACAGTTCAATCACGCGAAATGGTAAACCAACTTCTTGATTCAATGGATTTAGAACGCGAAAGAGGAATTACAATTAAGTTGAATGCTGTTGAGCTGAATTATACAGCCAAAGATGGAGAGGTATATATTTTCCATTTAATTGATACCCCAGGTCATGTAGATTTTGCTTATGAAGTTAGTAGATCTTTAGCCGCTTGCGAGGGAGCTATACTAGTTGTTGATGCTTCTCAAGGTATTGAAGCACAAACTTTAGCTAACGTTTATCTAGCATTAGATAATGACTTAGAAATTCAAATTTTCTTAAATAAAATCGACTTGCCAAGCGCTGATGGCGAACTTGTGAAGAAAGAAATAGAAGATGTAATTGGACTAGATGCATCAGAAGCTGTAATGGGAAGTGCTAAACTAGGAACAGGTATTGAAGATATTTTAGAAAAAATTGTTCAAAATATCCCAGCTCCAATTGGTGACCCTGAAGCTCCGCTACAAGCAATGATTTTTGATTCATATTTTGAATCTTACCGGGGCGTTATTCCAACCATACGGATAATTAATGGTACATTAAAAAAAGGTGACAAAATTAGATTAATGTCAACGAATGCAGAATATGAAGTTAATGAAGTTGGTGTTTATACTCCAAAAGAAGTACAAAGGGATTATCTAACAGTAGGGGATGTCGGATTCTTTTCTGCATCAATTAAATCAATTAAAGATGTACGTGTAGGCGATACTATAACAAATGCTAAAAATGGAGCAACTGAACCTCTACCTGGGTATAGACAATTAAACCCAATGGTTTATTGTGGACTTTATCCAATTGATTCTGCTCGCTATAATGATTTACGAGATGCCTTAGAAAAACTACAACTTTCTGATTCTTCGCTTATATTTGAACCTGAATCATCTCAAGCATTAGGTTTTGGTTTTAGGACTGGATTTTTAGGTTTGCTTCATATGGATATTGTTCAAGAGAGATTAGAACGTGAATTTGATTTAGAACTGATTGCAACAGCACCTTCAGTTACATATCACATTGAGATGAATGATGGTACATCCATCGTTTTAGAAAACCCATCTTACATGCCTGAAATTCAAAAAATCAAAGAAATTAGAGAACCTTATGTGAGAACAACAATAATTAGTCCAAGCGATTTTGTTGGAGCAATAATGGAATTATGTCAGCGAAAACGTGGAACATTTGTTGACATGAAATATATTGAAGAAAATCGAGTACACATTCATTATGATCTACCACTTGCTGAAATTGTATATGACTTTTTTGACAAATTAAAATCAAATACTAAAGGCTATGCTTCTTTAGATTATGAAATGATAGGCTATAAAGCATCAAAACTCGTTAAGATGGATATAATGTTGAATCATGAAATAATCGATGCTTTAAGTGTTGTTGTTCACCGAGATTTTTCTTTTAGTAGGGGAAAAACTATATGTGAAAAATTGAAAGAAATGATTCCAAGACAACAATTTGAAGTACCTATCCAAGCAACTATAAATGGCAAAGCTATTGCGAGATCAGATATTAAAGCTTTAAGAAAAAATGTTTTAGCTAAATGTTATGGTGGAGATGTTTCACGAAAGAAAAAACTTTTAGAAAAACAAAAAGAAGGTAAAAAACGTATGAAATCAATCGGTAGTGTCGATGTGCCACAAGAAGCTTTTATGGCTGTACTAACTGTCGATGAATAGATCTAAAAAACTTTTTAATTTTTTTCATTATGTTCGGGTTAAGAGTTGAAAGTCTTTATAATAAAATAAAGTTTTTTACGAAATAGCACGTTAATTCGCAACAAAAATTTATACGAAAAGCATTTATTGATCTTCAGGATTAATAAATGTTTTTTTTATATTCAGATCAAGAATTGTCTTTTTAAACAAGTTTAGTAAAACTTCTTAATATTTATTAAATAATGAAAAATTATACTTTAATATTATTAAGTATTGACTTTAATAATATTAAAGAATATAATAAAGTAAACTTTAATAAAATTTAGGGGGAGGTGGTTTCATGCCAATTGAAGTAATACCAGAATGGTTAGCATCTTTAGATGAACAGGAGGTTAATTTTATAAAAAAATTTATATTATCCTCTGGTTCATTAAAACATATAGCAAAATTATATGATGTTACTTATCCAACTGTTAGGCTAAGATTAGATCGATTAATTCAGAAGATTAAAATTTCTGAAGATAATACAAATGATTCATTTATTGCACTTATTAAGAGATTAGCAGTTAATGATAAGTTAGATTTTACTACTGCAAAAATTATAATCTCAGAATATAAAAAAATTAATAAAGGAGAGTAAATATATGAGTCAATTTATGTACTTGAATCTATTTTTATGTATATTTTTGTTTTTAATTATTATTCCAGGTATAATAATACTACAACTATACTTTGCCAAATTTAATAATATGTGGTTAAATTTAATATTACCAAACATAATATTTTGTCTTTCTTTGATTATTACAGTTATTCAAATTAGGGAATATTCTTCATTAAACATTGAAGCTATACTTTCAATAACAGGATATTTCTTTTTGATAAATGTTTTAACAGTAATATTAGTTGCTATTTATTTTACTAATAAAAATAATATCAAGAAGGAAAAACAGATAGAAAAAATGAATGTCCAAGATTTATAGAAATAAAATAGTATTTTAAGGGGGTATTAATATGGGGAAAAGCTTATATGATAATATATTTAAATACTTAAATTTAGCGATTATTTTATTAACTATAACAATAATTACTCTAATAATAACCGGGATAACTTCATTTTGGATAAATGGCTTAGGATATGTTGCAGGTAACCCAGAAAAATATAAAGTTTCACATGAAATTCTTGAGGGTTCTTATTCTTTGAAAATTAATTTAAATGATTTAGAAAGTAATAATGGAAAAATTATATATAATGATAGAAAGAATAAAATTTATATAGATGATATTACTTGGAAAGACGATGGGTATCGAATAAATTTTAGATCAACAGGAAATTATTCTTTACATGGTGGAACATTAATTTCAGGTATAAAACATGATTATATAGAAAATCAAGGTTATTTTACTATAAAGACAGCACAATTGATAGTTTTATACAAAGGAAATGAAACACAAGCCAAATTCATTGGAGTTAGTAGTATAAATTATAAAGATGGAGATGACTTTAGTTTTTTTATTAAGCCTATTAGCGAATATAGTGGAGATAGTATTACAATAAAATTAGTTGATTTATGTAAAAATACTTGGAATAAAAAATAAAGTAGGCAAAAATGTAAATTATATATAATTAAGGAAATTAATATAAAAAATCGCAAGGGCTACCTTGCGATTTTTGTTAAGATTTATTGTAGATTTTGTTTGTTTTTTGCTCGTAACAACTTTTAATCCCAACATAATGAATTTTTTATGGATTAGTTTTTAATTAATTCTTTTTTTTTGATAGTAATAGTTTAAATAGCAATCCAACTATTCCACCAATTAATATACTAGCTATCATTCCTGCGAACATGAGGGTAAATCCGAAGGAATTAGGTGTTACCTCAAATATAAAAAATGATATATTAAAAAATTTTAAGTTAAAGTCTATGTTTATTTCGTTAATGAAATAATATAATGTCAATACATTAATAATGATAAAATTAATAAACATCATGAAAAGCCCACAAATAAAAAAAGTTTTAAGATTTTTCATACTATCAGCTCCTTTAAATAATTATATATATATAAAATTATAGTAACATCATTATAATAATTTGTAAACGTAGTTTTAAACTTTCGGCGCATTTTTAAATTTATGCATATAATGTAATGTGAGTGTGATAATATGAAAAGCTTTGAAATCACAAATCATTATGAATATAAAAGTTTTAAAGAAAAATACTTTTCTGGTATTATAGGTTTAGATTCAATTATAAAAGAAATCTTTTCCATTTTTGCATTAATCCAAATTAATGAAATAAAAAAACAAAGAAATATTCCTATAAAAAAGCAAGCACTAAATATGATATTTTATGGTAACCCTGGAACAGGTAAAACTACTATCGCTAGAAAAGTATCTAAAATGTTTCAAAATATTAATTATTTAAGTAAAGGTCATCTAGTAGAAATAGATCGTAGTGATTTAATTGGTGAGTATGTTGGGCAAACTTCAATAAAAACAAAACGTATCTTAGAAGAAGCCAGAGGAGGAGTTTTGTTTATTGATGAAGCTTATAGTTTATATAATGAAGAGTATAATGATTTTGGAAATGAAGCGATAGATATAATTTTAAAGTTTGTGGAAGATCATCATGAAGACTTTGTAGTAATATTAGCAGGTTACAAAGAAAAAATTGAAGTAATGCTTAATAATAATAAAGGATTGAATTCTCGATTTCCTATCAAATTATTTTTTGAAGACTATACAATTGATGAATTAAAACAAATATTTAGTTACACAATAAAAACAAATAGTTATAATTATTCAAAAAATCTCGAGAAAAAATTTCATAACTATTTAAACCAGCTAATCTCAAAAAATAGTCCATTATTAACGTATAATGGGAGATTTATTCGGAATACTGTAGAAAATATTATTCGTAGGCATGATATGAGGGTATTTCTAAATAAAAATTATTCACAAGATTTAATGATATTAGATGAAATTGATTTTTAATAATAGAAAAGAGCTAAAATATTTAGCTCAAATCTCGAAATACACCAATTACTTTACCGACAATTTTAACATCTTTTAAAATTATCGGATCAAATTCTTCATTTTCTGGTTGAAGTCGAAAATAATCTTTTTCCTTATAAAATCTCTTAACTGTGGCTTCATTGTCTTCTGTCATGGCAATAATAATATCACCATTGTTAGCTACATCAGATTTGCGAACAATAACAGTATCTCTATCTAAAATTCCCGCGTTTTTCATACTAGTCCCAGATACTTCTAAAGCAAAGATAATGTCGTTACTTTTTACTAAATTAGTTGGAATTGGAAAATATTGTGTTACGTCTTCAATTGCTTCAATTGGGTTCCCGGCTGTAACTAATCCTACCATAGGTATATTAATAAAATTATTAGATTGATGCTTTACAAGCGTAATTCCCCTAGAGGTAATTGCATCTCTTTTAATTAAGCCTTTTTCTTCTAATTTATTAAGTTGAGCATGGACAGAAGCACTAGAAGAAAACCCAACTCCTTTACCTATTTCACGTACTGTAGGGGGATAACCTTTATCAGTGATAAATTCATCTATGAAACCCAGTATTTCTATTTGTTTTGGACTAATTTTCTTCAAAATCATCACCTCTTAATTTTATTATATATAAAAAAACAACAAAAATCAAACATTTGTTTAGCGAAAAAAATAACTTCTACTTAAATTAGTAGAAGTTAACTTTTAAATATGGATTAGGCTTCTTTGATAGATTCTGTTGGACACTCATCTTGGCATGCTCCACAATCAATGCAAACATCTTCATCAATTACATAGATATCTCCTTCAGAAATACAATCAACAGGACATACAGCAACACAAGAACCACATGCAATGCAACTATCAGTTATTCTTCTTGGCATATAATATTCCTCCTTTTCTATTCTATCGACTTAATTTTACCATAAAATATTAAAAAATAAAGATTAGAATGAAAAAATAGTAAATTTTGTTTGAAATTGTCAGAAAATGTTATATAATTTTTAAGGAATATAAAAATAATTGAAAGAAGGTTTTTTATAACACTGAGAAAAATATTGAAATTGGTTGAATGTATAATTAATTCTGATATTATTTATATAGAGGGTTATTATGCAACAACTAAACAGTATTTTTTAAAACTACAATACAGCAATATAATTTGAAAGGTAGGTGAAACCTGGTTGTTTATAAACCAGGTTAATATGACAGTGACTGATTTATCCGTTAATACTATCCGCGTTTTAGGAATAGACGCAATTAATAAAGCTAAAAGTGGACATCCTGGTATTGTTTTAGGAGCTGCTCCTATGGCATACACATTATGGACAAAGCATTTAGATATTTTTCCAAAAAAACCATTATGGTTTAATAGAGACAGGTTTGTTTTAGCTGCAGGTCATGGATCAATGTTGTTATATTCATTGTTACATTTAAGTGGTTTTGATGTTTCTATTGATGACTTAAAGAACTTTCGTAAGCTTGATAGTTTAACTCCAGGACATCCCGAATTTATGCATACTCCTGGTGTCGATGCGACTAGTGGACCATTAGGACAAGGTATTCCAATGGCGATTGGAATGGCTATGGCTGAAAAATATTTTGCTGAAAAATATAATAAGAGTGATGTTACTTTAATTGATCATTATACATATGTCATTTGTGGTGATGGCGATTTAATGGAAGGTGTTACTAATGAAGCTGCTTCTTTAGCAGGACATTTAAAACTTGGGAAACTTGTTGTTTTATATGATTCAAATGAAATCACCCTTGATGGAAATAAAGAAGACTCTTTTAATGAAGATATTAAGGCTAAATATGAAGCAATCGGCTGGCATTATGAACGAGTTGAAGATGGAAATGATATTAAAAATATTAATCTAGCTATTAGAAACGCAAAAAATACTTTGGATAAACCTTCAATAATTGAAATTAAAACAGTTATTGGCTATGGAGCAACTAATCAAGGAACAAATAAAGTACATGGAGCTCCTCTAGGGGAAGAATCCGGACAAGCTGCCAAAAAATTATATAAGTGGGATTATGAACCATTTGAAGTACCAAACAAAGTATATGATCATTTCAAAGAAACAACTGGAAAACGTGGAACTGTTGAATATAAAGAATGGCAAGAAAATTTGAAAATTTATGAAGATAAATATCCAAATGAATATAAAGAATTAATGAAATGTATTAAAAATGAAATATCTGTTGATTTAATGGAGATTTTACCACAATACAATGAAGAAAAAAAGGATGCAACAAGAAATTACAGTTATGAATGCTTGAATAAAGCTGCTAATTTTATACCAAACTTAATAGGCGGAGCAGCAGACCTAACCTCTTCAACTAAAGCAATAATTAAAGATGATTCACCTTTTATGCCAGGAAACTACACAGGCAGAAATATTTATTTTGGTATTAGAGAGTTTGCGATGGCAACTATAGCTAATGGTATGGCTTTGCACGGAGGATTAAAACTATTTGTTTCTACATTCTTTGTATTTAGCGATTATTTTAAACCAGCCCTTCGTATGGCTGCTTTAATGAAACTGCCAATTATTTATATTCTGACTCACGATAGTATAGCTGTTGGAGAAGATGGACCAACTCATGAACCAATTGAACAGTTAGCTATGCTTCGTTCAATTCCAAACACGTTAGTACTTCGTCCTAGTGATGGAAATGAGACTGCTGCTTGTTATAAATTGGCACTTGAAACAGTAGATAAGCCAATTGTTTTGGTATTAACTAGACAAGCTGTTCCAACAATTACTGAAAATGCATTCGACGATGTTAAAAAAGGTGCTTATGTTATATCTGAAGCTAAAGGCAATCAAATTGATGGTATTATTTTAGCATCTGGCTCTGAAACAAATTTAGCTATTAATGCTCAAAAAGAACTTGAAAAAGATAATGTTTTTGTCAGAGTTGTAAATGTTGTTTCAATGGAATTATTTGACACTCAAAGTAAGTCATATCAGAATCAAATATTACCTAAAAACATTCGTAAACGATTAGCAGTTGAAATGGGTTCTCCATTTGGATGGCATAAATATGTAGGTTTAGATGGAAAAGTATTAGGAATTAATACCTTTGGTGCTTCTGGTAAAGCAGAAAATGTTATGGAAAAATTTGGCTTTACAGTTTCAAATGTTGTTAAGGAATTTAAAAGCATTCAATAATAAAACTTGATTTTCATATTAAAATTATGTATTATTAAATGTGATATAAAGGAGGATTAGTAAAAATGGATATAAAAGTCTGGGCATTTGTTATTTATATCATATTAGCTATTATTGTCGGAATCGTTTTAGGATTCTTAGTAGCAAAAAAATATATGGTAAAATATTTAAAAGATAATCCGCCAATTACCGAAGAAGTAGTTCGGGCAATGATGGCACAAATGGGAAGAACTCCATCTGAAAAACAAGTTCGTCAAGTTATGAAAACGGTAAACGGGCAATATCAAATGGAAAAACCTAAAAAAGAAAAAAATAAATAAAAATTAAGGGTTATTCCAAAAGTTTGGAATAACCTTTTTCTAATCAAAAAATTGTTGACAAATTTATATTTATCGATATAATCATATTGTAGATATTGCGGACGTGGCGGAATTGGTATACGCGCATGTTTGAGGGGCATGTGGTTTTTACCGTGGGGGTTCAAGTCCCCCCGTTCGCACCAATATATATTATTTAATATGTTTGCATGAAGTAAACATTTTTTTTATTTATGGTGGTTTGGGTAAATCCTGTCGTAAATCCATATTTGTCCATACTATCACGATTGTAAGAAAATGCAATATATAATTGTAATTAATCGGTTATAATCAAAAAAATGAATTTAAGTTAGTAAAGTGTTATAATAATTTTATAATATAAATATAATGGAGGTTTTTTTTATGAAATTCATATCATGGAATGTAAATGGGTTAAGAGCTTGCATGAATAAAGGATTTAAAGAGTTTTTTAAAAAAGTAGATGCTGATATATTCGCTATCCAAGAAACCAAAATGCAAGAAAATCAAAAAGAATTTGAATTTGCTGGGTATTACGAGTATTGGAATTCAGCAGATAAACTAGGGTATTCTGGCACTTTAATTTACACAAAAGAAAAACCGATTAATGTATTTTATGGAATAGATAATAATAAATATAATGATGAAGGAAGAATTATTACTTTAGAATTTGATGATTTTTATTTTGTAACTGTTTATGTACCAAATTCAAAACGAGATTTATTAAGATTAGATTATAGGATGAAATTTGAAGATGATTTTAGAGAATACTTAAAAAAAATAAATTTAAGTAAACCAGTAATTATTTGTGGAGATTTAAATGTTAGTCACAAAGAAATAGATTTAAAAAATCCCAAATCTAACGAAAAGAATGCAGGTTACACTATTGAAGAAAGAAGTAAATTTCAGCAATTGCTGGATTCAGGCTTTATTGATACATTTAGATACTTATACCCAGAGGTTGTGAAATATTCTTGGTGGAGTTATATGTTTAATGCTCGAAAAAAGAACATTGGTTGGCGTATTGATTATTTTGTCATCTCGGATAGCCTAAAAGATAATTTAATTGATAGTGCTATATATTCAGAAGTGGAGGGTAGTGATCACTGCCCAATCGGGATTGAAGTAAAAGGAATATAATCGTCCTTAAAACAAAAGTTAAACCATCTTAATTTTTCAAGTTTATTCACTTGTATTTTTTGGAATTTCAGTTCGACGTTTTCTAAATTTGTTGCGATAGAGTTAGCTTCTTTTAAGTATTTATTATATTCTTTGAATCTATCTTTAATCTCTTGATTAAAAACATCTTTATCTATCGTTTTTAAGCTTTCCTGAATACCAAAATGATCAACAATATCATTATATTCAATTAAATAGTTATGATGCCATTCACCATTATTAAGATTGATTTTATATTGAGACAAAAATAAATAACCAAATTTTGCGATAAATTGAATTGCTTTAATTATAAATTCTACTTCGGTATCACTCATTAAATAATGAAAATTAATCCGTGTGAAACCAGGTCTTAATGAATACAACCCTTCATTAATTACCTGTTCCAATTCCAAAGATGTATTTTTATCGATCCCAAGTAATTTATGTGCATAAGGGCCTGCACAAGCGCAACCAGCTCGAGATTGAATTCCAAACAAATCATTTAGTAATTTGGCAACAAATTTGTAATGTAGTAATTTATCATTATGTTTGATATTAAATGATAAAATACTAATTCTTTTCTTGGGGTCATTAGGACCTAAAATTATTAGATTATCTTCATTTTCAAGACATTTAAATGCCTTTTTTATATATTCACTTTCGATTGATTCGATTTTTTTAATTCCAATTAAATCTTTAAATTCAAATACAAGTTCCGATTTTAGTATTTGTAATATCCCTGGAGTACCAGCATTTTCTCTAGTTTCAACATCTTTAGTAAATTGGTAGAAGTAGGGACTTACAAAATCTACAGTTCCACCACCAGCAACTGTTGGAGCATATATATTACTATATAAATTTTTATTTATGACAAGTAATCCACTTGAACCTGGTCCACCAATAAATTTATGAGGTGATATAAAGATGGCATCAAAATAACTTTTGTCATCAATATTCATATTAATTTCATCATATGGTGCATTTGCGGCAAAATCGAAAAAGATTAGCCCGTTGTATAGATGAAATAATTTTGCTAATTTATAACAATCGGTTTTAATACCTGTTATATTAGATGAAGCTGAGAAGGAACCAATCTTTATTCTATTACGATATTTATTTAATTTTGTGTTTAGATCTTCAAAATCTATTTCGCCAAATTTATCTAATTCTATTTCGATTACTTTAGCGATACTTTCTTTCCAAATTAAATAATTAGAGTGATGCTCATATGGCCCAACAAAAACAATTGGCCTATTTTTATTAATATTTCCATACATTTCTTTAATATCATATTGATATCTATTTTTATTATTTTTAAAAATAATATTAAAATATGCCTTTAAACCTGGTGGCAAATATAAACCTAATATCTCACAAAGTTTAGCTATAGCACCTGTTGAGCCTGTACCAATGGGAATTAGGTAATTGTTATTATTAGCGCCTATATAAAATTTAATATTTTTTTTAGCTTTGTTTACAAGCGCAGTCATAGTTTTACCGGTAAAACTATCTTCTGTATGAGTATTGGCATATACTTCTTGGAGCTTTATTAAATATTTTTCGATAAAGCCTAATGTTTTACCAGATGCAGTATAATCAGCATAAGTAATTAATCGCTTACCATATGGTGAGTTAAATAATGTATTTTGGCCAATAATTTCATTTCGTAATAACTTAAAATCCATCTATTCCTCCTAATAAATTAAATTCTTACTATAAATTATTAATTTTTTTACTGAAAAATGTCAATTATACATAAGTTTCCATTTATTTATCTTTATAAGTTTATAAAAAAAGCAGACACTATATAAAAAAGGAGGAAAATAAATGAAAAAAAATAATAATAATCAATATTATGATAATAATTTACTTAATAAAACGCAAGATAACAATAATTTAGATAATTTACAATTTAATAATTTAGAAGAATTTGCTGAAGATACAACAGCAAATATTAGTGAAAATGTAAAAAATACAGTAGAAAATAGCAAAGATTTACTTCGAAGTAATAAGTTAGAAGAGTTTGCTGAAGATACAACAGCAAATATTAGTGAAAATGTAAAAAACACAGTAGAAAATATTAAGGAAACAAGTGAGAATAAATTAGAAGAATTTGCTGAAGATGTTAATGTTACTAAGGATAACGATAGAGCTACAAGTAAAGGATTTTTAGAAAAAACAAAATTAAAACTTCATACGGATAGATTAGAAGAATTTGCTGAAGACGCAGCAAGGGGTATTAAAAAAGTTGGAAATAATATAAAGGAAACAAGTCGTAATATTATTGATAAAGCAAGAGATAAAATAAACGATATAACTCACCGTAATAATCGTGACGAATAAATAAATAAAAGCACTAATGTAATTTAGTGCTTTTTATGTTATAACTAAAGAAATCATTACAGACATTATCTTTATAACAATTTTATAATGTATTTATTATTGTTACTAATGACGAGACTGAAATTATATGTTTGATTATAATTTGTTTGTATTAATATCAAATATGCCTTATCAGCTAAAATAAAACTATTAGAAACGCTTTTTTTGAATCCTATAAATATACACAAAAAGTACTTGATGAGGTCATAGGGCACTTATTTAGGTTTCGTGTAGCTTTTAAGTAAAATATAAAGAATAACTTAATAGGAAGCAAAAAGTAATAATCTTATTCTATTAATTTGATAGTGTATGTAGTATTATAGTTAGCGCATTTTTAAGTGTTTGTATATCAAGTGAAAAGACATCTTGTTTATCTTTTACTTGCTCATTTATATAAGGAATATGAATAAAACCTCCTAAAATATTAGTATTTTCTGTTAAATTCATTAAATTATAAAATACATGGTTACAAACATAAGCACCTGCTGATAAAGAAATTGAACAAGGAATTTGATTTAATTCTAAATTTGTTTTTATTTTTTTTAATGGTAATGTTGAAAAATATGCTACTTTACCGTTTTCTAGTATACATTCATCAATAGGTTGTTGATTTTTATTATCAGGGATTCTAGCATCATTATAATTAATTGCTACTTTTTCAAGAGTAATAGTGTTACTTCCTTCTGCTTGTCCAAAACAAATAATAATATCAGGATTATTTTCGTTGATATATTGTTTCAATGTGTCAATTGAATCATAAAAAACAGTTGGTAATTTCCTAGAAATAACCCAATATTCGCCAAATTTTTCATTATTAAATGTTTTTACTAATTCCCAAGAAGGGTTAATGGTTTCATTAGCAAATGGTTCAAAACCAGTTAATAGGATCTGTTTCATAAATACCTCCAAACTTAGTTAATTAAATTATAACGGATATTAATTATATTAGGAAGAAAAAACCAAATTGTGTGTCAAATTTTGCGATTTATTTAAATTATTGTAAATGACAAAATCTAACAAAATAATAAAAACGGTAATTTAAACTAGACTATTTAGGGTAAATTTGTTATAATTTCATTTGGATTAAATTGCTGGTATAACACAAAGGTAGTGTACTTCCATGGTAAGGAAGAGGTTGGCGGTTCAAGTCCGTCTACCAGCACCATTTTTATGAAATATATCTTACTTATTTAGTCGGAAGAAATCACCGGCTTTTTTTATTTCTCATTTTACAACATTTTTACAACACATTTATATTTTTAAGAACATTTTACATTAAAAAGGAGAGTAAATCTATTCCGATTTACTCTCCTTATTTGATTGTATTTGTTCAAATTTTTCATTTAGTGACTTTATCGTTTTAGGCTTATATCCTTTATGAGCTTGGTAAACATTAATCAATGTATCAATATCCTTCCATCCACCCATAGCTTGCAAATCCTTTAAGTTAATATCATCAAATAATGCCGCAAATGTATGCCTTAATTGATGTGGTCGTAATTTGAATGCCTTTTTATCAAGTCTTCTTAAATAGTCTTTAAAAGCACTGTAAAGAATATAACGACCGTCTTCATGTGCAATAAATAAATTGTTGTCTTCATAATCATCTTCTAGAATCCCCTTATTATTTTTGTGACATGTTTTAACCTCGTTATATAATTCTTTTAATTTCTCGTGAATAGGGAAAGTTCTAGGACGATCTTTTTTAACATGTCCAATATTGCCATTTCTTTGACGGTTCTTATTAATGTAAATTATCTTTTTATCAAAATCCCAGTCGTCAAAGGTTAGTGCTAATGCTTCACCAACTCGCATTCCGGTGTAAAGCATTAAAAGTAATGTATAGTAATATTTTTTATTTCCTTTTGCGATTTCAAGATATTTCTCAAGTTCTTTGATATCAACAGGTTGTACTTCTTTTATGTTTTTTTGCTTTATCAAATTTAGAACCACCAGTTAAATGATTAATAATCTTTTCAAATTCATTATTCGTAAACTCAGTAACCCCACAAAGCAATAATTTTTCAGCATTATGTTGTTCTTATTGATATTTAAAATTAATGTTTAATTCATTTTCATCTCTAATTGTTGTTCTTTTATAGCCATTTGAGATTAAATCATTAATTAGATTTTCTTCTAACACTGCTTCTGATTGTACCGACATTTTTATTTCACTCCTTTCAAACTATTTCTTTTGTAGCAAAAAATAATAAAAAATAGAAGAATTATTGATATTCTTCTATTTATGAACCATTTATAATTAGGATTACTTTTTTAAATAAAATAGCAATGGGGTATGTAAACCTCTAGGTCAATGTTTATTAAAGATGATATGTTGATAATTAAACTTAAAAGGATTCAGCAAGGATTTATTTATCATAATAAATCTTTACAGTTTTAATAATTATTGAATAATGGTATAAGAAATCAACATTAATCATCAAAATAAATTAAAAAAATACATATATAACAACATTTATATTGAATAAATTGTAAAAAAATGGTAAAATTTATGTATCCTATGATAGTGACTTTTTGATTTCGGATATAACATTTTTATATTCGCAAAATTTTGGTCATATTAAATGACTGCCCGATTTTTGGGGGGCTATATGCTTTGTTACAGGAGATATGTTTCGTAATGAGACATTAGCAATAAATATGCTGTACTCCTGTGAAATGGCCATGAGTAGGATTCTATAATTAAAATAAGCGAAAGTCACGATGGCCTTTGTAAAAATAATTTTTTACAAAGGTGGTGATGCGAGATGAAAGAAAAAATGGCAAAACTAATCAAATTAGCCTATGCTACAATTACAGCATTAGTTGTAATAGATTCTTTTATTAAAGCAATCATCAATTTATTCCTAGGATAATTATAGGATAAAATTGCTCATGGCGATTTATTTTTTTAAGGGGGGATATGGTGTTTGTACCAAGTAATAGCAGGTTATATAAATGTAATTCTAAAAAAGGATTAATGAATTTGTTAGAGATACCCCAAGATATAAAAATTAAAAAATTATATCAAATAATTGATAATGAATATAATAAGTTTTACATTAAAAAAGGTGTTAAAAAACCCCAGCCTTTGTTTTATTTACCACCAACAAGTAATATTAATGATTACCGACTTATATATAGTAATAAAAAAAGTCAATGGTTAGCAAAAACCCAAAAAAAGTTAACTAAGGAACTAGTAAAATGTTTAGAAACATCATCTAACGTATATACTGTAAATTATCTATTTTCTGGTTTAAAAAAAAGATCATTTATTAATAATGCTGAAAAACATTTAGGTAGCAAATATGTCCTTCAAATTGATATTAAAGGATTTTTCCCTAATACAAATGAAGAAAGAATAATTAATTTTTTTAGGGATAAGTTTATGATAGATTGGGATATTGCTAAGATATTAATGTTATTAGTTACTACTCCAAAGCATAATAGCACTCATTCAAGGTGCTTATCACAAGGGCTATCAACTAGTACAATTTTAGCTTTCTTGATTAATAATTCATTATTTGAATATATTTATCAAATGTCTAGCAATCGAAATATTGATATGACATTATATGTAGACGATATTACTTTTAGTTCAATTGACCCAATTTCTCAAGATTTTATTGATAAATTATTTGGTGTATTCAAGTCGAACCGGTATGACGTACATAGGGGAAAAATTTCATTCAGTGATAAAAAAACTACTAAATTATTGACAGGATTATATTTGTCTAAATGTGGGCTAAAAACACCAAGTAGTAAGCACTTAGAACTTAAGAACAAATATGAAAACTTACTGGGAATGAATATAAAAGATATGAGTGATTATAGAAGGTATAAACAAGATTTTCTTGAATTTGCTGGGATACTAAATTATATACACCAAGTTGAAGGTGATTATCCAAGTAAGAAATATGTTAAATTTAAAAGAAAATTTCAACAATTTTTTCCTTCTACTAAAAAAAGACCAAAAAATACGCATGAAAAAAATAGTATAAGTATTTTAGAAAATAAAAAATTCCAACAAATCTCTGAGTATTTATCTTCAAGTTAAATTCCAAAAAATATTAATAGTGTAGACCGACATGACATTAATATAATATTAAAGCAAGCCTAGGATCTTTTCCAGGGCTTATTTTTTTACCTTATGTGTTTCTTTGTACAATGTATTAGATAAAAATTTATTCAATAATTTAAGTAGGTAAGTATTAGTGAATAGCTATAATTTTATAGAATATTTGAAATATTTATTAAATGAAGAAAGTTCTCTTATCTAAATATATATAATCATGTATATTGCTCAATAGACCTTTAGGTGGATTGTCAACACTTATTAGGACAATTTTTATAAGGAGTGATTTCTTTTATATTCAACCGGACTTAGATAGCCTAAGGACCCATGGATCCTTTTGGTATTAAACCAGTTTATATAATCAGTTAACTCATATTCTAAGTGTTCTTGGCTTTCAAAACTCTTATGATTGATAAACTCTGTCTTGAATACCTTAAATGTAGCTTCTGATACTGCATTGTCATATGGACAACCCTTGGAACTGAGTGATCTTTTAATTTTAAATGTATTTAGTACTTCTTCAATGAGTTTATTTTTAAACTCATTGCCTCGATCAGTATGAAAGAATTCAATTTTATATAAGCTTTCTTTAATTGAAGAGAAAGCCCGGTAAACCAGTTTAGCATCCTTATTAGCGCCTGAACTGTATCCAATAATTTCTCGATTAAATAAATCGACTAGAATGCAGATGTAATGCCATCTTCCTGCTACTCTAACATACGTCAAATCACTCACAATGACCTGCAGGTTATCTCTATCATTAAACTCTCTGTTCACTATATTACCAACATCATCGTTGTTACAAGTCGATTTATGGACTTTATATTGAGCCACTGTATAATTAGATATAAGTCCATGTTTAGCCATTATACGGCCTATCACTCGTCTTGAAACGACCTTACCTAGCTTGGCTAATTCTTTCTTGATTTTGCGTGTACCATAGTTGTTACGACTTGTTTTAAATATCTTTTCAACATCATTTTCAAGTTCTGTATCAGACTTAGTAGCCTTTGACTCATAGTAATAGCTAGACCTTGAAATGCCTAGAAAAGCACACATTTTTACGATCGGATACTTACCTGAATTGGCTTTAATTATTTTGACTTTCGTCCCATTATCAGTGCCGCTTGCTTTAAAATATCATTTTCCATTTCAAGTTGTTGATTTCTCTTCTTGAGCTCAATTAATTCTTTTTGTTCATCCGTCATATTATCTTTTTCTTTAAATGATCCGGTATTACTAAACTGATTAACCCATTTAGGGAGACTAGATGCCGTTAAGTCATATTCTCTTATAATATCACTACTCGATTTCCCGTTTAAATACAATTGAACCATTTGTTTTTTAAACTCTTCTGTAAAACTTCTTCTAATTCTTCTATCAGACATGTTAAAACTCCTTTATTATTCTCTATATCTATTTTAACATCTCTTTATAAAAACTGTACAACTAATTGTAACCTATCCAAGGAATTATTCCAGGTTCATATGTACTTTCACGGTCTCTTGGTACATCAATTTCTAATTCTCCATATGTTGACTTTACCTTCTTAGGATAAGAACCATTTCTTCTATTGCTCGTATCTTTTTCTTCATGTGAGTACTTTTCATAACCTACATGTTCTTCTAATTCAGCTTCTAACTTATCTTGCATAACAGGTCCTAGTATATCTTTTAGAGCATCTCCTACATCTTCTACTGTTTTAGGATTATATACTTCAATCAACTGTTTAATAAACTCTTTTTTCTTTGGATCAATTTTTTTGCGTGCCATTTAAATACCTCCCATAATCTATATTTTAACTATACATAAAAAGATTGTGTAAGTCCAAGTGGAGTTTGGCGCCTTTATTTATATAAATAACTCCATCAAGTAATTTACACAATCTATTTTACACTGCCTTTTTAACCGCTAAAATTCTACATTCTTATATTGACATTTATAAATCTACAGCATCTCCATCTTTTAGCTACATCATTAACGGTTAACATACTCATCAAAACACCTCTCTGTATATTAATTCATGTAAATCTATCATTAATGATTTGTTAGTGTGTTTTTATTTTATTAAAATCTTACCAACAATAATGGCAGTTGTTTATGAGTGGTTTGGGATATTTAATTCAATTTGAAAGAAAAAATTGCGTTAGATATTATCCATTACATTATACTTGTAAACATTTAAATAATTGTAAGAGCCGTCTTTAAAATAGTGTGGTATAATTTAAGAAAATATAGATTGTTATAATTGTGATATTTAGAAATGAGGAGTGATAAAATGAAGGAGAAAGAAAGAGAGAAAATTATTAAGTGTGTTGAACAGGAAACTGAAGGATTTGAAATAGATGATATACAGCTAAAAGAAACAAAACATTCCTATTTTGACACAATAAAAATTTATGAAGTCATAACTAAAAGCAAAGTGAATTTGTGGGTATTAACTGGTGATCATACACCTATGAACCTGTATCCAAAAAAAGAATATGATACAGTTGAATCAATATATTATACACATATTGGGTTAATCGCCAATTTATGTTCTCAAACAGTACATGATTATTTTATATTAAAGTTTATAAAAGATAAGAGTATTTTTCCAATCGTTGATATGAAATTAAAAGAGATTGAAAAGGATGTAAAAATAGGTGTATCTAGTTTAAAGTTACTATCACTTGCAAATATGATTCGAGAAACATTACTATCATTAAGTAATTATCTATGTACAAATGAATTACGTAATGATAATAATATCAAAGAAGGGGATTTTAAAAATTCAATGGACTTATTTATTGGAAATCTGTTTCCAGGTAAAACAAATAAATCAAGAAGAAGCTTTTTTAAAAATATTTGCAATGAAGTTTGGACATTTAATTCGGTATTAGTACATAAAAAGGATTTAACTATTTATGATATATTTAATTCTATTAATTCAGTAAAACTCTTAACTTCTATTAGTAACAACTATTTGACATCACTAGAAATGCCATTTAATAAGGGAAAATGTCCAATTTGTGAAAGCGAAGATTATATTATGTTAAAACCTAGTAATAGTAACTATAACTATAAATGTAAGAATTGTGGGGAAAAATATTCAATAAAGATTTAATTTTTTTATTAAATTTTTAGCAAAAAAGGTATAATATGTATATATTTTAAAAATAATGGAGGGATTTTATGCCATTTAAAGGAACGGACAAAAGAGCTTATAAAATCGCGGGAAAATTCCTCACTAAATACCTAAAAAGAAAAATATATTACGCTATTAAAGAAAAAGATAAAATTGATAATTTTAATATGAACAAGTATCCAATTTTATCTAATCAGAATAGTAATAGAGTTATTTCTTCAAAATATAATTCTTTAAGTAAAAAATATCATTATAAATACAAAAATCACAATATATTTTTGAAAAACAAGATAAACTCAAAAGTAAGTTTGATTATAGAAGAGAGATTAAGGGATTTATCAATAAAAATTATTGAGTGGCAATTGGCCAATCCATTAAGATCAACTTCGATACAATTAGAATAGTTATTGATGTTGGTAAAATTGTTATAACAATTTCCGAAATTTATAAATTACGAAAAAACTATCTTGTTATTTTGGAATTTATTAATGGTGATTTTATAATAAATGACAATACTTATGAATTATCCAATTTTATTAAATTACACTTTAAATTAATAGAAGAATTAAAAACATTGTCTAAAGACTTAGTTCTAATAAAAAATTCATTATATTAAGGTTTATAAACTAATTTGATTAGCGTATAAAGAATAGAGTAATAAAAATTTCTATACGTTTAGAAAGGGGATTTATATTAAATGGGAAAAAACAAATTTTACGCAGTTAAGGTAGGAAAAATACCCGGAGTATATCAAACTTGGAATCAGACTGAAGAACAAGTTAAAGGTTTTTCTGGTGCTGATTACAAATCTTTTAAGACTCTTCGTGAAGCAGAGGATTATCTTATGTCTACAAAAGACGATAACAAAAATATAAAAGATGATATTCAAGACAAGAATGAAGAAATCATGAAAGAAATTAAAAATTTAGAATCTCATCAAGTAATAGCCTTTGTTGATGGAAGTTATTCAGACAATGTTAATGGTAAGGAAAAGTATGGGTTTGGTGTCATACTAATAACTAAAGATTCAGAATTCAATTTATTTAAAGCTTTTGTTAATAAAGAATTTATGGATTCACGCAACGTTGCAGGTGAAGTTGAAGGGGTAAAACAAGCGATATTATGGGCTATAGATAATCATAAAAAAGAAATAACTATCTTCTATGATTATGTAGGAATTGAAAAATGGGCAAATAAAGAATGGAAAACTAATAAGAAATTAACAAAAGAATATAGTGAATTTTATGATGAAAAATCTAGAATTATAAATATTCAATTTAGACACGTTAAAGCTCATAGTGGAATAATTTATAATGAACGTGTTGATGAATTAGCAAAACGTTCTCTTTTATCACAGGGATATAAAACATATAATGACGGATCAGTTTATTTTTATGGATTAGATGAAAAAGACTGGGAACAAATAATAAATGAACTTTCAAATGATAATGAAGAACTCGATAGTAATAATGAGATAAAATTTAATATTGAAGATGTAAAGGAATATTTGAAACAAATTAGAGTATCATATATAAAAGATAATCTAACTATTAATTACTACAGAGGAACTAAGTCGTATGTTCAAGGGAAACAAAGTGTATTATTTCAAAAACTTATCTCTTATGCTATTGAAAAATTACCTAATGATGATTTAGTTGTAGAAACTTTAAATGCATATCATGCATTAACAATTGAAGAAATTGAAGTAATAAATAGATTTAAGAATTTAATTCCTAATTTCCCAGACAAATTTTCAGAAACTAAACATTATAACAATTTACTTTCGGCTGTTTTTAACACTATGTTAGTTGGATATATGCCAGATTATACTTGCTTGCTTACACCAATATTTAGAGCAATGGAATATTATTTACATAATATTTTACATAATAAATTAGGTAAAATTACTGAGAATGCTAAAGGACAAAATAATTTTGCTTATTTTAATAAGAATGAAATGACTAAAAAATATTATTATAATTCATCCAGTAATGGGTTAGATATAACCAAAATTGATTATTTAAATGAAATATATAACTTTTACAATAAAATTAGACATCCATATTCTCATTGGTCTCAAAATTCAATAGATGTACAGGTTATTACAGAAATGCATGTGGCAAGAGACTTGATTATTGAGGGATTGAAATTGATTGATAATTATTATATAATGTTCTAATAATATAACTTTATTGAAAGGAGGATATTCAAATGCAAAAG
>NSKI01000001.1 GCA_003586005.1 Haloplasmatales bacterium 4B | reverse complement strand
GCTATGAAAAGTATGCATTCAATGTATGCTATGCAACCTACCCAAGCTTGTCCTTCCATGGATAGCCAAAGTGCTATGAAAAGTATGCATTCAATGTATGCTATGCAACCTAACCAAACTTGTCAAGCCATGGATAGCCAAAGTGCTATGAAAAGTATGCATTCAATGTATGCAATGCAACCTATGCAGGCTGCTAATGTGATGGACTGCAAATGCGCTATGAAAAGTATGGCAGAATATTCAAATTATGATGAAGAATAATAAACAATTCATGTTTATACCTTTTAAAAATAATTAGAGAGTATATTAAATGGTATGATTCCCTTAAAGTAGACAGTACAAAAAAGGTGTACTATCTATAAATTGGGAGTCTTTTCTTATAGGAAGCAGAGCTAAATTTAGTAAATTAATTAAGAAAAAGATAATTGAAGATTATAAAGAAAGCAGGATGTCAATTATCCAAATAACCAACGAATATGAATGCAAAGAAATCACAATATATAGGTGGTTAAAATCATATGAATTGATAGGTGAGAAATCATTTGATTTAGAACCTAAAAATAAAGCATATACAAAAGAGTTTAAAATAAAAGTAATAAAAAAGTATTTAGATGGAAATAGTTCACTTGCAGATATTTCAAGAAAACGTGGTATTTTTAGTATATCTCTCTTTTTAGTTGAATTATGAAGTATAATGGTCATAAAGAAATCAAGGATTATGATCCTAAGGGAGGTGTCTATATACTAAAGCAAGAAAAACAACATATTTTTTTACACTATCCAATTAACAAGCTCAATACGCTCTTATTTTTTACTTCTTTAATTGTTCAATCATATCTCGTTGATCAATAAAATTACTATAATAAATATCTTTTAGAATTTTATTAACCTGTTTTAGATTTTGATATGAACAATTGTAAATCTTACTACAGTTATTGCACTCCCAACAACGTATTAAACCAAATTTGTCAAAAAGTAATTTTGGTTGTTTGAAACTACCTATTACATCACTTATCATTTCTTTTGGGTAAAAATACGCTAAAGCATTTATGCTATTTTGCTCGTCTAAGTGATCTATTCGTGTTCCTATATAATCTCTTACACATTTATAATAAGTATAAATTTCATGATTCAATTGGTCTACAATAACTTTGCTTAAGTATTGGTCCAAAAGATGATAAGCTTTTTCATAATTACTAATTTTATAATACAATGCAACTTTAAATAAATCTATCGATCGATAATACCAAGAAATATTATCATCTATATTAAAACTTAATAATTGAGGTATAGACGCTTCACCTCGAATACCATTTTTCTCCATTAATAACAATAATTCTTTTATTCCATCACTGGTTAATTGACTAATATTTCGGATCATTTTTTTGATTTTAACAAATGTAACATACTCATCTAGTGTGTTTAAATCATCTATCATTTCCACTTCACTAAATCCCGGAACAATGACATGATAACTTGGAAATCCTAAGTATGATACGTCTCGAATAAAGACATGATAATTATTCATTAATAACAAGTTTAATAAATGCATCAACATTTCTCTGTTAGTTGATTTTTTTTGTAAACTATATCCCTTAAAATTATAACTATAATTTTTAGAAAAAAATTCACTTGGATAATAACCTGATCCATTAACAAGGATTCCTATAATATTTTTATCTACATCCAAAATTGGTGGAATATATGAATATTCTTTTATTCCCATCATGTGTTTTACATCTTGACCTTGAAGCAACTCTGTTAATGTTCTTTCCATAGCAATTTCAATTTGTGGATGTGACCCAAATTTAACAAAGTATGTTTGATCAAATTGATTAACGAAAATAGATCCAACTACAGGAAAATTCTTTCCTAGTGAGCAGTCTTTCATAATGACTTTATAGTTTCCACTATGTTCAATTTTAGAAATCATTTCCATAATTCGGGGAAATTGAATTAAATAATCTTGTGGAATCGTCGGAGGGCAAATCTTTTCTAAAAGAATCTTTCTATTTACATATCGTTCAAAAACCTCAGAAAGACCCTGAACTAATGCTTCCTCTATAGTGTTACCAGCACACATGCCGTTTGACATATACATTTTTGAAACCATTTTCACAGGAATATGCGAAATATTTTTGGTCATTAGATTTAAGTATGGAATCACAACTAAATCATTTGGAGTATCTTCATATGAAATTTGTTTCCACAAATCAAACATCTGATTAACATTAGTCATTGGGTTCATTAATGCTGTTTGTAAATGTGTCCATTCATCGTTTTTTCTTACAAAATCAGTTATACTAGTATACCTTTCATCGGGGGCGTAAAAAAAATTTAAATAATTCATTGCTTCTGGACCTAAATCAATTGATAATCGATAAAACGATTGATTTTGCAACCTTTCCATCATTTCCCCATATGCACTAGCTAGAGCGTATTCAATAGATGTACCTTTTCCATTTGTTGATAACTGGGTTCCTTTAATTGAAACACTTAGTGAATAGTAGCCTTCTGCGGAATTTTTCCAATTTGATTCAATTGGAATCAAATTAAAAGTATATAACAAGTTTCTAATTTTATTTACAGTGCTGATAGGTGAATCATCTTTATACTTATTCTCATTAAACATCCTAACCCCTCAAATCAAAAATATTTTCTTTTGTTATTAATATATTATTGAATTATGCAGGTTATTCTTTTAAAATAATTCAAAGTATAATTATAGATTGATTTGAGGTTTAGATTTAGTAAACTATTATTATTAAAAAATCTGGAAACATTTAATTTCCAGATTTATAATTTTTTTAATATATAATTAAAATAATAGAGCCCATTATCTAATACTAATTAAGGATAAGCATTATTTACTTCTTTAAAGACTGATTTATATTAATTTTCTAGATAAGGATTTATTTTCTCATTAAATTGTTTTTCATCCCATATTGTTATATTTAATTCTTTAGCTTTCGTTAATTTAGAACCTGCTTCACTTCCAGCAACAACTACATCTGTTTTTTTACTTACACTTCCAGTTACCTTAGCTCCTAATTGCTCAAGAATCACTTTTGCTTCTTCACGTTTTAATATGTTTAAAGTTCCAGTTAAAACAAAAATTTTATTTTTAAATTCAATAGCCTCAATTGATTCTTTACCTAAATAATTCATATTTAATCCTAAGGACTTTAAATCAGTTATTAATTTTTGTTTTTCGGGTTCTAAAAAATAATCATTAACACTTTTAGCAATAACCTCACCAATATCGGGTATTTCCACTAAATCGGTAATCGTTTTTTTCATTAGTTCATCCATTGATCTAAAATTTTTAGCCAAAGTTTTTGCTGCTTTTTTACCGACAAACCTAATTCCTAAACCAAATAAAAGTTTTTCTAAACTATTTTGTTTTGATTTTTCTATAGCGGTAATTAAGTTTCTCGATGATTTTTCTTTAAAGCCCACCAATTTTATAATATCTTCTTGTTTAAGTTTGTAAATATCAGGTGTAGTTTGAATCAATTGTTCGTTAAAAAATAGTTCAACAATCTTTTCTCCTAATCCCTCAATATTCATTGCATCTCTACTGGCAAAATGAATCAATGATTCAATAATTCTTGCCTTACAATCCTTATTTAAGCAATAGTGATCCGCTTCCAGGTCTTTTCTTACTAGTTCTGATTGGCATACTGGACATTTTTTTATCATTACAAATGGTATTTCTTGTCCTGTACGTTCTTCAAACAATGGCCTAACTACTTCAGGAATAATATATCCAGCCTTCCGCACAACTACTTTATCACCAATTCTAATATCTTTTAACCTAATAAAATCCTCATTATGGAGTGAGGCTCTTTGAACTATCGTCCCTGAAACTCTAACTGGCTCTAAAACTGCATTTGGTGTTATACTTCCTGTTCTACCAACAGAAAATGTTATGCCTTTTAAAACCGTTGTAACTTCTTCAGCCGGAAATTTATAAGCAATTGCCCATTTGGGGCTTTTAGATGTAAAACCTAGTTCATTTTGATTTTCTAAATCATCAACTTTAATCACTAATCCATCGATTTCATAAGCTAAAGTATTTAATTTAGTTGACCAATATTCAATAAATTCAAGTACTTCATTTATACCATTACATAACACCCGCTCTTTATTCGTTTTAAAACCTAGTTTATCTAAATAATTTAAAGATTCACTATGCGTTTTAAATCCCAATTTCGCAGCATTAGGAACTCTATATAAAAAAACAGATAAATTTCTTTTTGAAGCAATTTTTGAATCAAGATTTCGCACGCTTCCCGCTGCAGCATTCCTTGGGTTAGCAAATATTGGTAAATTATTTATTATTCGCTCCTCATTTAATTTCTCAAGCGATTTTTTAGGCATATAAATTTCGCCACGGACCTCTATATCAATTTCTTCTCTCAATTTAAGGGGCACAGCTTTAATGGTTTTTACATTATGAGTTATATCTTCGCCAACTGTACCATCCCCCCTTGTAGCTGCATAAAGCAGTTTTCCCGCTTTATAATGAATTGTAACTGCTAAACCATCAATCTTTAATTCACACATATATTTAGGATTTTTAACTACCTCTTCAACTTTACGATGAAAGTCTAAAATATCTTCTTCATTAAAAGCATTACCTAATGATAACATAGGTATAATGTGCTCAACTTTCTTAAATTGATCTAAAACTTTTCCCCCAACTCTTTGCGTAGGTGAGTCATCTGTTTGATACTCAGGATAAAGTGATTCTAAACTGACTAATTCTTGCATCAAACGGTCATATTCTTGATCACTGACACTAGGATTATCTAGCACGTAATATTCATAATTATAACTATCAAGTATTTTTTTTAACTCATTTATTCTTTCTAATGCTCTATTCATTATTTCACTCCTAAAAAAGGTATATAGTTATTATACATCTCCCGTCTTTGCTTTTCTATAATTTATCCTTTAATTTTAAAAAATAATTCTCTCTTAATGATTCCTTAGTTTTCTAGATGCTAAATAGTTTTTTGTCGACGCTTCGCTTAAATATGAATCTAAAAATAATACATACTCATCATAACTATAATTATTCAGGGCAAACTGAACTGCCTTTTTTGCCTTTAATTGATATTTAAGCTGAATTATATCTTCTTTGCACCAAATAAAAATGATTCCAAATATTATAGAAACAAACGATATAATCATATACCGCAAAAAAACGGATGATAAATTAAGATATTTCAAAAACATAACTATAATTGAAAAGGCAAGTATAGTATATCTTGTTCTAATCAAATATTTATATATCGTTATTAAATTGCTTTCATATAATTGCTTATAGGTATCAGTATATTTAAAATCAGCTACCTTTTCGCTTAAAGAAATTAAGTCATGAATATATATTAATACATTAAAATCACTAATTAATGCTTTCATTTCGATATCTTTCATTTCAATTCCCCTCTTTTTTAATATAATTTGTAATATTTTAGTGTTGGAATTTAATTATATTTGTTTTCTAATGTCGTAGTCTGTCGAAGTTTGATGTTATTAGCTTTTTTTTTAAATTTCTTTTATTTTTATCTTAATATATTATGTTTATTAATACTAATATTATGCTTATAATAATTAAGAAATAATATAGTTAATTAATTTTCTTTACAAATGAAATTGATTATAGATATAATTAAGTTATGTATGAAAGGAAGTGGTTTTATGGCAAACATCAAAGAAGTAGCGAAAAAAGCAAATGTATCCATCGCAACAGTTTCTAGAGTTATTAATAATAAAGGTTATGTTAATGAAGAAACAAGAAAACTCGTTGAAAGTGCAATTAATGATTTACAGTATATTCCTAATGAATTTGCTCGTTCATTATACAGAAAAGTTTCAAAAACGATAGGGATCATCGTCCCTCATTTAAATAACCCCTTTTATTATCGTGTTATAGAAGGGATTGAAGATATTGCTTTTGATTTCGGATATAAGGTAATGTTATGTAATTCACGAGAAAATATTGAAAGAGAAAAAGAATATTTAAAACAATTTATAAAATACAACATTGATGGATTAATAATTGGATCTAACAGTAATGAAATTGCTCGCTATTTAGAATTAAATATTCCCATTGTAACTATTGATCGAGTTATCTCTGATGAAATACCTTCTGTTATATCTGATAACACTTGTGGCGGTAAAAAAGCAGCAAAAAAAATAATTGATAACGGATGTATGAATATAGTTCACTTTAGGGGACCAAGTACTCTATTAACTGTTCAACAAAGAGCAGAAGGCTTTAATGAATATTTATCATCACTTGGTTTGGCTTGTGATGAAGTTGATTTAGATTTTATTGATCCGGATACATCTATTATTGCTGATTATTTAAACACACATCCTAATATTGATGGAATATTTTGCGACAGTGATACTATAGCTTCTTACTGCATGCATGAATTAACAAAATTAGGTAAAAAAATACCTGGAGATGTCCAAATCATAGGCTATGATAATACGATATTAGCACAGTTGACCACTCCAAATTTAACTACCATATCGCAAAGAATGTATAATATTGGTTCAGAAGCAATGGCTTCACTTGAGTCTTTAATTAGTAAAAGTATCTTAGATACAAAACATAAAGTTATACCTGTTACTTTAATTGAACGCGAATCAACTAAATAAAGATAAATTTGGTGGGAACAAAATAAATGTTCCCTTTTTGATTAATCTTTTTATATAATAAGTATTGCACTATATTTGCTTTTTTGTATTATTAGTTTATGTTATAATTAACTTAAATATATTATTGGAGGAAAAATATGGAAAATAGTTATGATTTGACAGCGTTGTATTCTAGTTTTGATAGTAAGGAATTTCAAAATGATCTTAAAAAATTTGAACAAGATTTAATAGACTATAGTCAATATGTAGAAGATAATTTAGTTAGTTATAATGAATTCGAAAAAAAACTAATTTATTTAATCAAATTTGATGAAGAGTTTTCTGAATTAATTGGCCGAATCTACCCTTATATTTCTTTAAAAAGAAGCGCTGATACTTCTAATGATGATGCAAATAAATATCTAGCTAAAGTACAAACACTATTAGCTGAAGCAACTGTCCCATTTACCAAAACATCTAAATTTATCGGTGGATATGAATATTTAGATGAATTAATGGATAAAGACGAATTTATTGAATATAAATTTTATTTATCAGAAATTAAAAAAGAAACAAAACATTTATTAAGTGACGAGCAAGAAGCAATAATAAGCAATATGAAACAAAATAGCTCTACAGCTTGGAGTAACTTACAGTCATTATTAACATCGAAACTTGAAGTCGAAGTTAAATTGAAAACAGAAACTAAAATAATGACGATTACTGAAGCTACTAGTTTAATTCATAGCCCTGACTCTGAAACACGCAAAGCTGTTTATTTTGGTATTCAGGAAGCATACACAAAAATCGATGACAGTATCGCTATGTGCTTAAGCAGTATTAAAGGTGAAGTAAACTATATTTCTAAATTGCGAAAATACTCATCTGCTTTAGAAGAATCGCTAGTTAAATCAAGAACCCAAAAACAAACCCTAGACGCGATGATAAAAGCAATGTATGAGTATTTACCACATTTCCACAAATATTTAAGAAGAAAGGCAGAGTTATTAGGGCACAAATCTGGGCTACCAATTTATGATTTGGCAGCTCCTCTTGGTGAAGTACATAAACAATATACAATTGATGAAACAAAGTCCTTCATAATTAAAAATTTCTCGACATTTAGTACATCTTTAGCTAATTTAGCTAAAAAAGCATTTGAAAACAATTGGATTGACATTTATCCTCGTAAAGGTAAAAGAGGTGGCGCTTTTTGTTCAAACATAAGATCTATTAAAGAAAGCAGAGTGTTAACCAATTTTAATGGCAATTTAAGTGATGTAATAACTTTATCGCATGAGTTAGGCCATGCTTATCATGGAGAATGTATCTTTAAAAACAATATTTTAAGCTCATCTTATCCAATGCCTGTTGCTGAAACAGCATCAACATTCTGCGAAACAATCGTTATGAACGCTGTAATTGACGATAGTCTAGATCAAGATAAATTACCGCTTATTGAAAGTGTACTTCAAGATCATACTGCGATTATTTGTGATATCCTTTCTCGCTATATTTTTGAAAATGAGGTATTTTCAGCTAGACTTGATCATCCATTAAATTCTAAAGAACTTCAACAAATTATGCGAAAAGCTGTAAAAGAAGCCTATGGTGATGGATTGAATCATGATTATATTAATCCATTTGCTTGGCTAAATAAACCACATTATTATAGCGCAAGTCTATCATTCTACAACTGGCCATATGCCTTTGGACTTTTATTTGCGAAAGGTCTATATGCCCAATATCTAAAAGACAAGGTAGCGTTTGTGAAAAACTACGATAACCTTCTAAAAGCAACAGGAAAAATGAATGTTGAAGATGTTGCTAAACAAGTAGATATTAATGTAACAGACATTAACTTCTGGAGAGGTTCACTAGATATCATCAAAGAAAATATTGATTTATTCTTGCAATTAACTGAAGATAAAATAAAATAAATATAAAAGAAGCTATACTTTAAAAAAGTATAGCTTCTTTTAGTGTTACATATTATCATAAACATATTTTTTTAAATAACTATTTTTAAAATCTTCTAAAACTACCTTACTAATATCGATTTTATCAGCAGTAACAATCCCTGCTTTTAATAGATTAACACTACCAGCATATTCAACAATCTGATAATATTTCTGATGTAACTCAAAAATGTCTGTTAATACTTCAAGTCCATATATACCTTGATAAGTTACACCATAAACTGTGAATTCAATTTGAGTACTGTTATTTATTGAACTTTTATGTAATAAGGGAAATAAACCTAGTGGCCAATCATGTATATTTATTATATCAATTTCAAAATCAAATTCTTTAATAATTTTGATAGCTGCTTTGGTAAAAAAAGCAAATCGTTCACAGTCATCATAGAAACCTGCTATTTTATCTCTATTAAAATAAAATTCACTATCCACAAAAAAATAATCTGTTCCCTCAAAAGTTGCTTTAAATACTTTTCCAATTTTATTTTGATGATTAATGTTTATATCAATATCCATAAAAATGCTTAATTTTTCTTTATTTATATTATATTTTGGTAAAATAACTATATTCTTATTTCCATATAAACTACTATATTTAAGTTTATTTTTCACCATATCTCCTACTTCGCTTGAAACAAAGGGAGCATATTCCATCGTTATAAATACTAAAGTTTTAGGTTTTTTTACTATTTTTGCTTCTTTGAAGGGGATCTCGTCTAGTTTATCAAGTATTTTAAGAGGCACTAAAGACAAATGATTTTTCACATTTGTAAAACCAAATTCATGAACTTTAGCAACAACATCCTTACTTTTTATATTTCTTTTTTTGGCATATTCAAATATTTTCATATACTTCACCTCTTTTAATATTTTAATTCTACCACACATTTTCCTAAAAGAAAAAACTACAGATATATCTGTAGTAATACTACTGATTATCTGTAGTAATTAATCATTTACTTTTTTAAGCATTTCTCTAACATATGTAGGCAATGCAAAACAACCTAAATGTAAATCGGTATTATAATATTTGGTTTTAAGATTAAATTGCTCCCATTTTTCTTTTTGAAAATCTTTAATTGGATCATATTTTTTTGATGCAAAACCAAACAGCCAATGGCCAGATTCATATGTTGGAATATGAGCTTGATAAACTTTACTAATTGGAAATATTTTTTTGATTTTACTATGAGAACGACGCATTTCTTTTGCTTGTTTCTCATAATATGGACTTTCATGTTGATTTACAAGTATTCCATCTTCTTTTAGTGCTTTAAAACAATTTGTATAAAACTCAACTGTAAACAATCCCTCTCCAGGGCCAATTGGATCAGTAGAATCTACAATTATTAAATCGTATAAATTTTCTTTATTCATAACATATTTTAATCCATCTTCATAGTAGATGTTAACTCTAGGGTCATCTAATTTACTAGCTGTGATAGGCAAAAACTGTTTACAAGTTCTTACTACCATTTCATCTATATCAACTAAATCAATTCTTTCTATATGAGAATATCTTGATAACTCTCTTACACTACCCCCATCACCACCACCAATTACTAGAACTTTTTTAATATTAGGATTAGTTGCCAAAGGGACATGAGTTATCATATCATGATAAATAAATTCATCTTTTTCTGTTAACATAATAATTCCATCTAGAGTAAAAAATTTTCCGAATTCATTAGTTTCAAAAAAATCAATTAATTGATAATTACTCTGCTCAGTGTACAAATGCTTTTTTACTTTAATTGAAAAGCGTACATTCTCTGTTTGCTCTTCAGTATACCAAAGTTCCATAAGAAAAAACCTCCATTTATCTTGCTGATGGTAAATTCATCCCATAAAAAATTTCAACCATTTCTCGGTTTAATTGATCTAGGATTTCATTACGTTCACTCTCGCTTAAATCATCTGCTGTAATATTGAATAAATAGTTATTTAAGTCTAGTTTATCTATCATTAATTTTGAATGAAAAATATTTGAATGATGTAAGTTAATATCCACAGATGTATATTTTTTTAAAATATCCTTATCGATATAATCTTGGATAGAATTAATGTTATGATCAATGAAATGTTTTATTCCATCAACGCTACGTGTATAACCTCGAACACGGTAATCAATTGTTATAATATCTGAATCAAAACTATTAATTAAATAATCTAAAGCTTTAATTGGCGAAATAGTCCCACAAGTAGAAACATCAATATCAACCCGAAATGTTGAGATGTTATTATCAGGATGACTCTCAGGATATGTATGGACTGTGACATGGCTTTTATCTAAATGCCCAACAAGATTTTTTCTAATAGGGGTTAACTGTCCTTGATTACAAGAGGGATCTAAGACATATATTGGCACAGCTTCTTCTGAAATCAAGAGAGTTACACTAGCCCCTTGCGGATCATAATCTTGCTTAGCAACATTTAAAACATTAGCACCAATAATATTGGTAACTTCAGTTAAAATATTTGTTAACCTCTCAGAGTTATATTGTTCATCTATATATTCAATGTATTTCAATCGATCTTCAATTGTTCTAGTATAACATATGTCATATATATTAAAACTAATAGTTTTTGTTAAGTTATTAAACCCATATAATTTGAGTTTGTTATGCTTCATTTGCGTCACTCCATCAAAAAGTTACAGTTTAGTATAAATAAACAATTAGTTTATAAGACTTAAACACAGTTATATTTTATCTTATTTTTTGAGGAAAATCAAGAATTATTTATAATTTTTACAATTAAAAAAAAGCCTATAAATGATGAGCTTATACAGGCTTTCTAGTTATAGTTATATTAAAACATCCCAAATTCATATTCTACAAATTGTCTATTAATTTCACCAACTACAAGAATACCCACTCCAGAATTTATTTCTGCTTTTTTATTCTTGTTAATAAGAAACTCGGGTAAAAAATGCTCTCCCTTACTTATATAAACATCTTGATTATTAACTTTGATACACATTTCAATGCCATTTTCTTCATTTCTCATCGTTAATTGTTCATTTTCATTAAAACAAAATTTTCTAAAATTAAAAGAATTTTCCTTTAGGTCAATGATTGATGAATTAGCTAGCAATTTGTGATTTAATATATCTCCTTTTAAATTACCTGTTAGATTAAAAAAGATAAATTGGCTAAGATATATATCTAAATTATTGTCATATTCAATGGTTATTGAATTTTCTAACAATGTATATTTAATGATAATATAATCTAATTGGTTTATGTAAGAAAAAATAAGTTGATTATTTTCAATTTCACAATTAAAATAGTTATTTACTAAAAAATCCTCTTGAAGAAAAAATTTATTAATATTTATCAGGGCGCCAAGTAAAAGGGGATTTTTCTTATACTCTTTATAATTATGATAGCGTAAAGTAATATTTTCTAACTTATTATGGTGATTAGGAATAATAATTTTTGTAATTGCTGCACCTAAATTAATGACACTTAATTGATACTTACCATTTTTGATAGTATATTCATTTATTGGCTTGTCGTCTATGTCATAAATGTATCTTACTTCAATCATCCTAATCACCTATGCCTTATTTTTTCATAAAGTTTTCAATTTCAGCTACACTTTTAATAATATCCTTAGATAAATTTTCATGACCAGTCTCAGTCACAAGAACATCATCCTCTATTCTAATTCCAATACCTTCTTCCGCTATATATAGACCTGGTTCTACAGTTACAACCATTCCTTTTTCAAATGGACGTAATAAACCATCTCTTCGGCCTACATCATGAACATCTAATCCTAAATAATGACCAACTCCATGATAATAGTAATTATCAACATCCGATTTATCAGTTATTAAACCTAGCTTAATACATTCCTCAGCTAACATTTCTTTTGCAGTATCTAAAAAATCTTTCCACAGCAATCCTGGTTTAACCAAATTTATCATTTTTTCATTTACTCTTAACACACTTTCATATACTTCTTTTTGTCTTGGAGTAAATTTTCCGTTTGCAGGAATAGTTCGAGATATATCTGAGCAATAATATTCATATTCACTACCAAGATCAAACATAATTAACGTATTATCTTCAATAATTGCTTTATTTTCTTCGTAATGAAGGATAACAGCATTTTTGCCGCTTGCCATTATCGTTTTAAATGAACGATTATTTGCACCATGATATTTTATTGAAAAATCATAATAAGCTTCTAATTGGCGTTCTAAAATCCTTGGTGTTGCATGTTTCAAAATATTTTGAATACCGATATTTGTAATGTCAATTGCTTTTTTAATATATTCAATTTCTATATCTTCTTTAATAGTTCTTAAGTCATAAATAATTTGGTTTGCACTTTCTACATTTAGATGAGGAAAATGTGTTTTAACATATTTCGAAAATTCTAGACCATTAGATGTAAAATTATCTTCATGGTAAAATGTATCTAAATAAATATTTTCGAAATAAGTGTCTTTTACTATTCTTATAAAATAATTGTTAAAATCATTGATAAACTTTACATTTTCAATACCAGATATCTCTTTAACTTCATCAACCTTCAATCTGATACCTGTCCATTTTTCAATATCTGGATTCGGCTCATTAATAAATAACTGTTCAAACACTTTCCCTTGAAATTTAGAGATTACTAATATATATTCTTCTTTATCAAGAGATGTTAAATACCAAAAATCTCTGTTTGGGGTAAACTCATAACCTTGGTCTGCACTACGATGTTTTGCTTTACCAGCAAATAACACTAGGATTGAATTATCCAGCATTTTTTCATATAATTTTTGACGATTTTTAATAACAAAATTTTTATTCATTTGAAATCTCCTTAACTCAAATTTTCAATTCTTTTTAATACATATTGTTTTATATACTCATTTTTTTCGATACTTTCATTTAAATTATCACTTTGAACACCAACATATATTTTCAATTTTGGTTCTGTCCCAGATGGTCTTAATACAAACCAAGACCCATCATTAAAAATATATTTTAATACATTTGATTTAGGAAATTTCAAATTTGAAACTCCACCTTCACTATATTTTTTACTTTCAAGATAATCTTCTGATCTAACGATATCTAAAGACTTAAGTTTTTGTGGTTTATTACTTCTAAAGTCCTCCATTATCTGATTAATTTTTTTTGCTCCTGAAATGCCTTTTAAAGAAATATTAGTTAATGATTCATTATAATAACCATACTCTTCATATAATTCGTGTAATACTTCATACAATGTTTTATTATGTTGTTTGTAGTAAGCAGCTGCTTCAGCACACATTAATACAGATTGGATTGAATCTTTATCACGAACGAAATCAGCAATTAAATAACCATATGATTCTTCATAACCAAAAACAAATTCTTTAAAAGTATCTTCTATTTCTTGAGCTTTTTCACCGATGAATTTGAAGCCTGTTAAAGTTGATTCTACCTCTAAACCATATTTCATCGCAATTTCAGCTCCAAAGTTTGAAGTTACAATTGTATTAAAAACAACACCATTTTTTGGTAATGTTTTTTTTATTTCCCTTTGCGATAAAATATAATGCAGTAAAATTGCTCCTGTTTGATTACCTGTTAATAATATATATTTACCTGATTTATCTTTTACAGCTAATCCTACTCTATCGGCGTCAGGATCTGTCGCAATTAAGATATCCGCATCAACTTCTTTACCAAGTAAAATTGCTTGTTCAAATGCTTCCCCATCTTCTGGATTAGGTGATTTTACAGTACTAAAATCTGGGTCTGGTATACATTGACTTTTAACTGGAAAAATTGATTTATACCCGCATTCCTCTAAAATTCTTAGTGCAGATTTTGTAGCTGTACCATGCAATGGTGTAAACACAATTTTAATGTCACCCTTATTTATTTCTGGGTTGATTTGAATTTTCTTAATTTTTTCAATATATGCATCATCAATTTGCTTACCAATAGTTGTTATTAAACCATCTCTACGTAAAATTGTTTCTGATTCTAATTCAATTGAAAAAATATCATTAACGTTATTTACATATTCAATAACTTGATCAGCCAAGTGTGGAACTAATTGACAACCATATTCATCATATATTTTATAACCGTTATATTGAGGTGGATTATGACTAGCTGTTACAACAACGCCTCCAATCGCAGATAGATGTCGTATCGAAAAGGATAATTCTGGAGTTGGTCTAAGTGATTCAAATAAATACGTCTTTATACCCATTGTAGCCATTACTCGTGCTGATTCTAATGCGAAACTTTCTGAATAATGTCTATTATCAAATGCAATTACAACACCACGTGTTTTTGCATCCTTAAAATTCTTTAATAAATACTCAGCAAATCCCATATTTGCTTTTCTAATTGTATATATATTCATCCGATTTGTTCCTGGACCTACTTCCCCACGCATTCCACCTGTCCCAAATTGTAAATCAGTGTAAAAGACATCTTCAAGTTCTGCTTCTGTCATTTTCAATAATTTTTCTCTTAAATTTCCCTCTATTTTTTCATAATTAATCCATTTATTATATTCTGTTTTCCACTGCATCTTTTGTAGACCTCCTAATAAACAACTGTTAACACTAGTATACCATATGTATGAAAATTATAAATAATCAACCCGTAAATATTCAAAAAAGTGGCAAAACATCTTTATGCTTTCGCCACTTTAGTCATTATTTATTTAACATTTTCAATATGTTTTACGATATCGTTGACTGTTTTAATATTCATTAATACCTCATCAGCAACTTCAATGTCAAAATCATCTTCAACTGCCATAATTATTTCTACAGCATCTAGTGAATCTGCTCCAAAATCATCTTGAAGATGAGATTCTAATTTTATTTTCTCAGTTTCTATACTAAGTTTTTCAGCTATAATTTTTTGTACTCGTTCAAAAATCATAATTAATCCTCCAATACTAATCTTTCATTTTATATTATAAACTAAATTTCAATTAATGCAAACATTTTGTTAGAAATATTAAAGATTATATTTAATATAGTTAAGAGCGAGGGAGTAAATGAATGATTTAATATGTGTTCCAATTGTGAAATTTATAAAGGAACCACACAATGATAGTGAATTAGTTGAAGCGTTAGAGGAAATAGTTATTTTTTACTTAGTCAAGACATTCTATAATTATGTAGCTTATTTTAAATAATATATTTACAGATATATTAAGCAAACCAAAAATTCATAGTAATTCAACAATAATTCTACCAAGGAAAGATATTTTAAAATATTGCCTGGAAAATTATCTAATATTTTTTAACTAATATAACTAATAATTTCTAAGCAATTTAAATATAGGTCAAAAACACAAAATAAAATAAAACTGCGAAAAAAATATTAAAAATGCCTTAATTACTTTGGCATTGGATATCGTTGACCTAGTAAAACAGTCAAGGAAATTGATTATGTGGACTTTGTAGTAATTTACTTGAAGATATTTAAAGTCATTCAAAAAGAATGAGAGGTTATCCTCTCATTCTTTTACTCAGGGGACTCTATAAGGGTAAGATTAATATCTAAAATAACACCATTACGATTTACTTTTAATATAACCTCATCATCAATTAAGGCATTATCAATTAATAATCGCAAATCAGCAAAACAATTAATTATTACAGAATTATATTTTATGATAATATCTCCTGGTTTTAAATCACTATAATAGGCACTAGTATTTGGGATAATCTCTGAAATATAAGCACCATTTATATCCTCTAAATCTCCACCTTTAATTCCTAATGAAGGTCTTCTAATAATTCCATCTGTTTCAAGTATACTAGCTACTTTAATAACAGTATTGGATGGTATTGCGAAACCAATGTTATCAACATTTTCTTCCACGCTTTTCATATTATTAATACCAATTAAATTGCCATTAATATCAAATAAAGCACCACCACTATTTCCAGGGCTAATTGGTACATCATGTTGAATTAAACTAGTATAAAACTCAGGCGTACCATCTTCATCAAAATCAATATATTTATATCGATCTAAACCTGAAATAACACCAAATGTTACTGAACCATAGTAATCATAACCCAATGGATTTCCAATCGCTATCGCAAATTGTCCTGATTTTAAAACATCAGAATCTGCTAAATCAACAATTGTAAATATTTTATCAGAAGAAAACTTAATAACTGCTAAATCTGTCCTCTTATCAGAACCTAATAATATTGCATCATAATTTCTATTATCTGGTAAAACAACACTTAATTTATCGCTGTCTTCAACAACATGATGATTAGTTATTACATAATACTCATTTTTTGTTTCATCATGTTTATAAATCACACCTGACCCTGTTGAAACAATAACATCATTTTGGTAATTAGAAACACCTAAAACTGCCCCTTTTTTTGTTTCAACTACATTTATAATCATTTTTTCAATATCTGATAATTGATTATTGTTTTCATCAATTAATTCTTGCCTTAATTTTATTTCAATTTGTTCAAGTGCTTCTTGATTCAAAGCCTCATAATTATTCTCTAATTCTTGTTGGAGTTCATTTTTGAGTTTATCATATTCATCTTGACTCATAGAAGAAGTTAACTGACACCCACTTAGAACTACCAATAAGGCAAATACCATAAATATTTTCTTCATATTGTTCCCACCTTTAATCTTACAATTTATCTTATTATAACATAAATTGATAAAACAAATAATATTCCCCACAATTTTACATAATTTTATTTTAAAATACACTCTTTATAACTTTTGTCATCTCGTAAACCTTTAAAAACAGGTTGCCTTAAACTATTAGATGGAGTTCTCATCATAAATTTTACTGTACCTACTAAATTATTTTCAATCCAAACTGTTTTTTCAGTAACATCTTTGTTAAAAGGACAATTTATTTGATGATTTTCAGCAAATTTTAAAATAAAATTTTCATCTTCCTTTGAAATTCCTAAAGTTACATGTCCTTGATATATAAATTGATTATTTTTATATATACCTAATATTAAACTTTTTATTTTATTATTTTCAGGTACGTAACCACATATGACAAAATCTTCATCATACATTTTTTTAAACTTGATCCAATCCTTTGTACGCTTGCCAAAATAATAGTAACTATCTATTTTTTTAGCAACAACTCCTTCTAAATTTTTGTTTTCTGCTAATTCATAAAAAGCAATACCCGCTTCAAAGATATAACGAGAAATTGCAATGAATTCATTTTCATTAACAATTTCTTTTAAGATTTTCTTTCTTTCAATTAAAGGTTTATCAGTAATCTGCAAACCATTAGAATATAGACAATCAAAACACACAAAATTTACAGGTTTACTTTTTGATAATAACTCAATTTTAAATTTATCAGCCATCAAACTTCTTCTAGAAACTTCGAAAAAGTTAGGCAATCCATCGACAGTCACGATTAATTCCCCATCAAGAATACACTTTGTTTTCACTTGTTTATGTATATTTTTTAATTCAGGATAAAAATTTGTTACACTTTTATTACGCTTATTACGCAACTCTGTTCCTAATTCATCAAGATAAGCTAAGCAACGAATACCATCTAATTTTAATTCATAAAGATATTTTTTTGAATCAAAAGGGACTCCTTCAACAAATAACATGGGCGCTATATTTTTGAGTGAAAAAATATCATTTGTCATACTCTTTGTCCTACATTAGTAATACTTTCTTTTAAAGCATCCATTAAGTTAACAATATTATTTTCATCTCTTTCTTTAGGTACAACAATTTCTTTACCTTGAATTTTTTGTTCAATCGCTAATTTTAATTTCTCTTGATATTCATCATGATATATATCAGGATTAAAAGGTGATGTCATTTGTTTTATTAATCTTTTTGCTAAATCAACTTCTTGAGGATTTACAACGATTTCAACATATGGAGTTTGAACACTATTTATTTCATTAATAAAAAATAATTTATTTAATATCATATTATCATGACTTATTCTTAAAGCTACTAGGGTTTCTTTAGTCCCTAAAACAACTTTAGCAATCCCAACCTTGTTTGTTTCAATTAATGCCTGTTTAAGTAATTCAAAAGCTCGCTCACCACCATTTGGGACAATATAATAAGCCTTACCATAAAATACTGGGTCAATTTCTTTAATATCTACGAACTGCTGGATGTTAATGCTTTTATCCTTTGTTGATTTTATTTTTTCAAAGTCATCATTTTCAAAAATTACATATTTATCATTTTCGTAATTAAAACCTTTTACTATTTCACCACTTTTTACTTCTTCATCACAAAACTCACACACTTTCTTATAACGAATCCGTGTGTGACATTTCTTATGAAGCATATTAAATCCAATAGTTTCTTCATGTGTAGCGGTAAATAAATTAATTGGAATATAAATTAACCCAAATGAAATTGAACCTTTCCAGCTTGAACCCATTTTAATCACCTCTACATTATTGTTTGTAAAAATAATTTTCCCATTACAGACAATAATTACTAAAGAAGCCTAATTTTTTTTATTTTAATTTTTCTCTTAATAATAAAACGTTCATTATTGTTAGAGAATTTTAATCCCTTTATATTTTCAATAAAATTATCCTTAAGTATCATATCTAAAGATTTACCGAGAGCTTTTTTTTCATTCATTACAAATCTCCTAAATTTTATTCTCCTTATATACTATACTTATTAAGTTGTTGGTTTTACTTAGATTTTGTAAAAAAGTTTAATTTGTTTACTAATTTTACTTCTGAGCCTAATAGTTTTCACTATTTCAGAAAAAGAATAAGGATTACTTGAATTTTTAAACATCATCTTCCCATAACTAAACATTTTGTTCCACATACCTTGCTCAACATTTACTCTCATGGTTCCTACCCAAGAAACTATGATAGTAAAAACAATTATTGAAAAGATTAAATAAGGTAATATAGATGTTATATTAATTAAATAAACTGGACAATTTAATTTATTTTTCATATAAGACCTCCATTATTTATTGCTTTAATATAAATATGGGTCAATTCTATAAGAATATATGCATATATATATTTAAAAAAGAAAAATCCACAAGCAACAAGTGGATTTTTCTTAATAAATAGATATTGTATTTGGTCATTAGTATAATTACCAATATTTAATATTAATATTCAGAAATTCACAAATTAATGATATAATAGAGAAAATAGAATGAAAAGGTGAATTACGATGGGATTAATGCTTTATTTAATTGTTGGTTTTTTTATCTTAATGCTTTTAATTTTAGGAATTGTAGCTTTAATAATAATGTTATTAATTAAGAAAAAATAGTTAAACTATACATTACACCTCATAGTTTAAGACATACAGTTTCTACAATGCTTCGAGGTAGTGAAACAAATGATATACAGATGTTATTAGGTCACTCTACGATAGATATGACGATTAGCACTTATACTTATCATGATAAATTTCAAAATGAAACTTGCAAAAATCTTAACGATAGAGAGTGTAAAAATCATTATAAAGGCTACTGTTTTATAACAGCAGCCTTTATATTTATATCATCTATTTTATTTCAAGACTATATTTAGCAACAAATTTGTCATCTGGATAGACTGATTGGATATAGGCTTTATCACGCAATTCAACTGGACCACCAGCATAATCGGGAGCACCACACCATGGCTCTAAACATATATATGGACATTTAGCTTTTGTCCATATCCCCATAAGTGGAAATGATTGACAATTCATAATTATTTCTTGATCATTAAGTTTATTCTTTAAAGCAACATGGTTTATATCCTCTAATATTAAAGTATCGATATCAAACATATCATATCTTAAATCAAGTTTATCCTGATTTTTCATTATATCTTTCAATTCATGAGTAAGTAGGCTAACTTCTTTATCCAATATTTTTGTAGTTAGGGTTTTATTTTCCCCAAAATCTAAATAATAATCTTCAATTCCATTTTCAGTTAAATCGGTATTAAAAGCAGGATGAGCCCCTAATGAAAAGTACATTAATTCGCTAGAATTATTATACACCTTAAATTTTACAGTTAGTTTGTTATATTCTAGACGATAAGAAACTGTTAATTTGAAATCAAACGGATATATTAACATCGTTTTCTCATTAGCTTTTAACATAAACTTCACATATTTTTTCCTTTTTTCAATAATCTCGAAATTTAAATCTCGAGCAAATCCATGATGAGTTAAATGATAATCTCTTCCTTTAACGTAATAGGTATTATTGGCTAATTTTCCTACAATAGGAAATAAAATAGGACTCCGACGACTCCAACATGAATCGTCTCCTTGCCATAGGTACTCCCTCTTATTTTCTTTGTGGTAAATACTTTGTAACTCAGCTCCATGTTCTGAAATATTAATTTTCAGAATTTCGTTTTCCAAAGTGTGCATGGCTAATACCTCCCTATAATCGTATTATTTATATAAAATATTATTTTTCAAAACAATATTTTATTCCTCTTAATCATATAAGAAATTTTCACCTTTTATGATTTCTACTTTAGATAAGTCTTGATAATTTTGTTGTCTTAATACTTCATAAACCATTATCGCTACAACATTTGATAAATTTAAAGAACGAATATCTTCATTCATAGGAAGACGATAACAAGTATCTAGATGCTCTTTTAAAATCGATTTTGGAATTCCTAAAGATTCTCGACCAAAGATTAAATAGATGTTTTGATTAACGTCACTAAAATCATGGGTAGTTGGAGGGTTTTTCCCATATCTAGTTAAAAAAACATATACACCCGAATTTTTTTGTTTAAAATCTTCCCAATCTTGATAAATTAAATAATCAACCTTTACAGAATTATTAGCTGATGATCTCTTCACATGTTTTTCATCTAAACTAAATCCAATGGGTTCAATTATGTGTAACAATGCATTAGTAGCAGCGCATGTTCTCATAATATTACCTGTATTTTGTGGAATTTCTGGATTATATAATACAACATTAATAGGCATATTAATTTTCTCCTTTGTTTATTTTATCTTTTGCATACTTAATTGCCTGTTTTAAATACATTTTATCACAATCATTTATTTTATCTAAGTTTTTCAAGTCTTCAAAATTGTTGTTGTTTGCTGAAACTAAGATTGCATTTCGTAATAAAACATTTTTACCTCGAAAGCTAGCTGCTAAAGTTTTATATCTCTTATTAAAAGTTTTATTAGATAAATTTTCCAAATCCTTTACTGTTATGATTTCCCGATCAGTAGGTTTAAATTCATGTAATATATTTTCATTTATATTACTATTATATACGCAAGAAACTTGACAAAAATCACAACCAAATGTGAACTTAGAAAATTTCTCTAAAAATTCAGAAGGAACCTCAGCTTTTGACTGTGTCAAATAAGACATACAACTTTTAGCATTTATAAAGCGGCCTTCGCTAATAGCTCTAGTTGGACATGCTTTAAGACAACGATTACAATCTTTACAAATATCTTCAAATGTTGGTTTATCATATTCTTCAATGTTTAATTTTAAATCTGTTAGAATCGAACTTATAAAGAAGTATGAACCATATTTTTTATTTATTAACAATGTATTTTTACCATAATTACCCAAACCAGCTAAATAAGCTAAATGGCGGTCATGCAATGCGTGATTATCACTTATAACAAGCGATTCTGCTCCATATTCTACTTTTAATAAGTCTTGAATAATCTTTAGTTTATCTTTAATTACAAGATGATAATCCACTCCCCATGAACTTCTAGAAACCACATGACTTTTGTTTTGGATGCCTAAATTTTGGCTAGCGTATGGAAAAATAACAACAATAATTGTTTTTGCTTGAGGAAAGATAAGAAATGGATTTATCCTTTTTTCAACATCGTTTTCAACTAAATGTAATTTTTGATTTATATCATTATATTTTATTATCTTCTCGGTTAATTCATTAAAAATTCGGGCCTTAACAAAACCAACTTGACAAGGAAAATGATTTTCAATAATTTCTTTAATGAATTGACTTTTCATTTTATCACCTTTATTATATTTTATCATCAAAATTTAAAAAGTAAAAGAAAAAAACGACCAAAAGGTCGTTATTCTCCAACATGTAAAAAAAGATTATATTGTTCAAATATTTTTTTATAACCCTTCCCTTTTCTTAAACATTTACCAACACGTGCAATAGTAGTTGAACTTATACCCGTTTTTTCCTCGATTTGATTAAATGTCATTCCATTTTTAAGCATTTGTGCGACCTTAAAACGTTGATACATTGCTCCTAGCTCTTTTGCTGTGCATACATCTAGCAATAATTCTTTAATATCACCTTTAATAATTGCTACTTCTAAAATCTTACAAATTTGATCAAGTTTCTCTTTTGATATTTCGTCCATTACATTTCCTCTTTCATCTTTATTTAAACAAAACCATCTACTTAATCACATCTATTATAACAAATTATTAGTTTTTTATCTATGTTAACACCTTTAAAAACAGAAAACCTATAAAGCTAAACTTTATAGGCTAAAAAATTTATTTTAAATTTTCTGGATTCAAACATTCCAATTCTGGAATTACAAATTCGCCATCTTTACGTATTAACATATCATCAAAATATATTTCTCCCCCACCATATTCAGGGCGTTGAATTAATACTAAATCCCAATGAACTGCAGATTGGTTTCCGTTATCTGCTTCTCCTTCATAACAAGCTCCTGGTGTAAAATGTAAACTACCATCAATTTTTTCATCAAATAAAATATCTCCCATTGGATCTTTAATTAATGGATTAACACCAATCGCAAATTCACCAACATATCTTGCACCATCATCAGTGTTAAAGATTTCATTCAAGCTATCAATATGACCATCAGCTGTGGCTTCAATAATCTTCCCATCTTTAAATGTTAATTTAACATGATTATAAACTGTGCCTTGATAAGGTGAAGGTGTATTGTATGTAATTGTCCCATTCACGCTTTCCTTTACTGGAGCAGTAAATACTTCTCCATCAGGGACATTATTTTCTCCTGCACATGGAATTGCATTAATTCCTTTAATAGAAAAAGTTAAATCAGTACCTGGTGACACTATGCGAACTTTATCAGTTTTTTCCATATAAGCTTTAAGATTTTCCATAGCTTTAGCCATTTTAGCGTAATCAACAGTACACACATCTAAAAGAAAATCTTCAAATGCTTCCGAACTCATTCCAGCCTTTTGTGCTAAACTTGAAGTAGGATAATTTAATAACACCCACTTTTTCTCTTTAATTATTATATCCGATAGTTTTCTTCTTATTTTAGCAGTCATTTTTTTAATATCAGTTGAAACATCAGTTTTTTCTGAGTCATTTTCTTCACCGAAGATACTAATAAAAGCATCTATTTCTTTAGTTTTTGGCAATTCCCATTCTACTAGCTTTTCTGATCTTTCTAAGGAATTGTTCATTAATAAATCACGTGCTATTTCATCATCAAGTAAATCCACATAAGGGTATGCTCCTAGCTTATAACAGTGTTTTATTAATTCTTTAATTAATGGTTTAGAAATAAGGTGGGCTTTAATTAATACATGATTACCTTCTTTAACTTTAGTAGAATATTCAAGTAAGCTCTTAGCTAACTTTTCTAGTCTTGGGTCTCTCATTTCAATCCTCCTATTAATTTATTCTTATAATTTCTGTACCAGTGTTCTACAAACCCTGGCGCAAAAGGTCCCTCTTGATTACGAATAAATTCTAATAAAACTTTCATTTCATTTTCAATAATCTCCTCAATTTTACTAGGATATTTCATTTTTCTACGATGCTTTTCATATTCGTCCTTATCTAATATTCGATAATTATAATTGGGAAATACTTTTACATCTAGGTCATAATCAACATATTTAATCGTACTTTCCTCAAATATATAGGGAGAGCAGATATTGCAATAATAATAAATACCATCTTTTCGTAGCATCCCTATCACATTAAACCAATGATTTTTGAAGAAGTAACAGATAGCAGGTTCTCTAGTAAACCAATTCCTCCCATCGGACTCAGTGACTTTTGTACGGTTATTAGCAGCTATTAAATAATCTTCAGAATAATCTACAATAACCGTTTCTTTCCAAGCTCGATGAATTTTACCATTGTGTTTATAGCTATGTATTTGAACTACATCGCCAACCTTTGGAATATTCATCTTATCACATCTTTCTTGATATTTTATACAGTCATGTGTTTATTATATAATTTTTTTCCAAAGATTTAAATAGCAAATATAAAAATTACTAAATTTATCATATTAATCTTCTAGCTTTCTGATATAAATTTGTCACAGAATAAAATGCGTAAAATTGTTCAACTAAAATGTTTTGACTAAATAATAAAAAACAAGGAATAACCTTAACATTATATTCTTGAATAATTTTAGCATGCAAGTTTGTGTTAATTTTATAAAATTCAATGTCTACACCTGTTTGACTAACTACATTTAGCATTGTTTTTGCACTTTCACAAGTTCCACACATATTTGTATACACTAAAACAACTCCATTAAAAGCAGCTGTTATATTTTTATTTAGTATTTCATATGAAATTTCTTTAATCATTTTTCAAATCCTTATATTTATTTTTCCGAATCCAATATATACTTTATTTTTATCCACTAGAAAGGATCGTTTTATTAACATGCCATCTGTTGATAATAATTCGTAACATTCTTTATTATTCATGCTTTTTAGTTTATCTTTTAGATTTATTTTTTATATATAAAATTCCTCTAATATTAAACATTTTCTTGGTTTCTTTTCCATTTTTTAAGCGATATTGTCTGATATCCGCTAAAGCTAACCTTTTTTTAATATCTAGTAACTCATAACCTATGTTAACTTATTTAAATATATTTTTGCTTTTTTACATGTACTACATTTATCATAACAATAAAATAATCAATTTCCACCTCTGAATATTTATCTACTTTTATTATAGCAATTTAATGTAATAATTTGTAATAATATGCAGAAAATAAATTTGTAATTAACTTTCAAGGAGGTAGAATAATGCAAAATATGGAAGCAACAAATAATGTAACTTTAAAACAACCACCTAATATCGTTTCAACAAAGGACATGCTATATATTGAAGACATGTTATCTTGGAATTTAGGTGCAGCTAAAATGGCACGAGACTATGCAAGCAAAGTACAAGACCAAGAAATAAAACAAGGCTTCGAAGCAGCATACCAAATGCACAAAAATCATTATGATCGTTTACTGCAATTTTTACAAAATTATTCAAAAAACAACGCCTAGGAGGTGGGAAAGATTATGCAAAATAATCAAGAGAATGTAAAAATCCAAAATCAACAAACCGATGTAACAAACTCAACTCAGTTAAATGATAGAGATTACTGCGAATCAATGTTAAGTACTTGCAAAAGACATGTTGATAGCTACGCAGTAGCATTAAATGAAGCATCTAACGATAAATGGTACAATGAATTATTTCATATTTTCCAAGAAACTTCACAAATGCAAAGAAAAATGTATAATTTAATGTTTGAAAAAGGCTGGTACACAGTCGAAGCAGAACCTCAACAAAAAATTATGCAAACCGTACAAAAAGAATCTACAAAAAAACAACAAATACAATAATATTTATAAAAAAAGAACTGTTTTTTGAACTGATATATGTCAAGTAGACAGTTAATTAATTAAATATTTATGCAGTTAAGGATGCTTGGTTACGATACTCTAATGGTGACAAGCATCCTAATTCTATATGAGCGATTTCTTTTTGTATGGTTAAAAGCGCTTGGTCCAATATTTATATATGTTGAGTACCAACGTCGTAAAACACTTTCATTGCATCCTATAGTTTTTGCGATGGCTTGATAACTTCCTTTCCCCATTTTATAATTTTCGCATGCTTCAATTTTTATTTCGTTGCTAAATTTAGGTTTTCTTCCCATAAAAAATACCTCCAAAGTAGATAATGTAATTTTAATTAATTACATTGTCTACTTTGAAAGTATCATATCATTGTACAGTTCTTTTTATATTTATTTTAGATTATATTTCTTAATCATTATCCTCATTCCATAATATAACTTTTTCTGGATGAAGGAGCATGTTTTGAAAATTTAGTTTTGCTTGTGGGAATTTTCTATATACATCTGTTTGTAACCAATTTTTAATATCTTCTCTAGCTGTATTTTTATCCTTAGGACAATTACTAGAAATTATAGGAATATGGTTTTTTAATACTGCTCTTTTGATTGCTTTTTCTGTAGCTAATATTAATGGTCTAATGAATGTTACATCTGTTTTATCTAAATACATTTTTGGTTTAAATGTCGCTAGAATACCATTAAAAATCGCATTCATCATTAATGTTTCAATTGCATCATCGTAATGATGAGCCATTGCCACTTTATTACAATTAATTTTTTTTGCCTCTTCAATCAAAATTGCTTTTTTAAATTTGGAGCATAATGAACATTGAATGTCTCCTTTTTTATCAAGATTCTGTTTTAATATATCATATACCTTTGTTGGTATTAAATGGTATTCTATGTCATGGTTCTTAGAAAAATCAACTACTCTTTTAAAATTCATTTCTGAAAAGCCCAATTCCAATGTAATTCCAACAACCTCAAATTTAACTTTAGAGTATTTTTGATATAAGCTCAAAGCATATAATAAAACCATACTATCTTTTCCACCACTTACACCAACCGCAATGCGATCTCCATCTTCAATTAATGTAAATTTATTATTAGCATCAACAATCATTCCTAATATCTGTCTCATATAATCACTCGCTTTTTTTCTTGTCGTTTGATTATATCCTAAAAAGAAATTTTTGACAATATAAGAAATTGATTTATTTATTTTTAAATTTATTATATAATAATACTATGCGCCTGTAGCTCAAAGGATAGAGCATCAGATTCCGGTTCTGAGGGTTGTGGGTTCAAGTCCTATCAGGCGCGCCAATTAAAAAGTAAAATATCAAGGGATAAATTTTTATCCCTTTTTAATTTTCAATCACATCAATGTGTAAGCTACCATCTGGTTGTAATTCTGCATATAAAACATCTGCTATTTTATCAACTCCATTTTTATTTAGTTGATCATATACCCAATCATAAGTTAAATTAAATTCCTCTAGATTGCTTTTAACAATTAACCCATTTATTATTATTTGAGTGGGGATATATACTTGCAATTCATTCGGCAAATTAAAATCTTCTCTTATAGTATTATGTTTTTCCGCTTTCTTAAAAATTGTTAATTCTCCATTTGACTCTAAAATTGCATAATCAATATCAGTTATTAAAAAAACATCTTTTTCTCGCATCATAGTTAACAGGTTATCAATATCTAACCTTACCATTTTAAGAGCTTTATACTGTATTTTGCCTTTTTTAATAATAATTGCTGGTTCACCATCTAATATAACTCTTACTTTAGGTAACTTTAAAACTAACACATCTACAATATATGTTAGTAAACACCACCATATTAAACCTACCAATGTATGAATAAATAGTTCGCCTTCTAAAGTAACAACATTAGCAGCAATTGATCCAATTGTAATTCCCGTAATATAATTAAAAAATGTCAATTGGGACATTTGTTTTTTCCCCAGTAATCTTGTTAAAATTAAGAGAACAATAAAAGAAGCGGTTGTACTTAACAATGCTTCATATAAAAAATCAGTTTTATCCATAACATCACCTCATATTTTTTATTATTCGATTAATTTTCCAATATATTCACAAAAAAAATTTCATTAATATATTTACAATTTAATTATGAAAGTGTATAATATATTAGCATGCCAGCGTGGCGGAATTGGTAGACGCAGTGGACTCAAAATCCACCGGAGTCAAATCCTTACGGGTTCGAGTCCCGTCGCTGGTACCATATTAAAAAGTAATGTACACTTTAATAAGTGTATTTTTTATTTAGTTTGAACTTACATTATACTTGAAATAGTTAACAATAAAATCACAAATAACGCGATTAAAATAAAAAATGTTAGAATGCTAAATACATGCCTTATTATAAACCTTACAGCCACAATTAATATTATTCCCATTATTAATAAATAAACAAATAGAGGTAATTTTAGGAGATAGACAGAAATATTGTTTACAAAAAAAGTATTTATCATAATCTCACCTTTTGTTTAAGATATTAATATTTTTAATATATTCAAGTATTTTATGCAAATTATTAACTGATAAATTTTTATATATATAGTTATAATTCGCTTATATATACCAAGAAATTCTATGATAAACTAGCATTTACTAAATTAATTACTATAAGATTAATTAAATTAAATATAATAGGTATATCCTATCCCATAATAATATAGAAGATGGATGGAGATTTATTATGAATCAATAGTTTAAGTATTATATATATGGGATTTACTAATGTTACTAATAGTTGCATGTTAAATTCGCACTTGACTTACCTCAAATAAATTAAATGCGTATATAAGTTAATATTATTATTTATGCAAATCCTTTAGTAACATTAGAATCAATCTCACTAACGAATGAAATCGGGTATTTTATTAATATAAATAGAAATTTTTTTTGAATGTCGGAGCTGTAATTTTATATATTTATATAAATAAAGTTGATGTCATAAATCGCTATTTCCATTTTCTAGACCTCCACTACTCCATTTAAAAACGAAGGAACTAAACCCATTCCTTCGTTTTATTTTTTGCTTATATTAATTCCTGCCACATAACCACTACTCCAAGCCCATTGGAGATTATAACCACCGCAATCACCATCAACATCTAGAACTTCACCTGCAAAATATAAACCCTTATGGATAGTTGATTCAAGTGTTTCTTTATTAACATCTAATGTATTAATACCTCCAATTGTTGCTTGAGCATTTCTAAAACCATTTGTATCAATACATTTAAATTCCCAATTCTTTAATATATGATACAAATTTGCCTTCTCTTTAAAATCTAATTGATCACAAGTTTTATGGATATTTGTGATGCCACAATCTTTTAAAATTATAGGTAGTAACTTTTTATTAATAATGCCATTTAAGGCCTCAACAATTTCTCTATGACCAAACATTACAAACTGAGCTTCAAAAAATCCCTTTAATTCAGTTTCATTAAGCTTCGGAAACATATCAAGGATAATTATAACTTCCTCTTTATTATTTATTCCTATTGAAGCATAATTACTAATTTGGAGAATTGCTTTACCTGAAATACCATAATCAGTAAATATAACTTCATCAAGTTCAACTCGCTTTACCTTATTATTAACTATTACACTAACTAAAGCTTCAAATCTAACTCCAGAAATTGCCTTAAGATATTTATAATTTAATTTTAACTGAACAATAGACGGTAGTGGCTTAATAATTGAGTGACCCAGTTTTACCATAATCTGATAGATAGATCCATCTGAGCCAGTATTAGGTGCAGCACTACCTCCACAAGCTATTAATACCTTTTTTGCTTTAAATAATGGATAATCTTCATTAAGCGTTTCTATCATAAACTCATCTTTACTTTTAGTTATATTAATTACTTTAGTATTCAAATAAACGGGAATATCCCTTTCCCTAATATTTATTCTTAATATATCGACTACACTTGAAGCCTGTAATGATTGAGGATACATTTTATTATTTTCAAATGTAACAATAGGGAGACCATAGGTATAAAATAAATTTACAGTGTTTCCCACAGTTAATTGGTCTAATACATTCGAATAGAACTGATGCTCATTACTATGAAATTCTTTATAGGGTGATTTTATTTTTCGATTAGAAAAATTACACCTACCGTTACCTGTAATAAGGATTTTCTTAGCGATTCGATTTTCACCTTCAATTAATAAAACATCACTACCATTATCTTTTGCGGTAATCGCAGCAACAATGCCCGATGCTCCTCCACCAATAATGATAACCTCTTTTTTAATCATCTTTTCAGCTCCATTTTTACATTTGTTATTCATAATTTCTTATTAGTCGGGCGATTTCAAAATCCTCTACTCCTAAAGCATAAAAGATTGCTGTATCGCCATTATTATCCTTAATGTTGATTTCGGCCCCACATTTCAATAGTGCCTCTACAACTTTTACATTCCGATTTTCTATCGCGTGCATTAATGCTGTCTTTCCACTATCATCTTGTAAATCAACATTAAAGTTAGGATGCTCAAATATCTTTACTATAAAACGTTTTTTCTGCAAATTTAAAGCAAACATTAATATCGTCATTCCATCTTCGTATTTTATGTCTAAATCAGCCCCATAATTTAATAATAAATCAAAAAGCTCTAAATTATCATCCATTAAAGCCATTAATAATAGAGTTTTTTCATTTATATCAATAGTATTAATATCTACTCTTTTTGAAGTAATCATTCTTTGAATAGAGGTAAAATCTTTTCTTTCATAGGCTAGTGATAAAACGGTTTTATTTTCATTATTAGTAAGATTTAAATCTATAGATGGATAATTCACTAAATGTTCAATAATTTCCACTTGATTGTTTAAGATAGCTTCCATAAGTACGGTATTCCCAAAATTATCTTGACAATTAACATCAACCTTACGTTCTAGCAATTCTTTAAAAATTAATTTATATTCCTCTTTTAATATTAAATTTTCATTTAATTGTTTAATTACTGTAAATAAAATTGTCCTATTATCTTTACTACGTAAATTAAGATTACTATCAAGATAAATTATTTTTCTAGCGCTAATAAAATTATTAAATTCAATACAATACATTAGTAAAGATTTTCCTCGATAATCAATATTATTCAATAATTCGGGTTTTCGCAATATCTTTTCAAATATATTCTTATTATTAAATTTAACTGAAAAAACAGCAATTAAAAAAGGTATATTAAACTCATTATAATTTTCAACATCTTCATATTCATATAATAATTCTAATAATCGTTCGTCTAATTCTTCCTCAAACAATTTATTTATTACTTCAATGATTTTATTTATTAATGGGCTTTCAATATTAAATTGAGAAGCGATATCAAGACATGTTTTATCATTATAGTTTCTAATAAAGATATCACTACCGAAATCTAATAATTTTAATGCATAATCTACATCTTGCCTTAGAAGCGCATGGTGTAAAATAGTATTACCATCTTTATCAATACTATTAATATTAGCATTATTTTCAAACAAATAATTCATAACATCTTTTCTATCGTTAATATATGCATATATTAAAGCCGTTTCTTTATTATTATTATAGCCCTTTAAGTTAATGTTTTTCTTTACTAAATCATTAAAATAATCCCAGTTTTTATTTTTAATTGTATAAAACAATACAGATTGATGATAATTATCTAATTGTTCTAAATCTAATTCCATTTCTAGTAATTTAGTAAACATCGGATAATTATCATATTGAACAGAAATCATTAAATAGCTTTGATTGTTCTTATTTAAGCGATTAATATTATCACAATAAACAATTGCTGTTTCAGCAATTGTATTTTTGTGATATCTAATACTTCTTTCAATTAAATTTTCTTGTTCCTTAAACAAATCTTCAAAAATTATTCCTTTAGATTCAAGGTAAAAAACAAGTTTTGGTTCATCTTCATCAAACATTTTTTTAATTCTTTTTGTGTTCTTAAACATTGTATCACCCTTTAATCAACAATAATTTACATTACTTATTATTTTACTTGTCAAATTATCGTAAATCAATAGAAACAAGACTTTTTATCAATAAAAATAAAATTAAAGCAAATAACCTTTTAACACATATATGCTGCATGATATAATTTTAAAAAAAATGGTGGCTTATATGGATGTGAAAAGCTTAATATTCGGATTTTTACTCGGAGTAATTTTAATCTTTATTTTGTTAGCAATAACAGTTTATATTATAAATAAACGCTTTTTAAAAAGCAATATAAAAGCACCCCAAATAGACAACCAAGAATTTTATGGCACTGTTATCTTATTGAAGTTTGATCAAAGTAATTAATTTAAAAGAGAAAGTATTTAGAAACTTTCTCTTTTTTCACTTTATTTATTAAAAACTTTTTTAAATTTATCTAATGCATAATCTAGTTGTTCAAATGTATGAGTTGCTGTATAACTAGTTCTTAATAATGCTTCACCAGGGTTAACCGCTGGTGAAATAACAGGGTTTACATAAACACCTGCATCAAGCAATTGTCTTGTAATTAAAAAAGTGGCATTATCATCATAAGTCATAACAGGTATAATTGGTGTTTCTGAATTTCCAATTGTAATTCCTAAATCATTAAACCCTTTTCCCATAGACGCTTAATTCTATCAGGTTCTTGCTTTAAAATCCTTAATGATTCTAAAGCTGCAGCTGCATTAGATGGAGTAATAGAAGCACTAAAAATAAATGGACGTGATAAGTGCCTTATATAATGTATAACATCAGCGCTACCAACAACAAAGCCCCCTAAACTAGCTAATGATTTACTGAATGTCCCGAGTGTTAAATCAACTTTATCCTCAAGATTAAAATATTCTGCTGTTCCTCTTCCGTGTTTACCCATAACACCTACACCATGGGCATCATCGATCATAATTCTTGCACCATATTTTTCAGCTAATTTTACCATTTCAGGCAATTTACATATATCACCTTCCATACTAAAAACACCATCTGAAACAATTAATTTCCCACAATTATCAGGCACAGCCTTTAGGGCTCTCTCTAAATCTTTCATGTCATTATGATTGTATTTAATCATTTTAGCAAAACTTAAGCGACACCCATCTACTATACTAGCATGGTTCCCTCTATCACTAATTATATAGTCATTACGTCCTGCAATAGCTGAAATCAATCCTAAGTTAGCTTGAAAACCAGTACTAAAAGTTATACAATCCTCTTTATTAAGAAAACTTGCTAATTCTTTCTCTAATTCAACATGTAAATCAAGTGTTCCATTTAAAAAGCGGGATCCAGAACACCCAGACCCATATTTTTCAACAGCCTTGATTGAAGCTTGTTTTACTCTTTGATCGCTAGTGAGTCCTAGGTAATTATTAGAACCTATCATAATTGTCCTTTTTCCATTAATGATAACTTCGTTATCTTGTCCTGAAGTTAACTCATGAAAATATGGATAAATACCTGCTGCCATTACTTTTTTTGCATCTGTAAATTCATAACATTTTTGAAAAATATCCATCTAAATATCCCCTTTTAATAAATTTTTGTTATTACAAATTCAACAATTTTTGCAGGCAATAATTTTTTAAGTAAACCAACTAATTTATATTGCCAGCCAACTACTCTTCTAATAGAAGGATTCTTTTGCTTTAGTATTTTTTTTAACTCTTTGACTACAACAATCGCTTCAGGGCCTTTTTCCTCTGATGCTATCATTTTGTTGACTGCTTTTTCACATCTAGCCTGATAACAAGAATTTAAGGCATTTTTTGCAGTTTCCCGCTTAAAGTTAGTCTTCATATCACCTGGAGCAATCATTGAAACTTTAACACCAAAGGATTTTACTTCGATTCTCAAAGCTTCAGACATTGCTTCTAGCGCATATTTACTTGCACTATACATCGATTGATAAGGAATTGAAATAAACCCTGCTACTGAACTAATATTAACAATTAGACCAGTCTGGTTTTTTCTCATGATTGGCAACACATTTCTAATCACTTCCATAATTCCAAAGAAGTTTGTATCAAATATCGCTTTAGCTTCTTGCGTTGAAATATCTTCTACACTTCCTGATAAACCATATCCAGGGCAATTAAGCAAAACACTAATAGTCCCTTCTTTTTCAATAATATAATCCACCGCTTGTTTAATTGATAAACTATCAGTAACATCAAGGGGAATCATGTGTATTTTATCATTATTTATGTTAAAAGTTGCTTTTCTAGAAGTTCCATATACATTATATCCGCTATTTGCTAGATAATTTGCGCATACTTTTCCAACTCCAGATGAAGCGCCAATAACTAATGCAATTTTACCATATTTCTGCTTCATTTTCTCCACCTTTTTCAAAATTCTACTATATTAAAATTTAATAAAATAAAAGCTTTTTTGTAATTATAATTTTCTACAATCAAAACTTCTCTTTATTATACCAAATTTTACATTTTTTTCATACTAATAATTCAAAAAATATCTCTCAGTTAAAATTTTTTGAAAAATAATACTAGATATAACTTTAACTATAATTACAAAATATTTTTTTTTCAAATTTATTTAAAAATTCAGTATTTTATGAAAAATTGTCTATTTATGTAGTTTATTTATTTATTATTTTAAAAATATGTAGTATAATCAATACAATAGGAGGGATATTAGGTGAATAAATCATTTGAAAAGAAAATTTGGCTGCTACTTCTTGGCAATATTTTTGTTTTGATAATTTTACTATCTTTGATAGGATGGTTGACTTCTGCATTTCTTACTTTAAATATTGAACTAGGTGTTGTATTAATGAAACTGCTAATACCAGAAATAATAGTTTTGATTATTCTTATATTCATTCTTAAATCAATCAGTACATTAATTTGGATGTTATCTAATTACAAAAAATCACCCAAAAAGGTGACTGTGTACTTAAAAAGAAAAGTTGATAACCAAGAAAGATTAAGTAATAGTCGTTTAGCTTTTTTAGACAAAATTAATATTTCTAGTAAATTTTATTCTGACGCTTTGATGTTATTGCGTAGACATAATTATTCTACTATAAATCCCAAGAAGGAAAAAGGCAGATTTTCTAAGTAAAAATTGATGGTGGGGGACAACCATTTTATCAGCAATATTTTTAAAAACGTAAGGTTAATAAACCTTACGTTTTTATTTCAATAAATTAATTAATGATTCAGCAACTGATTTAATATCTTCAATTGTTGTGTCTTTACCTAAAGATATTCTGATTGTCCCATTTATAAATTCCTGCGGAACATTAATCGCTTGTAATACGTGACTAGGTTCTATTGAATCAGAATTGCATGCACTTCCTGTTGAAACACATATACCTAATTTATTAAGTTCAAAACTTAGAATTGAACCATCAACATCCTTAAATGACAAGCTAAGATTATTTGGCAAACGTTTACCACCTATTTCTGGGCCATTAAATCTTACATCTTTAATTTCTTCAATTATTGTTTTATATAAAAGACTTATTAAGTCTTTTTCTACAATTAAACGCTCATTCATCTCATTTATTGATAACTCTATTGCTTTAGTCATACCGACAATATAAGCTACGTTTTCTGTTCCTGCTCTTTTACCCTTTTCTTGATGTCCACCATGAATTAAGTTTTCAATTTTTACTCCACTTCTAATATATAAAGCCCCTATACCTTTTGGTCCATAAAATTTGTGCGAAGAGATAGACATCAAATCAATTCCTAAATCATTAACATCAATTGGCAAATGAGGTGCCGCTTGAATTGCATCTGTGTGAAATAGAACATTTTGTTTTTTGCATATTTCACTAATCTTTTTAATATTTTGAATTGTGCCAATTTCATTATTTGCCATCATAACTGATACTAGTGCAGTATTTTGATTAATTGTTTCCTCTAACTCATAAATATTAACAAAACCCTTTTCGTTAACATTTAGATAATGGATTTTATACCCCAATTTCGCTAAAAATTCACAGCTTTTTAAAATGGAATGATGTTCAATTTTAGTCGTAATGATTTCTAACTTTCCCTTGTTTGAAAAAGCAATACCTTTAATTGCCCAATTATTTGCTTCACTCCCACCGGAGCAAAAGTATATTTCATCTTTGTTTGCATTAAAGATAGAGGCAATTTTACTACGGCACTTATTAATAACTTTCCTATTTTTTATTCCCTTTTCATATAAAGATGATGGATTCCCGTATTCATTCAATAAATACGGAAGCATTTCCTCTACTACTTCTTGGCGAATTTTTGTTGTTGATGCATAATCTAAATACACAGTTTTCATATTTACCTTTCTATATATAAAGTAACATTATCTAAATCTATATCTAAATATGTTAATTTATCCTTAAAATCACTTAATTTAATTTCACAATTATGTTTTCTATCAATTTGGTCTAGTAAATCATCAACAACTTGCTTAATCACAAAAGACTTATGAATAATACATGGATCATCATCATCAAAAATTTCTATACTTTTTTTGATTATATAATCTTCTTTAATTGGAATATCTAAAATGTCCCCGTTAAAAATTACTTCATCAAACCGTTTAACTACAATTTTATTTTTCAAACTATATCACCTCTATAATTTTATATAAATAATAAATCGCAAACGCTAAAAAAATTAACCCTGTCACAAATTTAATTTTATGTAAATTTCTTCTGATTTTATCTGAAGTTCCCATTACTGATTGAGTTTTAACAGCTAAGAAAGAGATTGTAATAAGTGGCAATATAAACATAACATTATATAGAAATAATTTAAACAAGCCACTTAAATTAATCGTATCTTGACTATGAACTATTATTAATAAAGTTGGTAAATAAACTTGTCCTGTACATAAAAACTCAGTTAATGAGATAACCACTCCTAGTAAAAAAACTATCATGTAGACTAAAAATAAATTTTTATTTTCAAGGTTATTAGTAAAAGCTTTAATTAGTTTTTTATTAAACTTTTGAATTCCTTTTGGTAATTGGTTTTTAACTTTTCCATAAAGTTGTTTTCTAGAAACAATAAAATCATACAAGTTAAAAAAGAAAAAGAATAACGATATCAAGACAATAAAAATATAAATAAATAGACTTAATGACGAGATAAAAGGTTCTAAATATTTTAAGAAACTTAATAAAAATGCTCCTAATGCGAAATAGGTTAAAAATAAGCCCAAGATATAGGAAATTGAGACGCTAATCAATATTGATTTTTTAGTAGACAACCCTAAAATTAAAGAGATAAATAGAACTAACATCGCAATTGCACATGGGTTAACACCGTCAATTAAACCGGCAACAAGAATGAGAAGAAATCCTAATAAACCATCATATTTACCCAAGTCCTCATCAACAACATCAACCGATTTTAGCGGTGTACTAGCATTTTCTTGAATTGTATTATTATTGATGTTATCAATAATTTCATCCTTATCATCATAAAATTTACTCCCAGAAAACAGGGTAGGTGTTGAGCCTTCTTCACTTTTACCACTATAAGCATAAAGATAACTCTTAAATAAGGTAACATTTTCTAAGTTTGTTACATCATAGTAAATAACATATACTCCATCTTCAACTAAACTTTCTATGTATGGTTTAACTTCCTGACAATTAACACAAGTAGGCGAATAGAAATATACAATTAATTTTTGGTTTCCTGCTAATGTTTTCAATGAATTATTAGCATTTTCAATAATATCTTCATCATTTATATCACTAAAATATTGATCTCCTGAAAAAACTAAGGGCAACTTTTGTTCATCTTTTCTTACATTATAAGTGTACATATAACTATGAAAAAGATCTCGATTTTCTTTATTCTTTACATCATAATATTTAACTTTTATTCCTTCTACTTCGATGTTTTCTATTCCTTCATCTTTATTTTCAGAATAAAAATATACAATTATTTTTTCTGAGGCTTCAGCAATTACATTAGTGTTACTAAAGACAAATACAATATATATCGACCCAATTAACATAATCCAAAACTTTTTCATTTTTTCCTCCATCACTTTATATACTTATTATTATACATTATAATTGTCCAATTTTAAATTATTCATAAAAAACTGTCAACAAAATAATGTCGACAGTATAGGTATTTAAATTAATGCCCATTATTTATCAAAAGTCTTAACTAACATTTTAATAATTTTTTGTTCATCATAATATGATTTTAATAAAATTTCCAATACAATTTTATTACAGTGGGTTAAATTAACTAAATTATTATATTCTTCAATAATTATGTGTAACTGCTTATTTTTAAGATAGATTATGATAGGGTTATTATAGACAACTAAATCATTATTTAGCGTATTAATAATATCGTCAGTAATATATAAATTACTTTCTTTAAGATCCTTTAAATATATCATTAGTTTTAGATCTTTGTTCAAATAATTTTTGAAATCATGTTTATAGAAACTCTTTACTAACGACTCATCATAACTATCAATTTTACCTATTTGATAAATAGCCTCAGTAGGATATTCCTTCTCTATAGTAAATGTATACCAGTGGTAATTAATTTCATTACTAAGATTATCTTCAAAGATCTTTTTCTCCGTTGTATCATATGGTACTAGATTTGAAAAAATCACTTCATTAAAGTAAAATTCATGATTTCCAAGCTTTCCTGCGTAATTTAAGTAAGATTTATAATTAGCAAAATTATTAAACAATTGTATTTCATCTAATAATTTACTATCGATTTTTTCTAAATCGTGAAATTTTATACTTGGATTATCTTTCAATAATAATTTAGGTGCAATTACTTTCTGAAAATAGTTGTTTAATCTTGTATAAGTATTATGGATTTGCATAGTAAATTTCTTATCAAAAACATAACCACTTATTATTAAAATGATAAGTAAAGTTATTACTATTATTGTATATCCCTCTAATGTTTTTGAAGTTAAAAATAAAATTATAATTAAAGAAAAAATAGAAATAAGTGGGATAATCCAACTAAACATCTCTAAGCGTGATTTTTCTCTTAAAAGTCTTTTTAACTCTTCATCCTTAAAAATCTCTCTCAAGTGAATTCCTCCTTTTACGAATATTCACTTATTAATAAATATGCATGGACGCCTATTTAAGTGATTTATTTAGTTAAATAACTAAATAATAGTTTCATAGAAGCTAAACATGCATCATAGTGAGTTCTCTCCATACCATGTGAAGCATGGACACCTGGTCCAATTAATGCTGCTTTAATATTGTTGCCTGCTCTTAAAGCAGCTGAGGCATCGCTACCATAAAATGGATAAATATCAACCGCATAGTTTAATTTTTCAGTCTTGGCAATATCGATTAAACGATTAGTCATAAAATAGTCATAAGGTCCGCTTGAATCTTTTGCACATATTGACACATCAGTTTCAGTACAAGCTAAATCTTTGCCAATGCATCCCATATCAACGGCAATCAATTCTTTAATATCACTCGGAATATGTGAAGCACCATGACCAACTTCTTCATACGTAGAAACAATAAATCTAATCGTATTTTTAGGTGTAATATTATTATCAATCAATGCTTTTATAAGCGTAAAAACAATCGCAACAGAAATCTTATCATCAATATGGCGTGATTTAATGAAACCATTCTCTAGTATTGTTGTTTTAGGGTCAATACTGATGAAATCCCCATTTTTTATTCCTAATTCTTCTACATCTTTAGCTGATTTGACTAATTCATCAATTCTGACTATCAATTCTTCAAAATCAGCGCCTTTTTTTGTAGCATCTTTAAAAACATGTGAAGAGTATGAGGTAGTTAAAATTGTTCCTGAATATTTTTTGTTATCCCGTGTAAAAATTGTACAATACTCTCCAATCAATGAATTTGATTGATTTCCACCAATTGTTACTAGTTTTAACGTTCCATCAGAATTTACTGAACGAACCATTAATCCTAATGTATCAACATGACTCGATAACCCAATCACATAATCCTTATTTTGCCCATTTAAGGTTATAATGGCATTTCCTTTATTTGTTTTAGTAAATTCTAAGTTTAAATCTTTAGCATAATTTTCGATTTTGTCCATAATATTATGGCAATATCCACTAGGACTTGGTGTTAAAAATAAATTCTTTGCTAAATTTAAAAAATATGATTTATCAAATTCCATTTTAATTCTCCTCATATTTATTATTTTTTCCCAATAAAAACTCCATCAACTTGATCTTTTTCTCTTAGAGAAACAATTACCGTTTCATTTCTTGATGTTGGAATATTTTTACCTACATAGTCACTTCTGATAGGTAATTCTCTGTGTCCTCTATCAATTAAAATAGCTAGTTGAATCTCTTTAGGCCTTCCGTAAGTCATAATAGCATCTAATGCCGCTCTAACTGAACGACCTGTATATAATACATCATCAACCAATATCACTTTTTTGTTTTCAATACTAAAATCTAATTTTGTTAAATTAACATTTTTTTTTGCTGAATCATCTCTAAAGGGAGTAATATCTAATTCACCAATTGGCAGCTTTACTCCTTCAATATCAATGAGATTATCTAATATTCTTTGAGCAATATAGACACCTTTATTTTTAATTCCCATAATTACTAAATCTTCTGTTCCTTTATTTCTCTCTAATATTTCATGAGTCATTCTCTTTAAAGTTCTTTTTATGGCACTACTATCAATAACTTCTTTTAAATCTGTCATCCTTACCTCCAATACTTTCTGATTCAGATTTTAATTTACTTTCATGATATGCGATTAAGTCCATATTATTAATCATATTAGACATATCAATAACATCAGTAGCTTTTTCACTTTGTATGTCAATATAATCATCTATATCATCTAAGTTAAATTCATCATTCATTATTTGATATTCTTTTCTAAATGAATCATAATAAAGATTACCATCAACCCAATCTCCATTAACGAATGGCACAAGATTATTTTCGATTGAAAAAATATCTCTACCTAATGCGAATTCATTAAAAATGCCTAACATATTTTGCAGGGTTGGTCCTGCATCAAATTCGCCCATAACTTTAGAAACTTTTAATGGTTTAATACTATCTTCTTCCCAAATAATAAATGGCACTCTTTGCGTTGAAGCATATTCCACTTTATCTAAATTATAATCAACTTGTAATTCAATAGGTAAACTTTTTCTATAAAAAGTTTCCATTTCTGACATCGGTAATTTTGCGGGATGGTCTCCGTAAACAACAATTGCAGAATTTTCCAATAAACCACGTTTTTCGAGAGTTTCCCAAAATTCTCCGAAAGCCCAATCCATATAATGAGTTGCTTTTAGATAACGACAAACAGTGGAATCTTCAAGTTCTTCTCCGCAATCAAGGGGTTCTTCACCCTCAACAACATACTTATCAACTTGACTCCACGGTGTATGATTTGTTAATGTGATTAAGGTCGAATAATAATTACCTGGTGTATTTGCTAGTATTTCAACTGATTGTTGGAAGAAATCATAATCACTTATTCCCATACCAATTTCATTTTTCTCTGTTGAATTATACGCTTGATTATCATACAAAACATCATAACCTAATGTTTCACGCATACCATTACGATTCCAAAAAGACCCGTTATTTCCATGCATATATAAAGTCGAATAATCTTTTGCCTGAAGTAGATTTTGCGTAGTATAATATGTACGGTCAAAATGGGTTAAAAATATGGTTCCTCGATTTACTGGCAATAGTGATGTGTTAAAGACAAATTCACTATCTGCACTAGTGCCAATACTTTGCTGTGAATAAAAATGATCAAAATACAAGCCTTCATTAGCTAATCGATTAAAATTAGGCGTTATTTCTTGATCTCCTAATTTATAATTAATCACAAAGTTCTCTAAACTTTCAGCATGAATCACAATAATATTTTTACCCTTTAAAATATTGGTATATTCATTATCTTCATTAATCTTATTTTTTTCTTCAAAGTAATTTAAAAACTTAGCATAATCTTCTTCATCTGGTTTAGGTCTGAAGAAAATACCCATTGACTTAAAAACATCAACAAGATGATAATTATACAGACCATAACTTTTTACTACAGCAGGTCTATTCCAAAATTTTTCAACTTGGGAATAATTGGCTGGTTCTAGGGTTAAGAACCCTGTTACAAAAACGATTAAAGAAAGCCTTAAGAAATTTAGTCGGTTTAAATAACGAAATTCATAATTTTGTTTATCATAATTGTATTTTTTATTTTTAGTGAAAAAGATAATCATCGTTAATGATAAAATAAATAATAACCAATAAACAATATCAAATGTCGACATGCCTACAGATGTAGCATCTGCTACATCACTAAATAGAGACAACTGTTTAATTAATGATATTGATAAAAAACTCTCGTAATATCGATAATACATTATATTTGAATATGATAAAGCAAACATAATAAAAGTAATTATACTAAAAAAGACAATTCTAGAATGATTCTTGCGAAATTTAAAACTAAGAGCTACAATTAATGTATACCACGTAAAATTAAATAATAAAGAACGTAAATCAAATATCACCATTCCACTTGAAATCTTTATTATAAAGTTAGGTATAGTAGCAACAATTAAAAATACGAATAATAATTTATCTTCACTAATTGCAGATACACAATTATCAATAACTTGGATAATAAACTTTATAAATTTATTCATTAATGCAGTCACCTTTTTCATAATAATCCCCTTTTCTAATTAATGTAGTTTACAAAATAATATATTCAATATAAAATTATAACAAATAATTGAAGATTTTTAAATGCTTTTAACCTATTTAATTTAAATGTTAGGATTGAATAAAATGAAAACAGAATTAATTGCCATAAACGCTAAATATATTCATACTAATTTAGCAATTAGATATTTATACACTTATACAAGAGCATCACATGATGTGAACTTTATTGAGTTTACAATTAAAGATGACATAACCCGTATCACAAATAATATTTTAGAATCAAAACCAGATTTAATTGGTTTTAGTTGTTATATTTGGAATATTGAATTAATAAAACAAATTATTGTTGAAATTAAAAATATCTCTCCAAGTACTAAAATTCTTTTAGGCGGACCAGAAGTCTCCTATGATGTTTCTTATTGGTTTAATTCATTACCAATTGATTATCTTATATCTGGTGAAGGAGAATATTCTTTCAAATTATTACTTGATAAATTAACAACAAATTCATCTTTAAGTGAAATTCCTCAGTTTCATTATCGACAAGATAAAAAAGTTATTTCAAATATTTCAGAGTATATAATTTCTTTAGATGAATTAAATTCACCTTATCGCTTGAAAAACGACATAGATAATCTAAGTAATCGCATTACTTATATAGAATCTAGTAGAGGTTGCCCTTACAAATGTAGTTATTGTTTAGCTTCTTTAGAAAATCATGTTCGTTATTTTGATATAAATTTCATTAAAGAGGAGATTATCTATTTAATGAATCATGGTGCTAAAATCTTTAAGTTCCTAGACAGAACTTTTAATGCGAGAATTAAATATGCGCTAGATTTATTTAAATTTATAATTAAACATCATCAAAAAAATTGTGTATTCCAATTTGAAATTACAGGTGATTTATTAGATGAAGAAATCATAAATTTTCTTAACACCTTTGCTCCAGAAGGTTTATTTCGTTTTGAAATAGGGGTTCAATCCACAAATGAATTAACTAATCAATTGATTTTAAGAAATCAAAACCTTGAAAAATTAAAGAATAACATCAAACTTATTCAAAAAGGTAAGAAAATAATCCTACACCTTGATTTAATCGCTGGACTACCTAAAGAAGATTATAAGTCTTTTATAAAAACATTTAATGATGTCTTTATTCTTCGCCCACATGAATTACAATTAGGATTTTTAAAGATGCTACGTGGTACAAAATTGCGCAAAGACGCAGAAATTTATCATTATAATTTTAATGCACTTGCACCATATGAAATTATCGATAACAAAGATTTATCAATATCTGAAAAAAAGAAGATTCAGGCTTGTGAAGAAATGTTAGAAAAATATTATAATAGTCATCGTTTTGATAAATCTATTAATTATATTATAGAAACATATTTCCAATTTAACAACTATAAATTTTTTGAAAAATTTGGATTATATTATAATCTTAATTATTCTTTAATAAACCATCAAACTTATGATTTATGTGTTAGGTTATTAGATTTTTTAGCTACAGAAAAGATAAACAGCTTCCATATTAACTCTCTAATTATTTATGACTACTTACATATTCAAAAAACAAGACCAAAAATCTGGTATGACACACAAATAACAAAACAAGAAAAAAGAACAGTTTTTGGTTATGTTGTTAAACATCAAGATTTTAGCAGTGATTTTTTATACCGATATGCTTTGGTTGAGAAATTAACAATCAATCCCGAAAACTATGAAATTGGCTCATTTTATCTAGTTAAGTTATTTTCTCACAAAAATCAAGATATTCTCATTATCAATAAAGACAATTTAGAGAACTAAATTGTCTTTTTTACCTGTATATAACTTAGTGAATAAATAAAAATTTTCAAACTCATTATAATATAAGTGTTGTTAATTATATAAGATGTTTGTAGTAATAAAATCTACTTTAAGATCACTTAATAATGAAGCGTACTCAGGTATATCTATGGTAAAAACATTAACTAAAATACCGTATTCATGACATTTTTTTATAATTTCTTCTGATATGTTATAACCATTAATATCTATATCCATTTGATAATTAATACAAATAGTAATTACTTCATCATTAACTTCATTAACCAAATATTGAATATTTAGGGTTGGGTAATATTTTCTTAAATAAATTAAATAATCTAGATTAAAAGAAATAATAATTGCTTTTATAAATAACTTAGTAGTTTTTAATAAATCAATTAATGAGTCTAAATCAGCCAAATTACCGACAGCTTTAATTTCAATAATTGGTGTTAAGTTATGCTTTAAACACACATCTAAATATTCTGTTAATAAAGGAATCTTTACAAAGTCATATTTGTCAATACCACTTCCTGAAACTATATCTATTTCTTTTATTTCAGAGACTGTTAAATCTTTTATCATTCCTTTTGTATTAGTCATCCTATCTAATGAGCTATCGTGAAACACGACAAATTGATGATCTTTTGTGACATGTATGTCACATTCAATACCATAATACCCGTACAGCCCACATAAATTAAAAGCTTCGATACTATTTTCAGGGGCTACTCCGCTTAAACCGCGATGAGCTATTAATTTGGTATTATTCTGTAAATTAACTTTCACTGGTTTTTTCATTATTCTTCCCTTCTATTATTTCATCTACTATATATATTGGTCGTTGTTTCACCTCTCCATATATCCGACCAATATATTCCCCCAATAAACCTAATGAGATAAGCGTAATTCCTCCTATAAATAGGGATATTGATACAATTGTTGCCCAACCAGAAACTTCATTATCATTTATTATTTTATCAAGGATGATGTAAACCATATAAATAAAGGCACTAAAAGCACTAAATAAACCTAATAAACTTGATAATTTTAAAGGGACAATTGAAAATGAGGTAACTCCCTCTAGTGCATAATTTAAGAGTTTAAAGAAATTCCATGAACTCTTACCTACAGCTCTATCGACGTTTTCATAGCCAATATATTTTGTTTTAAAACCAACCCATTCAAATAAACCTTTAGAAAAACGGTTATATTCCCTTAATTCCAATAAGGCCTCTACCACTTTTCGTTTCATCATCCGAAAATCCGTTGCGTTTTCCTTGATCTTTATATCACTCATTTTATTGATAAAACGATAAAATAATTTAGAATTTAGTACCCTAATTACTGATTCACTTTTATTACTTTTTGACCTCCCTATACGATATGCACCAACTGAATCATATTCTCCATCCCTAAGTAAATGCAACATCTCTTCTAATAATCGCGGAGGATGTTGAAGGTCAGCATCCATAATCGCTACAAAGTCACCACTTGAATTTCTTAAACCAGCAAGCATTGCTGCTTCTTTTCCAAAATTACGAGAAAAATTGATAACTTTCAAACATGTGTCAACTTTTACTAATTTTTTTAACACAAACCAAGTATTATCAAGTGAACCATCATTAATAAAGATTAATTCATATTCACAATCAAGAGATTTAAGATGCTTTATTATCTCTTCATAAAAGAGATTAATCATTTTTTCTTCATTATAACAAGGGACAATTAATGATAATTTTTCATTCATTTATTTCACCACACTTTATTTACCACATTATACCATATTATGGTTAAACTTAGCTTATAAAAATTATCAAGTTTAAATATTTACTAGTTATTTCTTTAATGTTATAATAAATCAAGATATATCTAGGAGGTTTTAAATGAATTTTAAAAAATTAGGAAACAAGGTCTCTGAAAATGAACTTGTTAAAAATATTATTCATTTTTTAACAGATACTTCGACCTTTAAAAAGACGATTATTTTAGCCATATTTTATGTTTTTTTATTCTATTTACCATTTACTTTTATCACTTTATTTCTAAATAAAGTTGTCTTTTTCCAATTAGATTATGTTTTTCAGTTTTCCACAATCGTACTTGATTTTCGTAACCGTTTAATGAATTTAAATTTTTCAACATGGGATTTTAAAAATAGTATTGGTTATGACTATTTTGCTAATTTCTATTACATACCACTTGATTTTTCCTTGCTTCCATTTTTTTTGTTTCCATTTTTGGCATCTAGTAAATTAATGTGGTTATCTTTTCTTTTAAAAGTTATTGCTGGTACTGCAGCGTTTACTTATTTGTTAAAGCTTTATAGATTTAAAAATAAAAATATTCTCTTAGTTGCAATTTTATACGGTACTGCTGATTTATTCTTTGCTCAAAATGTCTTTCCTTCCTATTCAGGATTAACATTTTATATCCCCTTAATTTTAATTGCGATAGAATTGATTTTTCAAAAAAAGAATTTTCTCTTTTTTTCATTTTCTATATTCCAGATTTTTTTATTTAACTCCTATTGGTCATGGGCGTTATCATTATTCATGGCAATCGCCTTATTAATTCGCTATCTTCATGAACACTTTACCTTTAAGAACTTTTATCATCCTATTACATATGCCAATATGATGTTATTTTTATTTAAGTGCATTCTATTTTTCTTATTAGGGCTAGGTCTAGCAGCATTCTTTGTTTTACCGGTAATAAATATTATGCTAAATGAACCAAGAATGTTAAATACAACTAATGGTGACTGGTTATCCATTTTAACCAACAAAGATAATTTAATATCTTCATTGCAATTTAATAACGTTGTTTACTTTAAAATGCTCTTTAAGATGTTAGTTCCTAATCTTTATATGTATAGTGGTTTCTTTTTTGATGATGAAAGTGTATACTGGTTAACCACAAATCATATTATTATCTTTTCAAGTATTCTTGCTTCATTTACACTATTTTATTTTATTGTTTACCCAAGCTTTATTGTGAAAAAAAAGCTAACAGAAAAACAGTATAAAACTTTCACTACTTTAAAAATTGTGACTTTATTAGCGACATTTTTTATGATATTTCCACTAACAGCCTATATTTTTTCGATGACACCTTCCCCTTATTTGCGTTGGTTAGTTTTTTATGGGGTATTATTAATTATTAATTTTGCTTTCATCATAGAATATAAACTTTTTAATAAAAACTTATTTACATTTTATTTATTATTAGCTATTGGTTATTTAATCTTCAGTTTATATTATAATCGTAATTATGGAATATCTAAAAACAACATTTTCTTAAACACTGATGATGATGTTGCTTTTACGATGATTATCGTCTATATTATTATTACCTTGCTAGTTGTTTTATTTGGTAAATACGCTAAACTTTCATTAATATTAATAATAGAACGTTTCGCCCAAATTGGGCTTATCTTTGCTATTTGTGTTTCGCCTTATTTTACGTCCGGGGTTAGACACGCAGATGTCTATGGAAAAGAAATCAACAAACTAATGAAAGATGTAGAATTACCTACATATTATACTTCATTTGAATTTTTATTTTATGATGATGAAAGTAGTATTGAGAACATGGCTGACATGGCTTATTTGGCTGACTTTGATATGTATAATAATTTTGATGTTTTTCACTCTTTAATTAATCCATATTTTACATTTCACAATAATAAAAACAGCCATAAACGTTATTACAGGGGTCTAGACGTTCCCTTCTTATATTACTATTATATGGACCCAACTTTATTTATTATGTCAAATTCAAAAACAGTTAAAAACTCAATGTATAATCCAAATTTTACTGAAGAATTTATTGTAAATATTGATGAGTTTAACTCAAACTTAACAATTTATCAATCAGACCCTCAATTTTCGATTGGGAATGGTTATACTTCATTTTATTCTTTGAAAAGTATATATAGTAACTTTGATTACCAGTGGATGGATTCATTATACATAAGCAATACTGATATAATTGACACATTACTTGAAAATAATTTTAGAGAAAGTATCGTAAGTAAAAGTAACTTTACAAAACGTTTTAGTTACCTTACAAGAGATATAACTGATATAAAACCTCAAGATGAAGAAAATAGTGTCAGTGAAGAAAATCTTGAAATTTACGAATTAGTTAAAAGTTTTGGTCATTTTAAAAAAATAGATGTTAATCTTTCAAAAGATGATACTGATGTTTTATTAGCACCTAATAGTGGGTTAGATATTTTACTTTCAGTTGATGAAAATAACAATGTATCGCGTTGTTTTAATAAATTTTGTTATATGACTGATAATGGAATAAAAAGTATTCTTGTTTTAAATCCTAGTGATGGAAGCAAACCTGAGTTCCCAAATTTATACGGATTAAAACTAAGTGATATCCAAGACAAAACAGATAAAATGATTAAATATTCTACTTATGATGTAAAAATTGATGGAAATAAAATCGATTCAAAAATAAATAATGATAAACCTTTAATAATGACCTATAAAGTTGGCTACGCAAAAGGTTGGAGTGTTTTTGTTGATGATAAATTAGTAGAAACTTTTCCATCGTATAATGGACAATTGAGTTTTATTCTTGACAAAACTGGTGAACAAAGCATAAACCTTAGGTATAAAACCCCGTGGTTTAATGAAGGGTTGATCATTTCCGGAATTTCGTTAGTAGTGTTTATTTCCATTTATAAATTTAATAAATATAACAATCGAGGTAAAAAATGAACAAATTCATTGTAAATCTGATTAAACAATATAAACTTGAAGAATTTATTAAATTTGTTATTGTTGGTGTTATAGCTACAGCAATAAGTTATGTTATCTATTATTTTCTACAAAAATATATTAACGAAAATATCGCCTATACAATTGGATATGGAGTAAGTTTTTGCTTTAACTTTATCGCCTCTAATCTATTTACATTTAAAACAAAACCTAATCCCTTAAAAGGTGTTAGATTTGCTTTAGCTCATCTGACAAGTTATTTAACCCAATTGGGACTGCTCAATTTATTTATCTACGCATATATCCCCAAAATATATGCCCCTATCCCAGTTTATATAATAGCTATTCCTCTAAACTTTATCCTAGTAAGATTAGCTTTAAAGAATAGATAGTAGTCTGGTAGAATTTTTCTAAATATGTTAAAATATTTATAAGTAAATTTGGAGGTCAATATGAAAAAAGTACAAATGAAAAGTGATGTTTATAATTCCTTTCTTGGATTCGGATGCATGCGTTTTCCTACTAAAAATGATAAAATTGATCGTAATCTAGCAACAGAGATGCTTGATTATGCATATTCACATGGTGTTAACCATTTTGATACTGCATATCCATATCACGGTGGTGAAAGTGAATTGTTTTTAGGGGAGTATTTAAAAAAACATGACCGAAAATCATTTACTCTTTCAACTAAACTTCCAGTATGGGAAGTTGAAAAATATGAAGATTTTGAAAGATTACTTGATGAACAATTGGCTAAGTTACAAGTTGAATATTTCGATTTTTATTTATTACATGCTTTAGGAAAAGAACGATGGGAAAAAATTGTTGAATTTGATATATTTAAATTTATTGATGAAGCGAAAAGAAAAGGCAAAATTCGTTACATTGGTTTTTCTTATCACGATGATAAGGATACGTTCCAAAAAATCGCTAAAGCTTATGTTTGGGATTTTGTCCTACTACAAATAAATTATATAGATTATACAAGCCAACAAGGAATTGAAGGTTACAAACTTCTTGAAGATAGAAATATTCCTGTTTGGGTCATGGAGCCATTAAAAGGTGGACGGCTAGCCACCTTAGCTCATGACATGACAGAAATGTACCAGAAAGTTAATAAGGGTGACTCAGCTGCTAAATGGGCATTTAGATGGGTTCATACATTACCAAATGTTAAAATGATTTTTAGTGGGATGTCTACATTAGATCAAGTAAAGGAAAATTGTGAGATTTTTAACGACATTACTCCACTAAATGATGAAGAAATTAAAATAGTTGATAAGGTCCGAGATATGATTAGAAATCGTGTTAAGATAGCTTGCACAAGCTGCAAATATTGTTTACCTTGCCCAGTGGGTGTTGAAATATCAAAAAACTTTCAAATATATAATGATGCATATATGTATAGTAATAAAGAGCGTAGCCTAGAAGACTATAAATATGGCTTAAAAGAAGAACAAAAAGCCTTAAATTGTATTGAATGTGGCCAATGTATAGAATTATGTCCACAACACCTTGAAATACCTACTTTATTAAAAGAAGTAGTAAGTTATTTTGTCGAATAATTGATAAATAAAGGACTAATCTCATAGTGATTTTGAGATTAATCCTTTTTTATTTATTTAAACATTAAAGCGAAAATGCATTACATCTCCATCTTTAACTAAATATTCTTTTCCTTCAAGCCGCATTTTACCAGCTTCTTTGACTGCCTGTTCACTACCTAAACTAATAAAGTCAGCGTAGCTCATTGTTTCTGCCCGAATAAATCCTTTTTGAAAATCAGTATGAATTACTCCCGCACAATCAGGAGCCCTCATGCCTTTTTTATAAGTCCAAGCCCTAACTTCTTTTGGTCCTGCGGTAAAGAATGTTGCTAAACCTAATAAATGATAAGAGGCTTTAATTAATTTATCCAATCCACTTTCAGAAATTCCTAAATCTTCTAAAAACATCGTTCTTGATTCATCATCTAATTCAGATAATTCCGATTCAACTTTAGCGCATAATGCGATAAGCTCAGCGCCTTCATTTTCTGCTAGAGTCAAAACATTTTGATAATGAGTATTTTCGTCATAATTAAGAACATCACCCTCTCCGACATTAGCAACATAAAGCATAGATTTAAGTGTTAATAACTGTAAATGTTTAACTGATTGTTTTTCATCTTTCGATAATTTAGCTAAACGAGCGGGAATTCCTTGTTCAAAACCGTCTTTAATTTTAATTAAAGCATTATATTCTTCTAAAAACTCCTTATCTTTCATTTTAGCTTGACGTTCAATTCTTCCTAACCTTTTATCAATTTGATCTAAGTCAGCAAGAATTAATTCTAAATTTATCGTTTCAATATCTCTAATCGGATTAATATCTTGATCTACGTGAGTAATGTTAGCATCTTCAAAACATCTTACTACTTGACATATCGCATCAACTTCTCTAATATTAGCTAAAAATTTATTACCGAGACCTTCACCTTTGCTTGCTCCACGAACAAGACCAGCAATATCAGTGAACTCAAATGTTGTTGGAACAATTTTTTGTGGATTAACAAGCTTCGCTAATTCAGATAATCTAATATCCGGTACTTCTACTACCCCCACATTTGGGCTAATAGTCGCAAAAGGATAATTAGCAGCTTCTACTTTTGATTTTGTTATCGCGTTAAAGAGTGTTGATTTACCAACATTAGGTAAACCGACAATTCCAGCTGTTAATGGCATTTTATTTCCTCCAAATTTTAAAATCTTATATACAATTTTTTACTATATAAATATATCATATTTTCTCAAAAAGATAAAACACTAAAAATGAAAAAAAACGTGGAAGGTGTGAAAATTTGGCAATTTTTAAAAGAAGAAATTTAGTAAACATAGAAAATAAAAAAGTAATTGTTTCATTAAGTATAATAGCATTCTTTATTTTATCTATTACATCATCTTTATTTTATATAAAAAAACAAGCGCCACCAGTAATAAGTGATTTAGCTACAATTGAGTTTTATAGTAATGACAACAATTTATTTTTTGAACTTAATAATAATCAATCCCAAACTTATGTTTCTTTAAACAAAATATCTCCCTATATGCTAGAGGCTATTTTAAATATTGAAGATCAACATTTTTATAAACATAATGGTTTTGATTACAAAAGAATAGTAAAATCTCTAATAGATAACGCTGCTAATATGAAAAAAAAATACGGAGCATCTACCATTACCCAACAATATGCAAGAAATTTGTACTTGAGCCATGTTAAATCAATTGAAAGAAAACTAAAAGAAGCATATTATACCATTTTACTTGAAAGTCATTATTCGAAAGACGAAATCCTTGAGGGCTATTTAAATACAATTTATTTTGGTCATGGAGTTTATGGTGTAAGTGATGCTGCAATGTTTTATTTTAATACATCAATTAGTAATATTTCGATTGCTCAAGCTGCAGTTTTAGCGGCCATTCCTAAAGCTCCTACATACTATTCACCAATTGCTGATGAGTCAAGAAACAATGAAAGAAAAGAATTAATTATAGATCAATTATTAAAGCAAAATAAGATTACAGAAGATGAATATAATCAGGCAATTAATGAAAGAATAACTATTTATGGGAAACTTCCTCAAAGCGAAAATAACATTGCCCCTTACTATCAAGATATTTTAATACGTGAACTTGAAAAACATAATTTAGTTATAGATGAATTTTACAAAGGAATTAAAGTCTACACAACTCTTAATCAAAGATTAAATACAATTGTGGAAAATTCTATTACTGATATTTTTTCACCATATTCTTCAATAGAAACTGCAGTTTTTGCGATGGACCCAACTACAGGTTATGTAATGGCTGTTGTTGGTGGAAGAGATTATCGTTCATCACAATTCAATCGAGCAATTGCTGGTAACAGGCATCCCGGGTCAGCTATTAAACCATTATTATACTTTTCCGCTTTAGAATATGGTTTTACCCCAACAACAACATTTAAAAGTGCACCAACAACATTTTATATAAATAATGGCTCAGAAAAGTATTCTCCGAGCAATTTTGCAAATCAATATGCAAATCGCGACATTACCATGGCCTATGCTATGGCAGTTTCAGATAACATTTACGCCGTAAAAACACATTTGTTTTTAGGAGAAAACACCTTAATAAAAACAGCAAGAAGGCTTGGTATTACTGCTAATATGTTACCTGTTCCTTCACTAGCTTTAGGTTCTACAGAAATCAAATTAAGCGAGCTTACAAACGCCTATGCTCACTTTGCAAATTTAGGAAAAAAAGTAGCTCCAGTTTATATAACTAAAATAACTGATTTAAATGATAATATCATTTTTGAACATAAACCTGAAAAAAAACAAATTTTAAATCCCAATATATGTTTTATAATGAATCAGATGTTAAATGGAACTTTTGACACAAGGATGAGCTATCACACATCTGTCACAGGTTTATCTATTGCACATCGTTTAAAACATCAATACGCTGCTAAAAGTGGATCTACAGATTATGATAGTACAATGATTGGCTTTAACCCGGAATTAGTTGTTGGAGTTTGGACTGGTTACGATGAGCAGGTACCTTTATCTCTTTATGAAGAAAAAAGATATTCAAAACTATTATGGGCGCAAATTATGGAAGAATATTTTATAAATAAAGATACAGATTGGTATCAACCTTCTGATTATATTACAAGTGTAGTTGTAAATCCAGTTACAGGCGATATTGCTAATAAAAACTCGAAAGGTTATACTAAAAAAATGTATTATCTTCAAGGCACTGAACCAACATATCACTAAAGCAATTAAAGAGGCTATTTTAGCCTCTTTAATTCTTTGGTTTTAATAGAATTTTAACTTCAATTCCTTTATTTTCGCGAATAATCGATAATGTGATTTCATCACCGATCTTGTGTTGATAAAGCTTATAACGAAAATCAGTGACATTTTTTACTTCTTCGTTATTAACCTTTGTTATGACATCATTAATTTTAATACCACTTTTATAAGCTGAAGAATCAGGCGTTACATCATTAACATAAATACCTTTAGTTAAATAATCAATTCCTAAACTTAATTTATCTTCACTCTTTAACTTTTCAACACTAACAGGTTGAATACCAATAAAGGGTCTTTTCACTTCTCCATATGTTTCTAAATCAGAAAGTACTTGATAGACGATATTTGAAGGTATCGAAAAACCTAGCCCTTCAACTTGTGATCCTGCAATTTTCATAGAATTTATACCGATAAGCTTGCCATCGACATTTACTAATGCGCCGCCACTGTTGCCTGGATTAATAGCGGCATCAGTTTGAATTACATTAGCGAACCAATCGCTCTCACCGTCTTTATCATTATCAATTGGAATTAGTCTTTCAGTCGAAGAAACTATTCCCATTGTGGCACTTCCATAAAAATTTAAACCTAATGGATTCCCAATCGCAAATACAAATTCACCTACTTGTAAATTATTAGAATCAGAAAAATTCATGTTTTCAATTATATTACCTTTCGGTATCCTAATCAAAGCTAAATCGGTTATTAAATCACTCCCAACAACTTCAGCCTCTATTCGATCTTTATTTTGAAAAGCAACTTCAATTTTATCCCCATCTCTTACAACATGTTGATTTGTAACTATATATGCTTTATCTTCTGTTAGTTTATAAATTACACCTGACCCAGTTCCTGTTTCACGATTATCTTTAAACCTAACAACACCAACAACATTTGGACTTGCTTTTTTGATTGCTTGGTTAATTATGCTTTCCACATTAACTTGATATGAGATTTTTTGAACCGGTATAATTGAATTCCCATCATAATTATAAATAATGTAAACAAAAATAAATAAAAAAACTGCAACAAAACCGCCTATTATTGTTCCAACTAAGAATACCTGTTTTTTTTCACTCATAAAGTACACTTCCTTTATTTGTTATACAATAATAGTATGTTTGAATTGGAGTTTTTTATAATTTAATTTTTAATTCAATTTAAAAAGTTTTTTAGCGTTATTTGTTGTATACGTAGCTACATCCTCGATATTCATTTCTCTAATAGACGCAATAGCTTCAGCAACTATTTTAACATATACAGGCTTATTAAGTTTCCCACGATATGGATGTGGTGCTAAATAAGGGCAATCAGTTTCAATGAGTAATTTATCTATCGGGACAATTTTTGCAACTTCAATCGGTTCTACAGCATTTTTAAATGTAACAGGTCCCCCTAATGAAATATACAAGCCTAAATCTAAAAATTCCAACGCCATCTCTTTACTACCACTAAAACAATGCATCACTCCTTGAAGTAATCCATCCTTACTTGCTTCATATAAAATATCATAAGCATCTTGGATTGCATCTCTCACATGAATAATTAATGGTTTTTGATATTTTTTAGATAACTCGATTTGTTTCTTAAAATACTTGATTTGTTTTGCCTTCGTTTCTTTATTCCAATAATAATCTAACCCACATTCGCCCACTGCTACAGTAACATCCTGCTTCAAATAATCTTCGACTTCTTTTAAATGACTTAATGAAATATTTTCAATATCAACAGGGTGCAACCCACTTGAAGCATAAATAAATTCATGAGTTTTCGCTATTTTATTTGCTAGTTCATTAGTTTTGGGATCAAAACCCACAACATTAATATAACTTACCAAAGCTTCATTCGCTTCTTTTATTATATCTTCTAGATTATCGGTAAATACCTCAGCATTTAAATGAGCGTGTGTATCATAAAACATTTTTAATCACTTCCTTTAATTATTATTTTACCTATTCATACGTTATATGTCTATTAATAAAGAAATAATTATTTTACAAACTAATTCAAAAAGTGTTATAATGTGATTAATCTAACATGAGGTGAAAATATGGAAGAAAAACAAAAATTGACTACAGATTTATTAAATTTTTTTGCTGAACAGTTGAAACATCATAAAATCGAAAAAGAAAAACGAAAATTATTAGAAGTGCAAAAACATTTTACTTTTGCTGAGGAATTATTTAATTCAATTACACATGGCATCGGGGCTTTATTATCAATCGCCGGGTTAGTTTTACTAATAGTTTGGGCAGAAAATGCTAAAGAAGTTACAGGTGTCACCATTTTTGCCTCATCCGCTATTATCTTTTACATTATGAGTTCAATATATCATGCCTTCCCTAAAGGGGTGACTAAACGGGTTTTTGAACGACTAGATAGCGCATCAATGTATATTTTAATTGCTGGTAGCTATACCTCAATATATTTTATTATCCTTGCTGATAAACCATTAGGTTGGGTTCTATTTGGGGTACAATGGGGTTTAACATTAATCGGTCTAATTTTAAAAGCAATTTGGGTTGATTGTTTAGAAATTATACATGTTATTATTTACTTACTTATGGTATGCCTCATTATTATTTTTATTGGACCTTTAATTCCCTTAATGCCAGTTCTTGGCCTTATTTTCCTATTAGTTGGTACATTATGTTACGGAATAGGAATCTTGTTTTATATTTTCACTTGGTTTAAATTTCATCACGGGCTTTGGCACTTGTTTCTCTTAGCAGGAACCATACTGCATTTCTTTTCAATGTGGGCAATTTTATTCTTTTAAGATAAATTGGTAAAACCGACTTTTTAAAAAAGTCGGTTTTATTATTTATTTTATTGGTCTTGATGGTGTAGAATATTGCTTTAATGCATTTACCTCTACAAACTCATCCTCAGGATATTTATAACATGTTAATTTATTTCCAAATACACAACCCGTGTCTATATTAATCGTGTTATTCATTTTATATACTTCTAAGTTTGGTGTATGACCATATATAACTAATGATTTACCTTTATAGTCTTTTGCCCATAAATATCTAATTGGCAACCCAAACTCATCTGTTTCCCCAGTAGTTTCACCATATAAAGCAAAATCTCTTACCCTTTTAGATGACCTGCCAATTAAGTCTTCTCTCATACCAGCATGTGCAACAACTAAATTATAATCATCAAATATTAAATGACTCTCTAAATGCCTTATAAAGTCTTTCACTTTATTAATAAAATCATCATCCTCCTTTTCTAATTGATAAAGCGAATCTTCTAGCCCATTTTTTACTTGTACATTTCTACCTATTAATTTACGATACAATTTATTATCATGATTTCCTTTCACACAATAAGCAATTCGTGAATCACACATCGACATCACTAGTTTTAGAACTTCAACTACCTTAGGTCCCCTATCAACCAAATCTCCTAAAAAAATTACTTTTCTTCCTTCAGGATGTTTAACCTTAATATTATGTTCATTTATTGTTACTTGATAATTTAATTTCTCTAAAAGCATAAAAAGCTCATCATAACAACCATGTATATCACCGATTATATCAAATGGACCAGTTATATTACTTTTATCACAATATAATTCATTGAAATATACTTTGGCTTTATTAACATCTTCAAGTGTATTTAGAATATATACATAATTAAAACCCTCTTTTTTTAAGTTCATTAACGAATACTGCATTTGATTAATTTGGTATTTAATAATATTTTCATCTATTTTTCTATCTTCTCTAATTTTATTTCTTTTATAGTTAACATTTTCAGGTAAATTAAAAACGATGGCTACAGTTAAAGCATGATTCTTTCTTGCTATTTCAAGCAGATCATATCTTGCATTTTCTAATACATTCGTTGCATCTATAACTGTAAGTTTTTTTAACTGTAGTCTTTTAAAAGCAATTGAATGCATGAGTTCAAATGCTTGTTTGCTTACTGATTGATTATTTTCATCATCAGATAATAGATAACGACAATAATCAGATGATATAACTTCACTTGCCTTAAAATTTTTTTTCGCAAATGTAGATTTTCCACTACTTGATGCTCCTATTAACACAACTAAAGAGAAATCGGGAATTTTAATTATCATGTTTTATCCACCTTCAGTATTATTTTTTTTAATCCTTAAATTCTTTCTTATTTAATGGTATGACATCAAGTGGTGCTTTATTTGTATATTTTCAAAAACCTAATTCTTAGGTCCCCCCAGCTGTAGCTTTTTTAATATGAATTATTTAAGTGAATTTTCATAAATCATCTTATTTTTTAGGTTCCATAACTTAAGTGATAAATCAACATAATATTTATGAGGGTTTTCAAAACGTAAAACTGTATCCCATAATGTATTAATTTCACTTTGACATTTATCTCTAATTTCTGTTAATGATGGGCTTTTGTATACACAATTTCCATTTTTGAATATTGGTAACAATAATTTTTTAACATAATAATTTTTCAAGGTTTTTCTTCGCCAAGTATTTTCTGGGTCAAAAATTTCATACTCGCTATACTCATCAATAGACTCATAATTTAATGTTATTACATCTGCTAGCGCTTTATTTGTCGATTTATCAAAAAAACGATAAACTTGTTTAAATCCTGGATTAGTAATCTTGGCGATATTTTCACTTATTTTAATTTTGGGGATAATTTGATCATCCCTTTCTATCGCCACAAGTTTATATACACCTCCAAATACTGGTTCTGATTTAGATGTTATCATACGTTCTCCTACACCAAACATATCAATTTCTGCACCTTGATGCAAGATATCGCGGATGAAATATTCATCAAGTGAGTTAGATGCTACAATCAAGCAATCAGAAAATCCTGCTTCATTTAACATCTTTCTTGCTTCTTTTGATAAATAAGTTATATCCCCACTATCAATTCTAATAGCTTTTGGTCTGAAACCTCTTGAAACAACTTCTTCGTTAAAAACTTTTATTGCATTAGGAACACCAGATTTTAACACATTGTATGTATCTACGAGTAGCGTGCAATTATCAGGATAGACTTTAGCATAAGCTCTAAATGCAGCTAATTCTGAAGAAAATAATTGTACAAAACTATGACCCATAGTACCATTTGCTGGCACATTAAACAGCTTATCAGTTAAAGTACATGAAGTACCAACACATCCGCCAATATATGCTGCTCTAGCCCCATAAATTGCTGCATCCATTCCTTGAGCTCTTCGGCTACCAAATTCTAAAACAGCTCGATTATCTGCTGCCCGGACAATTCTGTTAGCTTTTGTCGCAATTAAACTCTGATGATTTAAGGTTATTAAAAGCATGGTTTCAATTAATTGAGCTTCAATAATTGGTCCCCTAACAATAACAATTGGTTCATTAGGAAATATTAGGGTACCTTCTTCCATTGCCCATATATCACAGGTGAATTTAAAGTTACGCAAATATTCAATAAATTCCTCACTAAATATTTTCTTATCTTCTATATACTTAAGATCACTATCATCAAAATGCAAATTATTTATATATTCAATAAATTGTTCAACACCTGCTAAAATTGCAAAACCACCATCATCTGGTATATTTCTAAAAAACATATCAAAATAACTTATTGTATTTTTAACTTTATTTTCAAAATAACCATTTGCCATTGTAATTTCATAAAAATCAGTTAATAAAGTCAAATTTCTTTTAAAATCCATATCTTACTCCTTTTAAATTTACATACTTTTATTATTTCTAAACCATTAATAAGCATTTAATACAATGATTTTGCCATTTAAGCCTTCTCGATAAAAGTAAACTTTTACAGTAATTCAAATAAACAATTATTTTCGCCTAGTTCCTTCTTTCAATATGCGAATCAATCCAATTAGGATTATATCTGTAGAGCTTAGAAGGCCTATGTCCTTTATCCCTTGTATATTCATTAGTTTCAATTACCATTCCTGAAATCTTTCTTCGGAAATTTGCTTTTAATAATTCGGTATCTAAAATAACCTCATAGACTTGTTGTAATTCTGTAAGCGTAAAAGTCTCAGGCATTAAACTAAAGGCAATATCAGTATATTCAATTTTATTTCTCAATCTTTCAATACCATACGCTATAGCTAAGGCGTGATCAAAGGCAATATCAGTTGAATCAACTATTTCTCTTTTAATCGAAATATTTCTTCCTTTAGCCTCAATTTGAATATTAACCTTTGCTTCTAATGTAATATCCTTTTCTGTTAATACTAGTTTATATAATTTATTCTTCAAATAACCATCATTTGTGATATATTTTTTTTCCTCTACTAATTTATATTGAACATTAAACCACTTAGCGTCCTTGGCATCATCATTAGCTATCACATTTAAATGAGTTCTATCTACTAAAGACATGTAAGTGCAACTTATTACTCTTGTACGAGGATCTCTTAATACATCACCATAAGTATATAGTTGTTCTAAATATATATTTTCAAGATTTGTTTCTTCTTTTAACTCCCTTCTAGCTGCATCATCAAGGTTTTCATCTTCATTTACAAAGCCACCCGGTATTGCCCATTTATCTTTATAAGGGTGGTCTTTTCTCTTAATAAGTAGAACTTCTAAAACTTTATTTGGTAGTTTACGATAATTATTTGTGTCTTGATTAAAAACAGTATATATTAAGATATCAACTGTTACCGATGGTCTTTCATATTTTGACACATCATAAGCTTTTATAAACTCATTTTCAGTTGTAGTATTAAACATATTTTTCTCCTCCTTATTATTTGTTAATTTGTTATTATTATTTTATTACTATCACAATAACTTGTCAAATAAAAAACCTCATAAATTGAGGTTTTGTTTTTTTCATCCAGTATCAATTGTAGCCCTTACAGCGCAACTTGGTTCTTTAATATGTAAAAGTAAATTTAGGTAAAATTTCTAATGTTTCATTTTTCCCTTCATTTTCAAATTAATTACCCATGAAAGGAATTGAGTCGCTATTACTTGCAAATTTGTATTCCTCAGACAATTCAACTTGTTACTCTAAAATTCTCGAACCCAAATTCTTGCTTATTTAACCTAAAATAGCTTTCAATACTCCATCTACTCATAAACAAGATTACTATTAAGTAACATCATTGGTACTTCGCCTTATTCTTACATTTACGTTTGAGGTATAACATTCTTTGTTTACGTCTTGAAACATTACAATCATTTTAATTTTTCTTTTTTCTGAGTCCCTCAGTACTGTTGTCTTATATTTTTTCTGTTTATGCATTAGGTACCTTCTTTCAGTTAATCTCAATACAAAATTATTAGTATAACCCGAGTTTTGCAGTTCGAAAAACATAAAAGTCTAGATTATTACCGTATAAAATACTAATTTAGACTTTTTTGTTTTCTATTTTTTGTTGTGAACTAAAATCTGCTTCTTATAAATTCGTATTTGTTCAATACGAGCATGTTTTAAATCCAGTGATACGTTAAATAACTTCTCAATTTGACTATATACTTCATCTCTTTTAGTTAAGATATAAAGATCCTTATTAATTGATATACAATTCGCACCATTTAATGCTTCCTGAATTTGTTTAGTTGTATATTTATACTTTAATCTATATTGTAAGATTCTTGTTATGATTAATGCTACGTAACAGATTAAGAAGTGTGCTTCTATGTGGTTTTGTGTCCAAACATAAACTGGTCTACCTTCTAAATCACTTTTCATCACTCGAAATGAATCTTCGATTCTCCATAAGCCACGGTATTTTTCAATAATTTCTTCCTCGGTTAGATTAAGTTCTGAAGTAATAATACAGTAGTACCCATCTAATGCTTTATCTCTTAGATACTTCTCTTCTTCAAAATGTAATTTATATTTTGGTTTTGTTACTTCACCCGTTTCATCATCAATTTCGATTTGTTTTAAATATTTCTTTAAACCATATCGATTTGATGCAGTATATTTAGATGGATTATCTAAATAATTTTGAAGTAATTCTTCTATATCACCACGTTTGTGAGCTTCTCGATCAGCATAATTTTTACTCCAGAAACATAAAACCTTTTCTGTTAAAGTGACTAGTTTACCATCTTTGTCTTTTACTTGCCGTTCCCTAATAAAATTTTTCATCTTAAAAGTTTTATTATCGTTATAAACGTAATTACTATCATCAAGCACATAATCGATAAATTCTTTTTTAGTTCGTCTGATTTGCTGGCTGAGGATATATCCATCGTTATTACCATATATAAATGCTAAATTCTTACCACTATTTAACCCTTTATCAGCTGTAACGATAATTCTACCTAAATTGAATTTCTTTTTTACTTCTTCTAATACTGGAATCAGTGTTGTTTTATCATGTTGATTTCCTCTAAATAATTTATAAGCAATCGGAATTCCATGATTATCAATAAATAATCCCATTTGAACAATAGAGGTCTTTCTATTTTCTTTTGAGACACCTTTGGCTCTTAAGTTATCCTCTTCTTCAGTTTCAAAATAATAATTTGTCACATCATAAAATACTAATGTGCAATCGCGATTATATTGTTTCTTTATTTCATTGTGTACATGAAGTTGTATGTCTTCTTTAATGTCATTGACAATATCTAAACTTCGATATAGATTATCTAAACTAAAATCAAATGAATTAAAATATCTATTTCTCTTTTCATATGTTTCTCTCTTTGATGCCGGGTTTAAAATTCTTGATATGACAAGAAGTTTCAATATTTCATTTAAATCATAATTATACTTGTATTTCTTAGTTAGCTTTTTTATTAATTCGGGAACACCCAATGAGTTATAAAGTCCCTCTAAGAAAAAGTAACCATAGTTTAATGGGTTTCCAGATTCTGAATTGCGTTCTGAAGTATTAATATCTATTGAAATAATGCTGCTTTCCATTGACTTAGCTTCTTGTTTTAATTTTTCTAAAATATTTGGATCCTCTTTAATCAACTCTTCTAAAACCCCAAGGTTTTTTATAATTCTTTGCTTAACTTTCCCGTTTTTATCTCTGTAACCTTCAACTAGATACACATAAGTTTGATTATTAGATTTACTCTTAGTAGTTCTGATATACATAGAAAATCACCCTCTCTATTATACCATAATTAACAACAGTACACAGCATAAATATGGAAGAAAATGTAAAAAAAAGCAGAATTATATCTGCTTAATTAACATGTTATTGAATTTTCAACTGCAAAACTCGGGAAACATTACAATCATTTTAATTTTTCTTTTTTCTGAGTCCCTCAGTACTGTTGTCTTATATTTTTTCTGTTTATGCATTAGGTACCTTCTTTCAGTTAATCTCAATACAAAATTATTAGTATAATTATTCATAGAGAGTCTTGTAAGATTTATGTTTTCTCGCTTATACCTGGATATTTTTTGTTACTTTTTCCGTGAATTTTAGCTTTTTTATATTTAAAATTTTAAAAACTTAAATTAATCTATTAAAGGTTCCCATAGATTAAATTATGAATTTTCAAATAAGTTTTCGATATAATCATAATCTACAATATTATCGGTTACTTTATAAAAAAAACCTTTATATCTTATAGAAGAACTAGAATTAATAAGAAGTTCTTCAATGACTTTTCCTTTTTCATTATAAATAATTACTTTAAAACTAAATCCGCTATATCCGTAAGCAAGTTTTCTCTTCTTAAAAGTAGTACTGTTTAAATTTTTAATAATGTATTCCATATTCGAATCATTCGTAATCTCTATGTTTTCACCTGTTGAACCATTAAAAATTGTAATTTTTGAAACACTACCCACATCAATTCTAAATAATCTTTGTGGAATAAATGTCATTGCAAATATAATTATAACTACTGAAATAATAGCGGCTATATACAACAATATTTTATTTTTAAACATAATCTTCAATCTCCCATTCGATACTAACCGTGTCCCCTGCCTCAACATCTTCAGGAACAACATCTATGCCATTTTGAATTTCAGACATTTCCATCTTTAACTTTGAACGAGATAATATTTCTTGCCAATCATAAGTTATATTTAAGATTTTACCTAGTTTTACTCCAGCAGCATCAGTTATAACCAAAGCGTTTTTCTTCGCATTTTCTACCGCATTTCTTAATAATTCGTTTTTAAAATCTTCTTTGTCATCTACCTCAAAAAAGATTTTAAATTCAGCATTTGCATTGCTTATTGAAACAATTTTTAATAGTTGATTTAATAATAGTCGATTATAAGGAAATTCTAGTTTCAAATCATGACTAGCCCGGTAGCCATCAAAATAACTTTGACCATCTTCATATCTATACTTTGTATTAATGTTGAAATTAGTTGTTTTCAAATCATCTCTATTGAAACCTGCCTTAACTATATCCTGGCGTAAAAGGGCTGTTCGTTTATTTAAATTATTTAAGGCTTCATCATAATTGTAATCTTCACTAACAATTTTAAAATTTACCACAATCAAATCAGGTTGTCTGCTTGCCTTTCCAGTCCCCTTAATTCTTAATGTTCGCATTAGTACCCTCTCCTTTTTATTATTTTTTTGCTCTTAAATAAGGTTTTGGCCACTCTTTTTCTTCATCCGAATTTAAAACAAAGTAGGGATTTCTTAACAATTTTCTTCCTAAGAATACTAGATCAGCTTGATTACTATTTATAATTGATTTACACATCTCAAGATTTGTGATTAATCCTCCAGCAATTGTTTTGATACCAGTTTTATTTTTTATAATTTCAGTATAATTAACTTGATAACCCGGATAAATATCGATTTTAACGTCGTTTACCACACCTCCAGTACTTACATCAATAGCATCAATGCCATCAATTAAATTTATCATCTCAACAAAATTAGCAACTTTATTTACACCTTTCGAAAAATCTTCAGCTGAACTCCGTAATATAATTGGTTTATTTTAGATTTTTAAGCTTGTTATTTTCAAATAATCTAATCAATTTATCCTCCATTAATAATATATTAATTTAATATCTATTATTTCCATTTTAATGCAATTTAATTGCTTTAGCAATTTATTAGCAGAAAACACCTAATAATTTCCTTTTATTGCCTTGTACTTATAGTAAAAAAAAGCTAAAACTATTAGAAGTGTAAAAGAAGGAGTAAGATCAAATGATATTTGAATTTCCGAAAATGACCTTTCGAAAACACTTATCGACTTTATTATTCGTAGTACTAATTATGCACTTTGCTAACTTTATTATTATTCCTATTTTACCAGTTTTATTAAGTGTTGATAAAGGTTTATCACCTTCGAAAATTGGTTATATTATTGGAATTGGATTCTTAACGTTTCAAGTTGGGAGTATAATAGGTGGATTAATATCTGATAGAATAGGTAGAAAAATTACTTTAGTAATCGGTTCTGCTATTGAAGTAATTGCTTACATCGGTTTTGGAATTAGTAATTCTTATATGTTTTTTTTATTATTTCAAATCCTAAATGGTATTGGTAGTGGAATTTACGCACCAACAATTAAAGCTGCTATCGCCGAACATGCCTCAGAATCAATTGACATGAAAACAACAGCTTTTTCCCTGAGAGGTATTGCTGCTAATTTAGGAATTGCTTTAGGTGGTTTACTACCATTTTTAATTATAGGACTTAGTTTTACAGCTTATTTCTTTATTTCAGCTGCTGTCTATCTCGGTTTGTTATTTATATCATTATTATTTATTCCAAATAGTTGTGTTAGAAATAATACGTACGGTTATACCTCTTTAAAAAACTATCTAAAAATCATAAATAATAAGTCATTTATTATCTTTAGTGCTAAATCCATTTCTGTATGGGCAGTTTATTCTCAATTAAGCATACTCTTACCCCTTAGAGCAACAGCCATTTTCAATAACGGAAAAATTGTAGGTGGCATATGGACAATAACAAGTATCATTGTTGTATTATTCCAAACTACAATAACAAGACGCATTATTAGAAAAATTAGCCTTTTATCAGCTATTTCTTGGGGAACAATAGTCATGGGAATCGGGATATTTTTAATTGGGTATTCAAACACTTATATCTTTCTTTTATTTAGCGCAACTATTTTTATTATTGGCGAAATGTTATCAACCCCAACAATTGACAGTATTGTTAGTGAATTAGCAGATAATGATAATATTGGTGCATATTTTAGTGTAGCTAATATCACCTATGGCCTAGGTACTGCTTTAGGTAGTTTTATAAGCGGAAGAATAATCGGTATTTACGGAATTTATTCAAGTGTTCCCTGGAATATTTTCTTAATTCTTTCAATATTAGTAGGTGTTATCGTTTATATTTTTAGAAAAAAAATTATAGTACAAAAAAACAGAACAATTCCAATAAAATAGGTTATTGCTCTGTAAATTAATATATTAATACGTATTATTTATATACTTTCCATAGTAAATTACCAAATTGATCTAAATAAGTATAATACTCTAAATTTGATTCCTTTTCATATGCGACAATCCGAATATAGCTGTCACTATTATAAAATAATTCATCATGCGCTAATGCTTCTATTTCAGAATAAATTCTTTTACCTTCTTTATTAAGCATAACAAAATGTCGATTTACAATTGATTCATTACTTGCGAATATGATATTACTATTAGTAATTACATCTCCATATTTATAATCAATTTCAATAATCTTATTATCAAGCATATTTTTATAGACACTTTTTTTGTCTTTTATTAATAGCACGTAATCATTTCCCATTAAACTTATATAATCATATTCAGGATTTATAACTTCATCGCCATTTTTATTAATTAAACCTATTTGATGTTCTCCTTTGCTTATTACAGCATACCCATTAATAAAATCAGATACATCTAAGTAACTATTTTCAGTTAACAATTCTCCATCTTTATTAATAAACTGATAGTTATCATATTCAAAACTTACAACAGCTAGTTCGTCTTCTGTAAATAGAAAAGCTTCAAGATACGATGGCTCAATTAAAATATCCCCATTAATACCTATATAACCCCATTTATCATTAACTCGATAAGGTATAAATTCCTCTAGATAAAATTGATGGTCATAAAAATTGTTAACAACTTCATCAAGACTTGGTTCTAAAACAATACCGCCCTTTGCATCAATTATTCCATATTTATTGTCCTTATAAAAGAATGCATAATTATTTTTAAAATCATAGCTAAAATCATCTTCAGAAACAGCAAAATTAAAATTAATTGCAAGTGCACCAAACGTATCTAGGTATCCTACCTTGTTATCTTTAATAACATATGCTAAACCATTGTTAAAATACCCAACATCATCATAACCAACAGCATTACTTAAATTAAAATGACCATCCTGAAGAGGTACTAAAAACTTTTCATCAATTTGCTTGATAAAATAAAATCCTTCTCCTTTATAATCAATAGTTTTATATTGTATAGGTAATATTTCTTCACCCATTTTATTAATTAAACCATATTTATTATCTTTCATAACAACTGCAAGATTATTTTCATCAAAATCATAGGCATAGTCATATTTTAATTCAATCACAATTTTACCTTCTTGATTTATAAAACCCCAATACTCTTTTGCTTTATCATATTCTAAATACCCTACTGGTAAAAGCAGTTCGTCTTCACTCAAAACCTGTGCAGATATTTCTATATTATTTTTAGGAATAAATTTTATAGCATAGTCATCTGTTAAATAATGAAAAACAATAAATCCAAATAATATAAGCACACATATTAAGACAATGATTATATGTCTATTTTTCATATTAGCCACCAAACTTTCAATATCTTTATTAATACTCATATTATTATTATAATATAAAAAACAGCTTTTAACTACCTATTCTATTGGTTTTTTTATCATATTTCCCCTTTAATATATATATATTTAAATAAAAGTGTATTTTTGGGGGCAAATATGGATAGCTGTTTTAATTTCACAAAAATGATAATCAATCTTATTTATCACAATTTTTTAGAAATTTTAATCCTTTTTATAATTTATATTATTTTATTATTTTTCCTCTATTTATACATCATTAGTAGTGAAGTACAAATGTATAAAAACTTAATTTATTATTACATTATAACTTATCCTATCACTCTATTTCTAAATACCTATTTAACAATTATGATTAAAAATAATTTATTTAATATTCAAACTAGTTTATATGAAAGATTCTCAAAATTTATAAAATATCTCCCTCATTGTTTATACGCTACATTTATTTTGTTTTTTTCATATCTTTTATTTATATTTCTCTTTTCTACAGTAATATTTATTCCAATTATAAGACCCTTTATGTTTTTTTTATTAGTTTTATTACTAATTATTTTTATAGGATATTTTCGCTTTATTCCCTATGTAGCTATTATCACAAATTCTACTTCAAAATTGTTTCAAAAAACATTCTCTATTTTATCAAGACATTTATGGGGTTCACTTACTATTTTATTTGGCATAGGTATCTTTATTGATATTTTCAACTCTTTATTTTCAAAAACAATTACTTCCTATTTAGTAAAAGAAGCGACCTTATTTAAGGTATTATTATTTTTCATAATTTATCAAATGTGTTATTTTATATTAGTTGTTTTTGATATTGCTTATGTTACTATTAATTATAAAAAGAAATATATTTAAAAAATCGAGTTTTTCTATTAGAAAACTCGATTATTATTATATGTTATTTTTTTCTATATAATATAAGTTCCATGTTCTGGTCATTTATCGAAATTTCAAAGTTATCAATCATCATCCCAACAATACTAAGCTCAGAATCAGTATCACATTCACCAGTTAGTTCCCAATAGTACTCTTCCATTTCTTCTGACTTATATGTATTTAAACATCTAACTAACAAATTTATATCAGATTCTTTAATATTTTTTGTATCACAACTAAAAGTTATAACATATTGTTTCTTTTCTTCCAATACATCAATGTGAATGTTTTTTGATCCAATTTTAAAAAAATAGCTTATTAATTCATCTACTATTTTTGATACTCTTTTTTTATTATGTCTCAACTTGTTTCTTCCCTTCTTAACGCTGATATAATTGGTACTAAGAATGCTGCAACTAGTCCTGCTGAAAATCCATTATTATATAAATTTAAACCACCATGAAGACTAACGACACTTAAAGTTACAGATAAATGAATATAGGCTGCAAGAATCCCAATAAGAATTCCAAATTCACCAGCTATAGGAGCCAGTGAAGTCCCAAATAAAGCGGCTAAAATAATTGATGGATCATTAATGTTCCAAATTTTAGTTATAGCACCCAAGTAAACTCCTAAAAAAATTGGAATAATATTTTTAGGGTGTTTACCAAAAGCAGAAAAACCGACAATTGTGAAAATTCCACCTATGGCAGGTCCACTGAGTTCTCCTCCTACTAAAAGCACATAAATTGTAGCGATAATACCATTAATTCCCATATTTATTAAAGTTAGATTAACTCCTTCTAACACTATAAAATCAGAAACTAACCTACCTGAATATTTAAAAATTTTAAAGTAGTTTTTTAAGGAATTATTATTTCTTATATACCCAATTACTACCATTATGGTAAATAAAATGAATAGAAAATAACTAAACAACTCATTATTTCCCTTTGAGTACACTAATCTTGTGCTAGGTATATACCCATATGACTTAAATAAAGCAACAAATATAGTTGAAATTAAACCAGCTGTAAAGCCAACATTATAAAGATTATATCCTTGATGTACTTTTAATAAATGAGTTGCTAGAGGTGGCAAGATCAAACCTATCAATATCCCTAAAAATACACCTAATGGCAAGCCAAAGTACACTGGTAATTGATCCGAAAAAATAAATTCTGTTGATATCGGTGCCATAGCTGTTCCATATAACGCGACATAAATATATCTAGATAAGTGCACTCTTTGAATTTTCGCATAAATAAATACCCCTAAAAAGATAAACCAAACATTAAATAGATTTTTACCAAAGAAAGAAAATCCCGCCATTGTAAAAATCGCTGCATATGTAGCTCCACTTATATGTATTTTCATTTTATATAATATAAAAACAAAAATTAAAGTTATTAATCCAGCATTTACAAAAGCAGCTCCAATACCACCTATTTTAATATAGTCAGTTATTAAGACAGCACGGTCTAGTATAATTCTTCTTAGTCCATATATTATCTCTTGTGGGGAATCAGCTAATAATCCAAAAAGAATTAACGAGCATGCAAATAAAATTAAAAAAATTAACCTAAATTTTTCATCGACACTAGGATGGGGTTTAGTCTTTCCCTTTAACTTAAACCTCATGAATCCGCTCCATTCTTATAAATTTAAAACGCTATGACAAGTCCTCCATCATCAGCATAGGTTGAACTTAGTCCAGCCATTTCCACAATAAACACATCTTTAAAACTATATTTTTGTAAAACAGCTTCCTTAAACGCTATAGCCCTATCAAGACAATTACAGTGTGCGATTCCTAATATCCGCGTACTTAAATCTGTTCCTTCTTCGCCTATAGTGTCCACAAATTTTTTAAAGGCTTTTTTATACCCTCTTACTTTATGAACAAGACGAATGCTACCTTCATCTGTTGAACCCATAATCGGTTTAATTGCCAAAAGTGATGCAATAATAGCGACCAATGAATTTAATCTCCCAGCTTTTGCTAAATGCTCTAAACTCTCTAGTAAGAAAAAAGTTTTCATTTCTTTTATGTATGTATTCACTTGAGAGACAATTTCTTCCTCAGGCAAACCAAGTTTTGCTAATTCATCTATTTTTAAGACAATTAAAGTTTCACCTACTGAGGCGCTTTTTGAATTAAAAACATGAATGAATTTTTCTTTGTTTTCTTCTAAATATAAATTTTTAGCAAGAACTGCACTGTTATATGTTCCACTTAATTCTTGCGATAATGTAACGGCAAATATACTTTCCTCCCCTTTATAAAGCTCCATAAAATCTTGTGGAGAAGGGCAAGAAGTTTTAGGGGAAATTGGGCATTTTTTCATTTCATTTACGTAATCTAATACGTTTAAGTTTTCATCATCGACATAAATTTTATCTTGTAATTGTAAACTTAGTGGGGAAATTTCAATATCTATTTCACTCTTCATTTTATCGGTTAATTCACAACTACTATCGGCTATTATTTTATATTGCATGATATTTCTCCTTTTTATAATTTTCTTTAGAATATCATGTTTTTGTAAATAAATAAAGTAAAATTGTAAATTACTTTACATATGGTAATAGAATTATTTTCTAGATATGCTCAATAATCAAGTACTAGCAATATAATTTATATTCTTATTATTTACATTCTAAAATAAAATATTAGTTTATTTTTTGAAATTATTGATAAACATAATACTAGACAACTTTTATTTTATTTTCAATTAATTTTGAATGGATATCTGTTATTTCCTGATAATTTATTAGTGCTTGTTTACCAGCTTCCGTTATATCGTAGATACCATTTCTAACACGATAAAACCAATTATTAAAATTTTTACTTAATATAGAATTTGTTTTAACTCTATCCGCACCATATAGTCGTAATTCTTTAGGTGATAACGGACCTATTAAAGATAAACAACACGCAATATATAATGACTGCTCTTTATAAGCTGTTAAGATTTTCTTTCCTGTACTGCCACCTATATTATTATCAATTGTTCTACCACTAAATTCCTTTATTAATTTTCTTCTTTTGCTCTTCCCTTGTTTTAAACTTTTTATTATATCAAATACGGTTGGTTCAATGATTACTTCTGCATATGGTTCTGCAACTAGATAAACAACAATTAACCCTAGCCCTAATCGTTTTATTAATAAACATAGGTCTTTCCATTTTTTTTGCGACATAACTTTCAAACGTGGAATACCAATAAAGACATTTTCTGTTATTCTCTGCCTTTTTACTGCTTGTAATAATAACTCGATGTTTAAACTAGTTTTAAGTTCAACAATGATTAGCTCTTCACCTTTCATTGCTGCGATGTCACAATGCTCAATTTCACTGCACACTTTAAATTCATTCTTCTCTAGTAAAGATTTAACTGGATAAAATAAATCAGTTTCCAATATTTTACTCACACAACTCACCTTATTTCATTTCGCCAATATTTTGCGCCATTTAATGTTCTGCTTAATAAATGGTTATTAATTAACTCTCTCCTTAATAAAAAATAATCATTAAAAGTATGATGTTCATTTATTATTTCGTTTACTTCTTTTTCTGAGTAGTTATAATTAAACTGAAAAAACTGTACAAGATATGTTAAAACTTCTAATTTTTTCAATTGTTTTGACGGCCAAATCTTAATTTTACCATCCTCGTTTAAATAATTTTCTATATTCATATTTTCACCCAATATTCACTACAATTGCTCAAACGATCTAAGAAACCATATTCAATTAAATAGCGCCTAATAGTTACAAAATCATGATAAATTGCTTTTAATATCTCGTTTACTTCTTTTTCTGAATATTTTTTATTAATTTCAAAATATTTTACAATATGTTGAAGAATTACAATTATTCGTTTTTGTTTACTTGGGAAATTAACTAGCCTATCGCCATCAAAATAAGTCTTTAAATACGTTTTTCTTTCATTTTCTGTAATCGCGTATCTTTCGTCAACATTTGTGGCAAATCGATGAATATTTACAAACTTGTCAGAATTTTTATCTGCTAATTCACCCTCTAATAAATCCATAATTGAAAGATATATTTTGGCTTGTTTAGCTTTTTCTCTTAAAGAAAAACGCTGATTACGAATAGTTGAGGTACTACCTCCTATAATTTTAACTATCTCTTTATCACTTAACCCTTGATAAAACATTTCTACTAAACATTTTTGATTATCGGTTAACCCAGTGTATTTTTTATCCATGCTAATTAAATATTTAAACATTGATTCATGTTTTTCTTTTACATGAATTTTTACCGCTTTTTTTGCGTTAACTAACTGATTATTATGTTTATAAATATTATCCAATTCAAAAGTTTCATGACAACATAAACATACATAATTATCCATAAATAAAGTAAAACCTTCTTTTAAATCATCAATAGAGACATTCCATAACAATTCTTCGTGATTCATAAACATTATCTCCTTTTGTCTAGTTTATTACTAACATTATATGATTTTGTTTATGAATTGTCAAATCACTCTATGGAACATAACCACTTTATTTCATTCGCATTTAAATACGTTTTAAACTCATTAATTGCTTCATGTATCTTAGTAATCATTTCTTTAGTAACTACTACACCATCTTCATACCACCAATTTAAAATAGAAAGCACTTTTTTCTTTTTATCATAGCGAGGTTCAAACCTGGCGATGAATTTATCACCAAATAAAACTGGTAATACATAATACCCATAAATTCTAAGTGAAGCTGGTTTATATACTTCCCAAGTATATTCAAAATTAAATAATTGCTTAATTAATTCTCTATCCCAAATTAAATTATCTAGCGGTGCTATAAATGATACTTTATTCACATAATTGATACCTTTTATTATTTTTTCTAATATATATAAATCACTTCTTCTTAGATAAAATGGATAAGCTATATCTTCAACAAACACTTCTATTAATTTATTTTTTTTAACTAGTTCTTTAATGGCTTCATTTCTTTCTTTGCTTCTCATAAATGATATTCCCTGAAAGGCATCACTTCGCCTATTCCATAATAGACCTACACTACCAATTCTTCTATTTACAATCCACTGGAAAAATTGTTCAATTTCCTGATTAGGATCCTTCATTTCAGCAATGTTTTTTGGAAGACAATTCTTGGTAAAATCATAATATTTTCTAATACCTTCTTTATGGTGAACAATTAATTTTCCATTATAATACATACTTTCAAGTGCTACTTTACCAATATTTGAGTCATTCCAAAACCAATTAACTTTTTCTTTATAATCTAAATCACCTGATGATATCGGACCTTTTTCTTGTATAGTCTTTCTAATTTCTGCAAATATCTCTGGACTTACACTATTCTTTGAATAATCCCTGTTTAATCTCTCTCTAAATTTTTGGAAATATGGCCAATCTTCGACTGCATAAATACACATACATTTATCCCAATCATCAACTAACTGTCGGTCTTTATAAAGTAATTCAGTTAAATATTCTGATTTATAATCTTTTATCCGAGCTTGAAGAACCAAATTAGGATTAATATCAATTATGCTTAATGGATCAAATTGTATGGAGCCAACTTTTTTCAAAAAGCACATAATCCCCTCCTTACCTTCAAGACACTTACAATTTAATAATTTTTGATATTCTAGCAAAAATAACCTTGCATGTAATTTACTTATTTTCATTATTTAACCTCACTTGCCCAAATAGTTTTTATGTTTTATAATTATATAAAAATATTTTAGGAGATAAACTATGATTTATGAATTTAACATTGAGTTAAAAAAACTCGAAGGAAAGCTACCCTGGACTGTTTTTTACATACCATTTTCAATAAAAAAAACATTTGGTACAAATGGTAGAATATATGTAAAGACTTTTATTGACGGTTATCAGTTTGAAGGATTTTTATTACCAAGTAGAAACGGTCACTATATGGTTTTTAATAAAGATATGCAAAAACTATGCGAAAAGAAAATTGGTGATACAATTAAAGTTAAAATGGAATATGAAACAAAACAGAAAAGTTTAATTATTCCTGATTTTATCTTAGAGAAAATTAACATTAATGAAACATTATTAAAAAAGTTCAATGAATTACCTCGTTACATTAAAAAAGAAGAAATCAATAAAATTGTTTCAGCTAAGAAAGAAGAAACTAAACAAAACCGATTAAATAAATTAATTCAGATGCTATTAAATTAATGAGCTATGTATCTAGATGAAAATTTAATGATTTAGTGTCTCCAAATGTATTTGAATTAACTTATCTATCGATTTCTTTCATGATTTTTATATTTATCGGGATCTTTCTGTGATTTAAATGTTTTCCACATGAACCTGTGGAAAAACGCAATGCGGTCATACCCATTTTTCACCTTAAAGTTATAATAAAGTACTGTGTCTATTTTCAACTTGTGATTATATTATAACATATATTTATTTACCAATATTAAATATAATAAGAATAATTAGAGAAAAAGGCAGTGTTTTATGAGTTAAGCAACTAATTATTCAATTACATATGATTAAATAAATAGTAAATTGAAGTTGGTCACCGAATAAATACTTTTTAACGTGAAAATAAGCAGATTTAACAATTAAAAAATATAAATATGATATAATTGTTGTATAAAGTTTTGTGGAGGTATTATGAAAAAAGATCTTAATTATTTTAATCAAAGGAAAGCTAAATATGAAACTATGTCAATTATTGGCTATATATCTTCAGGATTATGTTTTATACTATGGGTACCTATTGGAGCAAGTACAAGAGGTGCAGCAATTCCTGTTTTGGTAATAGGTTTTTTAGGTGGAGGAATATTATCAGGATATGCCAGAAGCCAATTCAAAAGAATTAGCAATGAATTTAAAACCATTTTTTTGCCAGATGAAATTCAAAGAATCTATCCAGATTGTACGTATGATGTAGCATCAGGATTTCATGAGGAAGAGATATTTAAATCCAAGGTGCTAAAAAAGCAAGATCGCTATTACTCTGAAGATTTAATGATTGGAAAATATGAAGGTGTCAGCTTTAAATCAGCTGATGTAAAAATCCAAGATGTAAGAAGCTCTGGTAAATCAACAACAGTAGTTACAACCTTTTTAGGTAGAGTCTACAAATTTGATTTCAACAAACGATTTAAATCTAATATTTTAGTTAATCAACCTAAGTTTTTTGACAACATATTTGGATGGAATAAGATCAAAACAGAATCTGTAAAGTTTAATTCTGAACTTTCAATTTTTTCTGATAATGAGCATGATGCTTTTTATATTCTTACACCTCACTTTATGGAAAGATTATTAATCTTAGATCGAAAATATCAAGATAAAATAAGTTTTTCATTTCTAAATAGCCAACTTTATATCGCGATTAATACTGGGATAGATACTTTTGATTTGAAAATGTTTAAACCATTAGATTTAACAATTATAGATGTATATAAAAAACAACTAGCTGATATAAAAGACTTTGTCCATCAATTAAACCTTGAAAAAAATATATTTAAAGCATAAACTAAAAATATTAAATTAAAAAATGAACTTGCAAAGAAGTTCATTTTTATTTTATCATTATTTAGCTTCTTTCATTAAAATTGAAACTGTATTTCCATAAAAGAAGATTAATTACAAGCAATATGACTAAATAAATATAACTACCATAATTAAATAAAGTGAAGATAAGATGGACAATTGCAAAACCACCTAATAGTAACATCATTAACAACGCTATAACCCCTTGACTTTTATCATAATTTTCAAATGATTCGGTAAATGGCAAATGATGAACTACAATTTTATAACTAATCACAGTAAATACTAGTATCGTTATAAAAATAATTATTAAATCAGGGATAATCTGATAGCCAAATAAATATAGAAAGACGGCACTCTCAATTATATATATTGGCAAAATTAAATTAGTTATAAAAGCTTTTAGTGCCGCTTTGCTTATTTTACCGAGCTCTTTAATTGGTGTTGCATTATAAATCCATGCAGCTTTATAATTTACTGAATACTGCAACATAATAATTACTGCAGGGAGTAAATAAACGCAAAAATAAATAAAAAAGTATAATTTTGTTGATGCTATATTATTAATGCTAGATACGCCATTAAGTAAAAATATTAATGGAAATATTAATGAAAATCCTAAGGAAGGATAAACTCTTAATTTAAAGCCTCTTTCTGATTTCATCATTTGTGATGTAAAGCGGTAAAATAACCTTTCCTCATTATCCCTTGTAATGATTTTACCCAAAAGTTTCTTTTTAATTGGTTTACCCTTCAATTGGTTTTGATTTAATTTTAATAAATTAGCTTCAAAAGTAGGAATAAGTTTTAAATAAATTAAGAATGAGATAATTGGAACCACAACAGCTAAACAAGAATAAATAATCAAATTAGGATTATAATCCGGTTTGAATAACATTTCAAAGGTAGAACCAAACCATAAAGGCATAATCAGATAGTGATACCATTCAGGTGTAAACTCAATACGAGAATCTGAAAAAAAGATAAATGCCCTACCCAAAAATTGATAACCCATAACAAGGGTAATTGCGGTAATTATTTGAACATAGTTTATAATATCTTTTAGTTTCTCACCATCAAAGAATTTTAAAATAAATAAATATAATAGCGTTGTAAGAACCACAATAAAAAGATCCAAAAAGGTGAGCTCTATGATAAATAATAAAACAAACAAAAAACTATATACAAAACCCTCTAAAACCCAATTTTTAATTAAAAAAGCTAAAATTCCTGGTAAAGCAATGGACAATGTCAGAAAATACATATATGTAACAATGTGAATAAATTTAGCAGCACTTATCGTTCTAGAGTTTATAGGTTTAGTCCCAATAATTGTTTTTTCGCGTATATCAAGTAAAACAGAAGAAAAATCTGAAATAACTGATGAGGTAATCAAGAAGAGGATGAGTCCAAAAATAATGCTCATCTGATAAATCATACTATCCGAAAAGAAAACTAACGGAATTATTATTACTCCTCCCAGTAATGAATAAATCCAAAGTGATTTAATAAATAAATTGTTTTTATCATGTAAATTTTTTACATTATTTCCAAACATCATTGGAACTCTTCTATTATCAACTATAAATTTTATTTGTAGTATTTTTCTCATAATCGGATAGTCGATTTTCAATGTCTTAAAGATAAATTTAAAGCGATCTAATACTTTTAAAACAAAAAAATCTTTCATAAAACTAATCCTCCATTATTTGAATAATAGAATTAGCAATTTCTTTTTGCTGATTAAATCCGGTTAAATCATTAAATATTTGTTCAAGTGATCCGTCTTTTGACATCTTTTTCAACTCTTCAAAACTACCATCAGCAATAATATTTCCATTATTCAAAAGGATGATCCGATCACTTATTTTTTCTACAACATCCATTATATGTGATGAATAAAAAACTGTTTTCCCTTTACTAGCTAAAATTGCTAGCAACTCCTTAACAATCATAACACTATTAGCATCAAGTCCCGCTAAAGGTTCATCAAGAAATAAAATGTCAGGATTATGAATCAAACTTGATATAATTAGTATCTTTTGCTTCATTCCCTTCGAAAAGGAAGATATCCTTGAATTGATTACATCTTCCATATTAAAAGCACATATCAATTGATTTACTTTTTTAATAGCTTCCAATTCATTTAAGCCAAATAACTGGGCTATAAATAATAAATATTCCCTTGCCGTCAAATTATCATAAATATCAGCTGATTCAGGTACATAACCAATTCTTCTTTTATATTCCACATCTCCATTTGCAATATCTTCACCAAAGACCTTCACTGTACCTGTATAGCCCGAAACAAGCCCTAACATAATTTTAACAGTAGTCGATTTCCCAGCTCCATTTGGTCCTATATAACCAATAACTTGCCCTTTATTAACTTCTAAATTGATGTCATTTAAAACTTTTTTCGCTCCATATGACATGCTTAAGCCTTTAATTGAAATAATATTTTCCACTAATATTCCCCCTTATTTTCGTTAATATAAATTTATCTATTTTATGTATAGTTCAGATCCTCTTCACTAACATATTATAATACCCTACTTTATAATCTATTTCCCCAACAATTTTTATATCGACATCTCTTTTAATAATGTAAGTTAACTTCTAAACCCAGCAATTCTTCTTTATCATAATAACGCATTGTATGAATAGTTCCCTTAGTTGCTTCAACAATGGTAATAATACAATGATTGTATCATGATATAATTCATAGTTCAAGACTGGAAAAAACTGTTAAACCAGATGGAATTTACATACAAAAGTGAAAACAATTAGCTACCTTGGTAAGTTTGAAAATCATATCGTTAATTATTAAAATAATGAATTCGTTCAATTATAATTATCATTCATTTTTGCCCTTACATATATATCAATTTGCCATAATGTATAGTAAGAATTACTTTACAAGGAGGCAGCATATGGATATAGATTTTAGGTCGGTTTACTCTATAATTGAATTAATGAGCGAGATTAAAAAAACTTATAAAGGTTTAACTCACAAAATAGAACCTAAAAATTTTAAATTCCCTCAAAGAACTCCTATCAGGAAAAGAAGAAATCCAAAAAGAGTTCGAAGTTTTTGGCTCTAATAACAATCAAAAGCCCTTAAGGGCTTTTTGGTGGTTAATAAGTATCACTTAAGTAAACCTTATAAGGTTGTTTTACTAAATAATTGATTAAGTGATCTTTTAACTCTTCTGGAAAGATATTTAAATTTCCGATGTCTTTTATCGGGATAAAACAATCTGGCTTTACATCTAAACTTTTTTTGGCAATATTACATGCAAAATAGTATTCGATTTGATGAATTTCAGGATCTAAAATATCCGTTTCCTCAATTACTTCACGAACAAATATTAAATCAGATATTTCAACTAATATTCCTTTTTCTTCAATACATTCTCTAACAACAGCTTCAACTAATGTTTCATTATATTCTTTCATTCCCCCAGGTAATTCATAGAATTCCTCTAGGTTACTTTTAACTTTAGTTAAAAGTATTTTATCATTTTTCACTATAATTGCCTTAGCTAAACTCCTAACTCTCACACCATCGCCTCCTAAAACTTATTTATACTATCATTATAGCAAATTTAACTAGGTATATACTATATATTTGTGAAATAATTCATTAATTTATGAATTATATTTGATAAAAAAATCTAAATATAAATTTAGATTTTTATTTTAAAATAATAAATTTTAGAATAGCCCAATAATGAAAACTACTTCCTAACATAACAAAAATATGAAAAATTTCGTGTGATCCAAATATTGTTGAAAAGTTTGGCTTTTTCAAACCATAGATAATTCCCCCAATTGTGTAAGACACTCCACCAATTAATAACCATAAAACTCCTAAAAAAGTTAAAGATAGATACAAAGGATAAATAGCTATTATGGCTAACCAACCCATGAATATATAAATAGTTGTTTTAATAAACCTGGGCATATTAATATAAAATATTGTAAGCAGTACCCCCACAATAGCGATTGTCCAAATTAAAGTAATAAAAGTCCATTTCCAACCGCCATTAAGTCCTAATAAACAAAATGGTGTATAACTACCGGCTATAAGGATAAAAATCATCGAATGATCTACTTTTTTTAATACTCCTATTAATTTATCGCTACCAATTACCAGATGATAAATTCCACTAGCGGAGTAAAGGAGAATCATACTTATACCAAATATAATAATCGCTATGATACTTTTTGGTGTACTGTTAGTTTTAATTGTTATTGTTAATAAAACTATTAACCCTACTACGGCTAATAAAGCTCCAAACAGATGCGTAAACGCATTTATGGGCTCGCGGATTTTATTTTTCATATGCATCACCTCTAGAATAATAATGGCATTATTTTACGATCATATTGAGTTGAATTTTTAAAGACGTTCTTAAGTTGTTTTATCTTGCCTCTATGTAGAATAAATAATTCATCAGCTATATCAAAACCAAAATGAATTAAATTTGTAGAAATTAAAATCGTTTTACTTTGTTCCTTTAACATTTTTATCAATTTTATTAATACTAACTGCGACTTTCTGTCTAATCCATAAAACGGATCATCTAGTAAAATCGTATCACTATCTAAACATATTGATGATAATAATATTAAAATATTTTTAGTATATAAAGATGAATCTTTTATCAATTTTTCTAGGTTTCTTTTTATACCAATACTGTTTATTAATTCATATACTATACCTGTAGTTTTATTGCCACCAATTGATAAAAGCATATCAACATATTCTAGACCTGTTAAATCATTACAAAATTCGGGTAATTCTTTAATAAATCGGCAATTATCTTCTGTAGATATTAACCCTTTGTATGTATTATTATTTTTTCCTATACACTCTAAAAATGTTGTTTTCCCACAACCTTTTAGACCTAATAGAACACCAACTTTACCACTACTAAGACTTAAATTTACATTTTTTAATATCGGATTATCCACTTCATATTCAAAAAAGACATTATTACAACTTATCATTTTTTTCCTCCTTACTCGATATATGATTGTTTACATTTTATTACATTATTTTACCCAGCATTTGCTAGTTTATTTATATATCATCAAAAAAACTACTCTTTTCATGAGATTAATGTAAACTACTTTACATCATTATTGCACATCCAAATTGAATTGTCAATTACTTTATATAAAAAAAGAGTTTTTACATTAAGTAAAAACTCAGGTTCTGTAATATTTGGTATCGGTAATATAGCTAATTATTCTATTTCCCCGATATTAATACATCCTTAACTTTAACATAAGGAAATATATCTGAACCGAAATCGATAGTTTCTTTAGATACTTGATTTATGTTCTTAAATGCCTCATTAAGGTTTAATGAAATCATAGTTTCATTTAATGGGAATTTAATTTCACCATGCTCAATGTAGTAGCTGTTTTTTAAAACAACTGATAAATCGCCATTATCATTTGGATGTCCACCTGAAACACGATTTACTAATACACCTTTATCAACTGATTTAATCATTTCTTCAATACTTGTCTCACCTGGGTCTACTATGAAGCACCCACCTGTATTTTTAGATCTTTCTAAACCAGTTTTATTAGCTCCATATAAGGATAATACAAAACTATTTAATCTACCTTTATCAATAATTGTCATATCTTCAGCTTCAAAACCGTCTCCTGTAATATTATAACCTTTGGTAATTTTTTCACTTCGTGGTTTTGAATGGAGTGTAAATATAGGATTTGCAACTTGTTCATTTAGTTTATCTTTCAATAAACTAGTCTTGGAAATAAGTGGAACATCTGTTAAATAAGTATTAATATAATTAGAGATAAATTCACCCATACAATCTGGGGATAAAATTACTTCACCTTTAAACTTGCCTTCAATACAATTTGTTTCGATTTGTTCAGTAGTTTCTTTTAATACTTTATTAATTGAACCATAACTCAATAAATCATTTTCGAGTTGACGTAAATAATAACCTGAATAATTAAATGATGAGCTTTTATTTCCACTTTTAGCAGCAAACACACTACTAAAATTATAAGTTCCCAATGCTTCAGTAAAATCTACCCCGTTTGAATTCATTAGATACTTTTTTGTTAAAGTAAAACTAATCGCTGTATCCATCAACTTTATTGTTGGATATTTATCTTTAACTTCTTTTGCATATTGGTTTAATAAATCATACATTTTATCTAAATCTGGTGCTTGATCTCCTAAAGCGAATACTTTAGATTGTTGAAAAGGAGCAATATCAAAAGCTGTATCTACTTCTGAACTTTCACAAATATCAATAATACTTATAATCGCATCATCTACTGATTGTGTATCTGTTTTGTTCAATGTAATGTTGCCTTTTTTATGATTATTAATAATTGTAATTCCGAAAGTATTATCTAATGTTGTTCTTAGAAGTGACATTTCGCCATTTTCTAAATTTAACTCATACTTTTTGCTTTGAGAAACATAACATTGACTTTTTTCAACTTGATCTTTTAACTTTCCTAAAGCATAAACTAAAATTTCGTTATTAACCATTTTATTCTCCTCCTATATTAACTTTACATTTAATTGAAGGACCACCCATTCCCACTGGAATAGGTTGTTTTTTACCACACATTCCAAAGCCACTCCATTTCATTTCATCGCTAACTGCAGTTACGCTCTTCAATACATCAAAAGCTATGCCTGAAATAGTTGTGTCTTTAATGGCTTTTCCTAATTTTCCGTTTTTAATTTCATATCCCATATTTACAGCAAATGTAAATTCACTAGTTGTATCAGCTTGACCATTAGTAGTTTTCATTAAATAATAACCATCTTCAATTGATGAAATCATATCTTCTAATTTGCTTTTTCCAGGTAGGATTGCGGTATTTCTCATTCTAATTAATGGTTCATCGCTAAATTGCCAAGCTCTAGCATTTCCTTTAGGTACCGTGTTAAATATTCGAGCTGATTCTTTATTATGCATATAATTTCTAAGGATTCCATCTTCAATAATAACAACATCTTCACTTACTGTTCCCTCATCATCCATATATATTGGAATAGGTAAAGTTTTATCATTATAAGAATGAGCAAAGTCAATTAAGGTAACTAAAGGAGAAGCCACATTCATGTTCATAAACTCAGCAGCAATAGAACCACCTAAAACTAAATCAGCTTCAGTAGTATGCCCTATAGCCTCGTGTGCTAAAATCCCCGAAATACTAGAGTCTAAAATTACTTCTCGTAATCCACCCTTGGCGTTTATGCCTTCACTCTTATCAATTAATAATTTATAGAGTTTATCAATCTTTTCATATAATTTACTTGGATTTGAAAGATGATCTTGTAATTGACCTAAACCACCAAACAACTCATAAATATTAACAGGAGCTCCATCTTTCATAATAGTAAACTGCACAATAACTGCTGATGAAGGTACAAAAGAGTAGAAATTTGAATTATCTGATGTTAATAGTGTTTTCTCCATTGATAACTCTCTTACTCCAACAACACGCTGTGCCAAATCAGGATATTTTTCAGCAATGTATTGATCTAGTTCTTTCAAAAAATCTTTAATTTCGCTTTGAGAAAGACTATTTTTCTTAGACCGAAAATCGTTTTCCATATTACCTATTGTTTTAGGAAAAAAATCTTTACTAATATTCATTTTTGAATTTAAGAAAGCTGCATTATTATTTGCTGCCTTTAAAACTTCCCTAACACTATCATCATCAATATCAGCATTTGAAGCAAAACCCCAAGCTCCATTTTTATAAACCCTAGCGCCAACACCGTTGTTACTACTTTTTGAATTCGTAACCATATCACCGTTTAAAAATGTCATACTTAGGTTGCGATTCTCTTGAACTCGTAACTCAGTATATTGAGTTAGTTCATTTAAAAACTTCTTTAAACTTTCCTTAGCCACTTTTATCCCCCTTTTAAATTATTTTATAGTTATATCATAACAAATAAACTTTTTGAATAAAAGTAATTTTCTACGTTTTTGGATTTATTTATCATTCCATACTTTTAATACCTCATTTATAGATCGCTCCATTTCATTCGAAAAATCAGAATTAGTTTTATAAGCATAATGAAGTTGGGCAAAATTTTTCGCATTATATGAGTTTTTTTCAGGAAATCGTTTATCTAAATCTGCAAACATTGTAATTATTTCTTCATTATTTAATTTTTGATACCTTTCACTAAAGACAATATATTTTTCATCAAACCTATCTCTTTTTGTTTTTTTATACCCTTCAGGATAATAACCTAAACATAACATCGCTACAGGAAAAGCATACTTTGGAAGATTAAGTAATTCTTTGTGGGTTTCATAATTTTCCATAATGTCTCCAATATAACAAGAGCCAATTCCTAATGATTCGCTAGCAATAACCGCATTTTCACTCGCAATCAGGGCATCTTCTAGCGCTAAAAATAGCTGAGCAGAGCTTGGTCCTGCAAATGATCTTCCATTTTCATAACAAAATTTCTTTACATCATTAATTTGGTAATAGTCATACCATTTTTGATAATCAGCTACAAATATTAATAATACCGAAGCGTTCCTAATAAAAGGTTGGTTGTCACATGTACGGCTTAATTTATCTTTCATTAATTCATCCTTAACAACGATTATCGAATAAGGCATCATATTCCCAGCTGTAGGTGCTCTCATCGCCATCTCTAAAATAATATCCAGATGTTCTCGACTAATCTCTTTATCAGCGTATTTCCTCAAAGAACATCGATTTTTCAATAATTCAACTGTTTCATTCATTTTATCCCTCTTCTCTATAAGAAAATTATATCAGATGATAAACGTATTTATAATTAAATTTTAACATCTTTTTAAATATTATTGATTTCCGCTAATAGCCATCATATAATAAAATTAAATATTATCGAAAAACAATAATTAGAGGTAATTATGTTAATTAAAGAACTAAATTGTATTTTCTTTTTTTTTATACTCTAATAAGCAAAAGATTAAATTCAATTGGAAACATAGAAGTATTAATTAAACTAATTAAATATAAGAAAACTTATAGATTCAAAATAATTGGTTTATTGTTCTTCACTTCTTTATCAATTCTTATTAGCCGGTCACTTTATTTATTAATAAACCTATCTTTAAGCGTAACTCCTTTAAATCCGCTTATAAGGTCTATTACAAATGAAGTGTTAGAGTTTATCTTTTCTGATAAAGTCCAAAACCTAGCAATCAATTTTGAACTCCCGCTTACACAGATCGTTTTAGCTTTAGTGTTTTATTTACTATCACATTTTATGAATCAAAGTTACAAAGTATATAAGGAACACTGTTTAATTATATAGAATGAGTATCTACGTTAATCTAGACGAAATTATCAGAAAAAATAATTTTACTTCTAAAGAATTGGCCGAAACAATTGGCATAACAGAGGCAAATTTATCAATTTTAAGAAGTAATAAGGCTAAAGCTATACGATTTTCTACTTTAAATAAAATATGTAAGATTTTAAAATGTGAACCTGGTGACATTTTAAAGTACACTGCTGATGTTTTGGAGGGAGAAGAATGAAAGAATGAATTAGCTAATGAATAGTACCTTTACGATGAAAAAAAAGTAATTCTAGAAAATGTTTGAAGTGGCAACAAATTTGATTTCATTATTAATCTTATTGATATTGACTATTTAGAAAGCTATCAAATAGTCCAGTATGATGAAGCAAGTAATTGTTTCTGAAGAAATAGGAGGTGTTTTATTAAAAGCACATTAAAACGTATTGTAAATCGCAAGCGTTTTTTTGTTAAAATTTACCTAAATATATTACAACACTAAAAAATACTCATATTATTAAAGAAATCACTAGTTTACCTAGTAACTAGCGTATTACAACTTATGATTATTTAGTTAGTAAAATGAAAATGGGTATCCTGCTACAAACTCCATATATATCCCCTTTCACATATACATACGAATTAATGACAAAAATTCCCAATTTTATTATTTTTAATATATTATATCACAAATCAACTTGACAACTTTAATTAATTACTTTATACTTATATAGTTTCTTTTTATACGGAGGTTAAATATGATTGAAGTTAGTGGTTTAAGTAAGTCATTTAAAGTAGCAAAACGAAACCCAGGTATAATTTCCGCTCTAAAATCATTTGTTCATCCCCAATTTACTACCATTCAAGCAATTGATGATCTTACTTTTAATATTAAGCAAGGTGAAATCATTGGTTACATTGGACCAAATGGAGCCGGTAAATCGACTACTATTAAAATAATGAGTGGTATTTTAGTTCCTGATAAAGGAAATTGTAAAATTCTAGGATATACTCCCTGGAAAGATCGTGTAAATTATGTCAAGAATATCGGAGTTGTTTTTGGTCAAAGGTCCCAACTCTTTTGGGATGTTCCTGTAATGGATTCTTATAATTTATTAAAAGATATTTATAAAATTCCCGAAAAAATGTTTGAAGAAAATTTAGATTTACTAGTATCTACTTTAGATATCTCACAATTATTAGATACACCAGTTAGACAGCTTAGTTTAGGTCAAAAAATGCGGTGTGAAATAGGGGCATCCCTTCTACATAATCCCAAAATTTTATTTTTAGATGAACCAACTATTGGACTAGATGCTGTATCTAAAATTGCTGTAAGACAATTTATTAAAACAATAAACAAAGAAAAACAAGTTACCGTCATTTTAACAACACATGACATGCAAGACATTGAAGCATTAGCAAGTAGGATTATTCTCATTGGTAAAGGTAAAATTTTATTAGATGGAAATTTAGCAAAATTAAAAAATCAATTTAATTCTCAAAAAGTAATTACAATCGATTATTCTGAGAGTAACGAAGTAATAAATATACCAGGGGTTAAACTTATTTCCCAATCTAAGGAAAGATTAATGCTTTCTGTAGATACTAGCATTATTAAAATTTCTGATTGCATTAATCTACTTTCAAAAAAATATGATTTATTAGATTTATCAGTTGATAGTCGTCCAATCGAAGAAATAATTGTCAGTTTATATAGGGAGTATCAAATATGATAGCCTATTATTCCTTGTTTAAAATTAGATTATTACATGGTTTTCAATACCGAACAGCAGCTTTAGCTGGAGCCCTAACTCAATTTTTTTGGGGTTTCATTTATATTATGGTTTATCAAGCTTTTTATAATAGTACATCAACACCTCAACCAATAACATTACATGAACTAATTGAGGTTTTATGGTTACAACAAAGCTTTTTAGCCTTTTTTGTGTTATGGTTAAGAGATAATGAAATTATCGATCATATTACAAAAGGAAACATTGCTTATGAACTATGCCGACCTATTAATTTATATAGTTTTTGGTACGCTAAACTTATTGCTCAGAGATTATCTAAGGGTTTATTACGTTTTTCCCCGATTTTAATAATCGCATTCCTTTTGCCATATCCCTACAACCTTACTCTTCCGGATAATTTAATTTCATTTATTCTCTTTATTATCACTTTAATTTTAGGGTTAATTATTCTTGTCGCAATTTCGATGCTAATGTATATTTCCATATTTTATACAATGAATGGAACGGGATCACTTTTGATATTTAGTTTAATGGGTGAGTTTTTCTCTGGAATGAATATACCAGTACCACTAATGCCTCATCTATTAAAAACTATTGTTTACATCTTACCTTTTAGGTATTGTTCAGACCTTCCTTTTAGGATATATGCAGGAAATATTGGTAATAAAGAAGCTTTAATAAGTATTATTATCCAAATTACATGGATTATAATTTTATTTTCAATAGGAAAACTAGGGATGAAAAAAGCCTTGAAAAATATAATTGTCCAAGGAGGTTAAAATGAAAATTTATTTTAAATATCTAAAAATACTCATAAAAAAAGAACTTCAGTATCGAACTTCGTTTATCCTTTTAGCCGTTGGTCAATTTTTTGTACCCTTTATAATCTTCGTTGGAATTTACCTTTTATTTTTACGATTTCCTAATGTCGGTGGATGGTCATTATATGAAGTTGCACTAACATACGCAATTATCCACATTGCTTTTTCAATAAGTGAATGTTTTGGTAGAGGATTTGATGTGTTTTCTACAAATATTAAATCTGGCACTTTCGATAGAATTTTACTTCGGCCTAGAAGCACAATTCTTCAAGTATTTGGTACTAGATTTGAGTTTTCTAGGATAGGTAGATTACTTCAAGCAATTATTGTCCTAATCTATGCCATATATCATTTGAATATTGATTGGAGCATCATGAAAACTATAACCTTAATGTTTATGATAATTAGTGGAATCATCATTTTTATTGGAATTTTCATGATCGGTGCCACATTTGCTTTTTGGACAATTGAGGGTCTAGAAGTTATTAATATTTTTAGTGATGGCGGTAGAGCAATGGCACAATATCCCCTTACTATTTATAATAAGTTTATTAGAAAATTCTTTACTTTTGTAATCCCCTTAGGAACAGTAAATTATTTACCATTAATGTTTGTTCTTGATAAAGTTAACGAGAATAAGTTTATATATATGTTAACACCACTACTTGGTATTTTATTTATAATTCCCTGCATTACAATTTGGAATCATGGTGTTAAGCATTATAAATCTACCGGTTCGTAAATATATCAAAAGAGTCTTGTTTAGCGAACAAGACTCTTTTTAACTATCGCTAATCTTATATTAGTTAATCCTAATGAAAGATGCAATAGTTATTAATATTATTGTAACTTAATCTTATTTAATTATACAAAAATATTTATTCTGTTAAATTAATTAACCATTTTTTTTGTTTATAGTAATGAATACTTATAATAGCGTTTAGGATTCTCGTTGCCTCAACACTTAAAAACAGCGGAATAATCCCAACATGTAATACAAAGCCAAAGAAAAATGCAGTTGGAACTTTTACAACCCACATGAAAGCAGAATCTAGTAAAACCACTTCATTAACTCTTCCCCCACTTCGTAAAACAAAAAAGGGGATTCTTGTAAGCATTAGAATTGGCGCCACAATTCCTTGAATCAAGATGGCATACGAAGTTAATATTTTAGTCTCAGGCTTAATATTATAGAATATTGGAACAACAAAAGCAAGCATACTCGCGATAATAGCAATGATAATTCCCATAAATACGGCATAACCTAGTAAATAATTGGCATTTTTTTCAGCCTCTTCTAACTCATTATTACCTAGTTTATACCCTACTAAAATACTCGTTGCGGTACCTAAACCACTAGCTAAAATAAAAACGATTTGACTTACAATATCAGCAATATTAATAACGCTAACAGCACTAGTACCTAAATCACTATAAGTTTTAAAGATAAGAATTAACGCTATTGAATAAAACAATTCATTGATAAAAAGTGGTAACACTTTTAAAAGGGTCTTTTTAATTAATGTGAAGTCTAATTTAAAATAATTAACTATTTTGGTTTTAAATGCGAAGTCCTTTTTAATAAAGATATATATATATATGGATAACTCCACTATTCTGGCAATTACTGTTCCGATTGCTGCGCCTTTTACACCAAGTTCAGGGAAAATCCAGACACCATTTATTAGAAAGAAATTTAAAAATGAATTAATTATCATCCCAATTCCACTAGCAATCATAGGTATCTTAGTTAATTTCAAAGGTCTTAGAGTAAAAGTAAAGGCAGTCGAAATTGTTAGTGGAATATAACTGTAGATTGCAATCCTTAAATAATCAACGCCGTAAGTAATTGCTTTTCTTTCCGCTTCCTTAGCAGGGTCAAGGAAAATTAAAACAATCTTTTCTGGAAACATAACACCGATTAAAAAAAATATTGCGGCAATCATCATTGGAAATACAAGTTTAATTCCAAACATTTTTTGAAGTTGAGGATATTTTTTCGATCCAAAAAACTGAGCAGTAAATATAGCAGCACCTGTACAAATTGATACTATTGTCGGATAAAATAACTTGTAGTATTGATTCGCTACCGCAACACCAGCTATTTCTGGCTCTCCTAACTGACCGACCATAATATTATCAATAAAATTCATAAAATTTTGAATAAAGAATTGTAATATAATAGGAATAATTACAATAAATAATTCCCTATAAAATAATTTATCCGCCACATATTTTTTAAACATCTTTGCACCTCTTTATAACTCTAAAAAACATTATAACATGGATTACCTACGATAACTATACTATCAAACAATTCGATTAACCTTAAAAAAAAAGCATAATTATATGCTTTTTTTAGAAATTTCTAGGTACTCTTTTAATGATTTAATTAGGTAATTATTTTCTTCAACTGACTTAATCGTTATTCGAATGTATTTACCTAAAAGTTTAGGAAAATTTCGCGTATGACGCACAACAATTCCTTTTGTAAGTAGATATTTAATTAGTGACTCATCATCATCAACCTTCATCACAAAAAAATTAACTTTACTATCTAAAACTTCAAAGTTCAAAAGTTTAAGCTCATTAAATATCCTATTTCTTTCTTTTTCATAAAACAACTTTGTTTTTTTAATAAAACTTACATCATTCAAATACTCATAAGCAACTATTTGTGCAATGCTGTTTACACTCCAAGTTGGTTGCCTTCTTTTTATTTTATTGATGTTAGCTTGATGAGATAGTAAATAACCTATTCTCAAGCCTGATAAATGATAAAATTTTGTTAATGAACGAAGAATATAAATATTTTGATTATTAATTACATCTAGGGTTTTATGTTTTACATTCATAAAATCCACATAGGCTTCATCAATTATTAAATCTACATTAATCTTTTTCAATCGATTAATAACTTTATCCAACGTTTCATAATCATAGTACCTACCCGTAGGGTTATTAGGATTACATACAATTAATGCAGCGTGGGTTTCATTTACTTCATTAAGATCATAAACATAACTCACATTAACACCAAATGCAATTAGTGCCAATTCATACTCAGAATAGGTTGGATGTAATATTGCTACAGTTTTATTTTGATAATATGAAGCAATGATATAGATTGCTTCATTAGTTCCATTTGTAAACAAAATATTATTAATAGAAAGGCTTTCTTTCTTACTAATAAATTCTTTCAGTTTAAAGACCTCATCGTCAGGATACTCATCAAAGTAATTTTCATATTTGATGTTTAAAACCGTTTCTTGTTTTATCGCATTAGCATTATCACTAAAATCAATTACATCTTCAGGCATTTCAATATTAAATTGTTTATATAACTTATTAGGATTAGCTCCATGTACTCGCCATTTCATTTTCTTCACCTACTAATATTTTAAAACAAATCTTAGATTATAATTGCTAATTAGTTAATACCCTTAGGTATTACCACACTTTATTTTCTATTACTTCTTCTTCCCCAATTGGCTGTAATTTTTTACCTTCAATTACAGCTAAATATGTTAGTCCATAAATAATTGCGTAATCAAGTGTGATGTGAAGAATCCAACCGACATATGGAATATAAGAAGTTAATTGACCAATTAATGTAGCATCAAAAATCATTCTTGTAATAGCATTAAACAGCACAAACGGTGCGATAGTTAGCATTATTAATTTATACATTTGTCCATATTTATAGCCTTTGAAAATCAATATCATTACAGCTGCAAGTAAAGTATTACCAACTAAAAAGAATATAGTACTTCCAATTAATGAACCAATAAATCCGACTACAAGTATTATAGTTTGGAAATCATAAAATATATTTATTACATCATCCACATTTAAGTCTCCACCGGAATGGCCAAATACATCTAAAGCTTGTTCATATGTAAAAGACTGGTCTTGGGTATATATTCTTTGTTTTGTTAAAATTATTACATCTTGGTAATCATTAGAATCTTCGTAATTTAGATCAATTACTACTCCTTCATATTCATAGTAATCACTATCACACTGCAATTTATAATCTACTAAGATACATCCAGTTTCATTAGCGAAATCTTTTAGTTCACGCTCATCGAAATTTGACATTCCCTTTAATAATGTAACTAAAATGGATACTGCAAATATTAGCCCTAAAATTATGGCATATAAAAATGTCTTCCCCATTCCTTTTTCTGATTGATTATGAGCAAATTTAAAATACCTCATTTACACCCTCCTTTATTTGTTACCTTTATTATATATTAAAAATACGATTTAACAATTATTAAGATTATTTTTTTTATATTTTTATAAATAAATTACACTTTCAAAGGAAGATACTGCCCTTCCACCTAATTTAATCAATAAATTCCCACAAGATATGTCAGTATAAACATAAATTTCACCTTGTCTATTTAAAGAATTTGTTTGTTTAATTTTAAGATTATGATTACCCCAAGACAATTTATGTTCATTTATTAAATATCCTACTAAAGCACCATTAGCTGAACCAGTTACTAAATCCTCCTTAATTCCCACAGCTGGAGCAAAATTCCTTGTATATAAAAAACAATCTTCATCTAATGTATTATCTGTAAATAAATGCACACTAGTAATTTGGTTTTCTAAATGATGTTTTTTCATTAAGTCCAAATTAGGGTTACAAAAATCAATTGCTCGTTTGGTTTTTATCGGGATAAATAAGTCCCAATTACCTGTATAGCCTAATTTAATTGGATAACGATTATCATAATTAATTATATCTAAATTAAGAATATCAAACAGGTATTTAACTGAATCATTAATTTCTTTAACTTCTGCGTTTATTTGTGTCATCATAATTTTTTCAAATTTTCCACCAACAATTTCAAAATCAATGGGAATTAAGCCAACATTAGTTTTAAAAACAAGCTTGTTTGTTTTCTCAAGATAATGATATTTAGTTGCTAATACCCAGGCTGAAGAAAGTGTTGCATGACCACAAAAATTGATTTCATCTGTTGGAGTGAAAAATTTAATGCGAAAATTATATTCATCCAATTTAATTAAAAAAGCTGTTTCCGACAAATTCAATTCTTTAGCGATTAACATCATTTCCATTTTCGTTAAATTATCAGCCATACATACTCCAGCTGGATTACCTGAAAACAACTGATCTGTAAAAGCATCTACAGTATAAATTTGAACTTTTTTCATATATCTCCCCCAAGACTTCTTTATTAATAAATTGGTTATTTTCTATATTATAAACATAATTAATTCTTGCCATTTTCTCAATTATAATATTAGCCTCAATATTATAGTCTTCACAAAATGATTCTAAGTCTTCGTAAACATCTCTTAACTTCATATTAATTATACTTAATAACATCTGTACACGATTCATATCAATTCTCCAAACATTTAATTGTATTCATTATAACAAATTTCTTTACTTTATAACTATGATTTTAAAATAATTGCTTAAAAAGAATAATATGTGTAAAATAAGATAAAAAGGAATGGAGATATATTATGTGTGGAAGATTTACAGTTAGTGTTGACATTGAAGAAGTTGAACAATTTTTAAAAGAAAATTTTGATATTAATGACTTACCTAATGATTTTATTATTCCAAGATACAATATTGCTCCAGGTCAAGATATTATCTCAATCATTAATGATGGGGGGAAAAATCGAGTTGGGTCATTGAATTGGGGATTTGTTCCACATTTTACTAAAAATGAAAAACAAACTTTTAAAATAATTAATGCTAAATCAGAAACCCTAGCAACTAAACCTAGTTTTAAAGATTCTTTTATTAATAAACGCTGTCTTATTATTGCTGATGGATTTTATGAATGGAAAAAAGTAAATAAAAAGAAAATTCCCTTTTACATTAAATTAAAAAATAAAAAAATGTTTACTTTCGCTGGTCTTTGGAGTAGTTATAAAAGAGATGATGGCTCTAAGCATTACTCATGTACCATAATTACAACAAAAGCTAATGATTTATTTCAACCTATCCATGAAAGAATGCCTGTTATTATGACAAAAGTAGCAGAAAGAATTTGGTTAAACCCTAATATTAAAGATATAAAAATGCTTAGTACTCTCTTAAACCCTTTTCCTATAGAAAAAATGGATTACTATCAGGTATCAGAAATCGTAAATAATTCTCGAAATGAAACCCCTCAATGTATTGAAAAGGCCTTAAAGTAATAAACTAAACTTGGTGATTATAATGAATAGATCTCATAAATTAGAGTTAGAAAAACTTAAAGCTAAAAATGAGTATACAAAAGCAGATTTAGAAATCGCAAATGAATTATTAAAACAAGATGACCCACCATTTAAAGAAGAAGTTGAAAAAGTTGTGGACAAAATAACGAAGATATTAAACAATAAATCGTAAGGTAACCTTACGATTTATTAATTATATATTTAAAGATTCAATTTCAACTATAGCTTTAAATGTTTCTGATTTGTTCAACAACAAATTACCACCAGGTAAGAACTCATTTATGAAATTAACTTCAATTGATTTAACACAATAATTTTTATGATTTTCAATTGGAAAACAATCCATTATATAATCGATATCACTGGACTAAGTTATTTCTTTTCTAGTTCTTCAATTCCAATTCCTAGTTTTTGCTAATGTTGCTATATCTTGAAAATAATTAAACAATGTGCCTAATCTTTATTTTTTTTAAAAATCAACATCGCATAAATTAATTTGATATTTCATTTTAAAAATTGAACTTCCCACAAAATCAACTTTCTTTCTATTTCTTTAAGATTAATAAACATTAAACCATAATTTGTAAAACTTTACAATAATAAATTAAAGAGGCTGTCGGGTTTCTGAAGATAAATAACGTAAAAAGTTAAATAAAAAGAAATATCTAATAATACAATATTATAAATATAAAAAAATTGAGATTTTAGTATACACTTTTCCGGTGTGTATATTTTTTCTAAGAAATTATTTTAAAAAAATAAAAATTCGTAATAAACACAAAAAACTGTGATTCACGAATTCTTTATTAAGGTATCGATAATTAATTAACTTAAAAAAACGTTATTTACCGACAGCACCTTTAATTATAATTCAGTATTTTCAAGTAACTCTCTAATATTCTGCATTTCTTCAGCTGTTAAAGTAATACCTTTACTCATCCTGTTATGCTCAGGATTCCATTCTCTAATATCATATTTAGGATCTTTGTCATTCCAACTAACTAAGTTAAGTTCTTTTGTCCATCCCTTAGAATTTTCAGATATTATTCCAAGTGTCTTAATTATCTCATATTTAATTTCCGCCATATTATTCCTCCTTTTTATTTGGTCTCAATCTTATTTACGTCAATTATTAGTAATTTCTTAATTTTTATATTTTTTAAAACAACTTTCAATATGATCATTAATAATACCAATAGCTTGTAAATAAGAATAAATTGAAATTGTCCCAAGAAACTTAAAACCTCTTTTTTTAAGTCCTTACTTATTTTATCTGATAGTCCAGATTTTATTGACACTTCCGATATTTTTTTAAAATAATTATTTATTATCTTATTATTAACAAAAGACCAAAGGTAATTACTAAAACTTCCAGATTCAATTTGAATTTCCCTAAACTTTTTTTTATTATTAATAATAGTTACTTTTATTTTTAATTTATTTCTAATAATTCCAGGATTTTTAATTAACTCATTTACTTTAGAATCACCATATTTAACTATTTTAATATAGTCAAAATCATCAAGAGCTTTTTTAAAATTTTCTCTTTTTTAAGGATTGTTAACCAGCTTAATCCTGATTGCATTGACTCTAAAACTAAAATAACACTAAATCATCATGTACAGTCCCCCCTTTCAGTGTCATGATATTTTATATGTATTTCATCACCATTACACCAACTTTCTTTGTATATTATCTACAATTATAACATAGGTGATTTTCAATCTCACCTTATAAAAAAAGGCACCTATTGAAATTATCAATTGGTGCCTATAAACTATTTGACCATTTTTAATATTAAATTATATACCTTTTCAATAAAACTTTCAACTTCAAGATTGTCATTACATTCATGGATATAGTACATTATACTTGTAAAGATAGTATTACCTATTGCGTTAAAAATATATGGGTCTAAAACTTTGTTGAATTTATTTTCTTCAACACCTTTATTTAATATGGTTTTTAAGATTTGAAAATAGTGTTTTTTTGTTTCCATTATTTTATTCATTAATTTATGTTCATAATCTTGATCAAATAAACTGCTCATTTCACCTGACATAAATATAGAATGAAATTTAGAATTTTCTAAAATTAACTCTAATAATATTTTAATATGGTTTAACATATTTATTTTAAAATCCTGATTATGATTAAACATACTTGTTATCTTATTAGTATTTTCTTCTATTATATATAAAATGGTTTCACTAATTATCTCATCTTTACTTCTAAAATATTCGTAAACAGTACCTTTACCCATATTAGCTGATTTTGCAATGTCTGAAATCTTTATATTATTTATGTTAGCTTTATTCTTAAATAAATCAATGACAGCATAATATATAAGTTCTTTTTTATTTAACATTAATTTTTATGCACTTTATCCCTATTTAAGATACTGTACATTACTGGAACAACAATCAATGTTAATACAGTAGCATATATTAATCCACCAATAGATGTTAATCCAAGTGGTTGTAATAATTCCCCACCTTCACCTGAGCCAATAGCGATTGGAATTAACGCTAAGATTGTTGTTAAAGCTGTCATTAATATTGGTCGTAATCTTGTTTTTCCTGCTTTTATTATCGCATCATTTGTCGTTAATCCTTCTTCTCTTAATTGATTAATGTAATCAATTAAAACAATACCATTATTTACAACAATACCCGATAGAATAATTAAGCCCACCATAGCTACCATGCTTATAGGTAAATTAGCTAAAAATAAAGCAAATAGTCCACCAGTAAAGGCTAAAGGAATCGTAAACATTACAATGAATGGATATTTCAATGATTGAAATTGAATAGCCATAACCATATATACTAATAATATAGCGGCTATTGCTGCTAACATCATATCCCCTGTAGTCTTTTTAATATCTTCATTTTCTCCAGCAAATTCTACTGTATATCCATCTTTTCCATATTCATCTTCAAATTCTTGTGAATTTAAATACTCATATATATTTTTCTCTACTTCATTAGATACTTTCCCAATTTGATAACCAGTTTCAACACCAGCTGAAATTGTTAAGTAACGTGTTTTACCATCTCGTGTTATACTAGCAATTCCATCTTCATATAAGACTTTTGCAATACTAGATTCTTCATTCCCTTCATAAACACTGCCTTGAGCTAATGACGCTAAAGTAGGATTTGTATCTTCAGGGTCAATGCTTGTATAAATTTCATTTGCTTCTTCATCAATTCGAAGAGTTGGATTTAATACTAAGGTAATACTACCATCAGTTTCATTAAATAGTGGATAGTATAATGCGAAATTTTCATCTTTTTCTGCTAACTTATTTTTAATCGCATTTGTAACATCGTAACTAAATACTTTTATTTGATTTAACAATTCTTCGTAAGTCATCGAAAACGAGAAACTATCTGATGGAACAGTAATTTCATAATCAGTTCCATTTACATTTATAATTAGATTTGTATTTGTTTTATCAGCCATATCAAATCCTAATGCACTGTAGAAAATTTCAATGCCACGCTTAATATCGTTTTCAGTTAAACCTCTTTTCATCGCATTTTCTTTATTAACAACAATACGAACTACTTTATCAGTTTGGGCAATTCCATTTGAATGGTCTTTTGTTCCCTCTACTTCTTTCATCTTTTCAATTAATTTATCAGCTAGGTCACGCATTTTATAAATGTCTTCACCCTTAACAATCAATTGAACTCCTGTACCACCAAATCCTGCCATTGAAGTTGTGTTTTGAGCTCCAACTAATATTTCATAAACATCTTCGTTACTTACATTTTCTAATTTACTATAATCTATTTCTTTTTTAATTTTTTCTATTTTTTGCACAACTTCATCTGTAGATAGTTTTCTGTCATCTCTTAATAAAATCGTAATTGACGAACTGTCACTTGAACCTGTGACACCAAACATGGCATTCATTCCAGACCCACCAATTGATGCGCTAACAGTTTCAACTTCATCAATTAGCATGATTTGTTTAACAAATTCATCAGTAAGTACAGTTGTTTGTTTAAAATCAGTACCTTTAATCATTTCAACATTAACTGTAATTGTTCCTTCATCTGTTGCAGGTAATAACTCAAACCCTTTTGTTGAAGCTAAGAATCCACTAAGCACTAATAACAATAAAATTGTGATTAAAGTTATTATTTTTTTTCTTAACGCTATTTTAACAACCAATTCATACCAAGTTTGTAATTTTTTCAAAAATTTATCTTCTTTAGTGTTGTTCGGCTTAAGGAAACGTGAACTAATACTTGGTACTAGGGTAATGGCAATTACTAAGCTAGCAAGTAATGAAAATGTTACTGTTAAAGTCATATCTTTAAATAAATCCGCGGTTAACCCTTCAATAAAAATTATCGGAAGAAATACAGCCATTGTAGTAATGGTAGAGGCTGTTATAGCATTAGCTACTTGACCAGCACCGTTAATTGCCGCCTCTTTAGGAGACTTACCTTCATTTAATAATCGATAAATATTTTCAATTACGACAATGGAGTTATCCACAAGCATACCAATCCCAAGAGCTAAACCACCCATGGATACAATATTTAATGAGATATCTGCCGCATACATTAGTGTAAATGCTCCAACAACACTTATTGGTATTGCTAAACCAACTACTAACGTTGGTTTTATATCACGTAAGAACAAAAATAAAATAAATACAGCTAAAATACTTCCAATTATTAAGTTATTGGTTACTGTACCAATTGATTGCTCAATATAATCACCTTGATTTAAAAGTTCAACATATTCAGCATCATAGTCTTCAGATTCTGTAAACTCACTTAATGTATTTTGAATTGAGTCTACTACTTCGGTAATACCAATATCTGATTGTTTTTGAAATGCTATTGAAATACCTTGTTTACCATTTATTTTCATATATTGATTTGTTGCAGCATTAACAAAACCAATATTATTACTTAAATCATCTAAAGTAATAATTTTATTCTCAGAAGCATCAAAAGTGATAGGTGTTGATTTTAAATTATCTAGACCAACTATTTTATCTCCAATGTATAACATCCGGATATTATTACCATCTGGTACTATTCCTGCAATTCCCTGGATGTTTTGATCTTCAATGATTCTCAAAACCTCATCATTTGTTAAATCATATTGAAGTAGCAGTTCATCATTAAAATCAATTTGAATTACTGTATCTGATGCTCCACTCATACTAACCGAAGCAACACCAGGGGTTCTTTCTAATTTACTTAAAACTTCTTCATTTACCCATTCTGTTGTTTTTATTAATGCCTCATCATCGGTAACATCTCCCCAATCTCTTGATAATGATACAACCATAACAGGCATCATACTAGGGTCAAACTTAATAATCATAGGGTTACCTATACCCTCTTTTAGGTTCAATAACTCAAAATTTTCACGCATTTCTAAAAATGCTGAATCCATATTTGTTGATTGTTCAAATTCTAGCATTACCATAGAAAAATGTTCACTTGAAGTAGATTGAATATTTTTCAAATTACTTATTGCCAATAAATTTTGTTCTATTGGTTTAGTTACATCCTCTTCAACTTCATATGGATTTTTACCTTCATAAGTTGTTACGACAACAGCATAAGGTAAATTAATATCGGGAAATAATTCCAATGGCAATTTAACAATTGAAATAACCCCTAAGAGAATAATAATTAAAAATCCCATAAAAATGGAAATAGGCTTATTAACGCTATATTTAGCAATGTTTTTCATAATTTCCTCCTATTTATATTATGACCGACCAGTCAGTCGGAAACAATCTTTATTATATCAACTTTAAATAAAATGTCAACAGAATTTTATCTATTTATAAAATTTGTTTTCTTTATTAAAAAAAGTCATTCCTATTTAAAATCTTTTTACGCATTATACTTCCCTTTTTTATTTTTAAATTATATAATAATGGGGACGGTACTTGAATTTTATTTAATCGTATGTTAGTATTGATTTGAAAGAAAGGTGAAAATATGGCCAGAAAAGCAAGAATAAAAAATGATTTTGGTGTTTTTTACATCTCACAAAAAAGTGGAACAACTCGTCATATTTTTGAATGCGATAATGATAGGGAACAATTCTTAACAATCTTAGAACAAAGTCAAAAAAAATTTCAATTTAAACTTTATGCTTTTTGTATTCAATCCCCTGACGAATATCACTTAGTAATGGATGTAAATGGTGGTGATTTATCTAAAATAATGAAAACAATCAACATATCCTATGCTATGTACGCAAAATGCAATGACAAGTTATATAAAGATCGTTTTAAAAGTAAAGTTTTGGAAAGTGAATCTGAAATTGTTGAAATTGTAAATTCAATTCATAAAAGATATAAAAATCAATCTTTATGGAATAGCTTCTGTACTTATAATGGATTGATACCGTTAAAAATTATACTACAGCACAACTTACCAACAAAAAATAATTGTCAAGATTGTATACGTACAATTCTAGAAGCTAAAGATAAATTATCTACAATAGCCTTAAGAGAAAATAAATCAATTAATGATATTTTTAAAGATAAAAATTATCGAAATCAGTTAATTTGTGATTTTCGTAAGCATTCAACCCTTTCATTAAAGGATTTAGGAAAAGTATTTGGTGGTTTATCCGAATCTACTATATGTAAAATTCTTAATCAATAAAAAGGTGGAAAATATGGAATTAAATTTAAATTATGAAAAACTAAATAACAATCATAAAAATGAACTTGTAAATGACAAAGTATATGATCTAATCATCATTGGTTTTGGCCCTGCAGGAATTAATGCTTTTTTATACGCTAAAAGAAAGGGTTTGAATGTGGGCATTATTACGAAAAAAATTGGCGGACAAGTCATTAATACATCAGTAGTAGATAATTATTTAGGAACAAAGAACATAAATGGTGAAGCTTTAATAGACCAATTTACTGAACATATAAGTGAATTTGATACACCAATTTTAGAAAATGCAACAGTTACATATATTAAATCAATTAATAATCATCATGAAATTCATCTCACAAATGGAACTTTTTATAAAACTAGATCAGTAATTATCGCTACCGGGAGCAAACCAAGACAACTTAATATTCCTGGTGAAAGAGACTTATTAGGAAAGGGTGTTGCTTACTGCGCTATTTGTGATGCTCCTTTATTTAAAGGAAAAGATGTTGTTGTAGCTGGTGGTGGTAATTCTGCTGTTGAAGCTGTGCTTGACATGGTTAAGGTAGCCAAATCAGTTACGCTGGTTCATAGAAGCGAGCTACGCGCTGATAAAATTTTAGTTGATCAATTATATCAGAATTCTGAGATTAACATCCATTTAAAAACTAAAATATTAGAAGTTGTCGGCAAAGACTTTATGACTGGGTTAAAAACTAAATCAGCAAATGGTGAAAGCATTATTCCATCTGATGGATTATTTATTGAAATTGGTCATATTCCAAATAGTGATTTTATTAAAGACTACTTAGATGTTAATAATCATGGAGAGATATTAGTAGATGAGAAAAATCGAACAAACATTAAAGGGATCTTTGCTTGTGGAGATGTAACGCAAATTCCCTACAAACAAATTATCATAGCTGCAGCAGATGGCGCTAAAGCCGCTTTATGCGTAAACGAATACTTAAATAAAGATTACATAAAATAATTAATGTAATAAAATGTAAAAAAATTAGGAGGAAAAATTAATGAAAATGTTTAATTCTGAAATTGAAAACCAACTAAAGGAAGTATTTAGTAAAATGGTTAACGATGTAACAATTGCTTTATTTACAAAGGAAGGTGAATGTCTAACTTGCGAAGAGACTAGAGGATATATGCAAGAGGTTGAAGCATTAAATGATAAAATTCATTTAAAAGAATATGATATTAATAAAAATCAAGACTTGGCAAAAGCTTATAATGTTGAAATGGTTCCAAGTATAGTTATATTAAATGATAAAGAAGAATATCTAGGAATTAAATTTAATGGTATCCCTGCAGGTCATGAAATAAATTCATTTGTGCCAGCCATTCTAGAAGTTTCAGGAAATCAAAGTGCTGTCCCTGAAAATCTCCAAAGTAGAATTGATAATATTTCTAAACCAACAAACATCAAAGTTTTTATCACATTAAGTTGCCCACATTGTCCAGGTGCAGTTCAAAAAGCACACAAACTAGCACTATCTAATAAATTTATCGATGCAGAAATGATTGAGGCTCAAACATTTAATGACATTTCTAATAAGTTTAATGTTTCTAGTGTACCTAAAATAGTAATTAATGATCAATATGAATTAATCGGCGATCAACCAATTGAAGCATTCTTAACTGAAATTGAAAAAAATTAATAAATAATTTATTTAGTAAACCAGTTATAAAAAAAGAGTGTAATTTCATTTTACACTCTTAAACTGATTTACTATTTTTTATATGTTTTATAATAATCGTCCATAATATTTTCAGGAACCATACCTCCACCGGTTGCCCATGCTAAATGTGTAGTATTTTTCATTATTTTTTTATTTGCTAAAGAAACAATTCCATAAACACCAGCAAGCGCAGATGGCTCAAGTTTTACATTTTCTGTGTCAATCATCGTCTTTAGTAGCCATATTAGTGTTTCATCTGAGACAGTATAAATACCACTAATTAAATTTTCAAGTGTTTTCCCAACAAAGCCAGATGGTCTCCCTACTGCTAGCCCATCAGCTATCGTCTTGTTATCAATCCCAAAATCTTGCACACATATTAAGTCGTGTAAACCTGTAAGTAAACCTAATAACATACAAGGCGAATGTGTTGGCTCAGCGTAATAACAATGAACGTTATCCTTAAATACTAATTTTAAACCAAATGTTACACCACCCGGTCCACCGCCTACACCACAAGGAAGATAAACATTTAAAGGATGAAATTTATCCACTTTAATATTCATTTGTTCAAGTTGGGTTTTTAAGTAATATGCACTTACAGCATAACCGAAAAATAAATCTTTTGAATTCTCATCATCAATAAAATACATTTTCGGATTCTTTTCAGCCTGTTTCCTAGCTGCTTTTACCGCTTCTGTATAATCTGATTCGTACTCTATTACCGTTACTCCACTATTTCTTAGTAACTCCTTTTTCCACAACTTAGCATCATTTGACATATGAACGTAAACTTTAAATCCAAGTTTAGCGCTTATTATTCCAATACTTAAGCCTAAATTTCCGGTTGAACCAACAGAAATTGAATATTGAGAATATAATTTTCTGAATTTATCACTATCAATAATTGAATAATTTGATGAATAAGAAAGAAATTCGCTTTTAATTGCTATATCCTCAGCAAGCTTTAATACTTCATATATACCGCCTCTAGCTTTTATAGAACCACTTATAGCTAATTCATTATCACATTTTAGTAGTAAATCACCTTTAAAATCCAGCGCTTCACTCATCTTCGAAATCTTTATTACAGGTGATTCAATCATCCCGTCATTTCCACTAGTTTCAGGATAAATTTTTTTAATAAAAGGACTAAAACGCTTAAGTCGTAATGAAGCTTCTCTTACATCATCTTCCTTTAAATTAATATTTTTGATTACTTTTTCAAAAGTTTGATAATTAGGATTAATCCATAATACTTCTTTTAAATTTATAATATCATTTAGCAAAGGTTTTTCACTTACCCACTCTTCAATTGTTTTACCTTCTATTTGGTTTTCATTTGAATTCATAATATCCCTCATGTTGAAGCAACCATTTTTTAACAGGTGTATTATTACCAGCAAAACCAACTAAATTCTTGTCTTTGCCAATAACGCGATGACAGGGAATAATTAAGGGTAATTGGTTAGCTTTATTTGCTTGACCTACCGCCCTTACTGCTTTGCGATTCCCAATCGCTTCTGCTATCTGTTGATATGACTGAGTTTTACCATAAGGAATATTAACTAAAGCTTTCCATACATTTTCTCTAAATCGTGTAGAATTAATATCCAATTTAAGATTAAATTCTTTTCTTTCACCTTGAAAATATTCATCAATTTGGGTTATAACTTCTTTACACAATTCCTTATTAATTGTTAAATTGGGTTTTTGCTTTATATATTTATTCCACTCTTCTTCAAACAATTCAACTTTACAAACTCCATTTTCTGACACCACAACAAAAATTTTACCTATTGGTGCATCATAATAATCATAACCAATTTTCATGTAATCTATCTCCTTCTAAACATTAATTATAGTTATAATAATAACTGTTAGGTCATAAATTCCCTTATATTTATTATAACATATATAGCCCTATAAAGATAAAAACTACTAAAAAAGGACATATTTAGTGTTCTAAAATTATATCTAATAAGATTGACAATACTAAAATAAGGTTCATATAAACAAAATTATTAACTGCTAATACAAATGTCTCTTTTTTACTTTGCAATTTATAAAAACTTTTAATGTTTTTATTTACAATAATAAAAGTTAACAAAGTAATTACAGAGATTATTGGTAAAACATTAAAAATTAGTGCTAATACAATTGATAGATATCCTAAATAATATAGTCCAGTGTATACCTTTAAAGAGTTATTCTTACCAATAAATATTGGCAAAGTATACCTCCTATTTTCGATATCGTCTTCAATATCACAAATATTGTTAGCAAGCATTATATTAGCAATGCCTACTACGGCAGGAATTGTGATTAATAAGATTTTTAAAACTTCAGGAATGTTTAAATTTATAGTAAAATTATTACTGGTATATATAATATCAAATATTGGTTTTTCATAAACATGGATATACACAGCTATAAAAGGAATTATGCTTCCCATAAAAAAACCAGAAAAGATCTCTCCAAATGGTGTACGTGAAATAGGAATTGGTCCAAATGAATATAGTACACCAATTATAAATGATACTGCTCCTAATAGTAATACCACAAAATTAGTGTTTAAGTATAATAAGATTCCAAAGAAAATCGCAATTGTTAATAAAATTACTATAGTCACAACTACTGTTCTTTCCTTGATGTTATCTCTAACAATCGCATTATGACTTTCATATCCAAAGCCCTGTTTTTTATTGGCCATTTTATAATCAATATAATTATTTATTGAAGTTGTAGCCATATCTATAAATAATAATGAAATAAACATTAATATAAAATTTCTTAAATCTAAGCTATTAAAATGGTACAAAGAATAGACAGCCCCTAATAAAAAAGGAGTAACACTAGCCACCTTAGTTTGAATTTCAACTAGTTTAAAAAAACTTTTTATTGTCATTTTCAAATTACCTCCTACAAAATCTATTATATCAATAAAACTGGTACCAATACAATAAATGTTATAATCAAAAAGTTGCTAAATTAAACATCTTCTATTGCTTTCATTAGTATATTTTTTTATTTTTGTTGCTTAAAAACTCATTTATCTGTTAACATATATATAGACCTCGTTTTAAGGAGTGATGCTTAAATGTCAATTTTTCAGCATAGAGGTAGTGAATTATTGAAAAGAAGTCCTGTAAGTTGTTTTTTGATACTAGTAAATACGGTTTTTTATATTATTACATTAATTAAAGGTGGACCGTCAGTCATTAATTTGTATAAACTTGGAGCTTTACATCTATATGCAATAGAAGCTGGTGAATACCATCGACTTTTAACAACAATGTTTTTACATGGATCTATAATGCATTATTTGTTTAATACCTTTTTTGGAGTACTTATCATTGGTGCAGCTTTAGAAAAACTTATTGGCTCTGTTAAATTTTTCTTGATTTATATAGTATCTGGTATTGCTTCGAGCTTTTCGGTATTGTTAATGTCAAATGCATTTCTAACTGTTGGAGCTTCTGGTGCAATTTACGGAACTTTAGGACTATTTTTATTTATTATTGTATACAGAAAAGAGATGCTTACCATAAATGACAGAATCTATGTCAGAAACTTAATACTTATTAATTTGATTTTTACTGTAATAGCACCATCTGTTAGCATTTCCGGACATATTGGTGGTTTAATTTTTGGTTTTTTCCAAGGATTTTTATTACTAAATAAAGAAAAGACTACCTTTTCATAATTGAAAGGTAGTCTTTTTCTATTTTATATTAAATTAATTTTCAAAGCTTCTATTCTCTTTAAAATAATCTACTTTTAATATTTTTCTGGCTACATTAAAATATTCATCAATTGTTTCCGTCATATTATTTACGTATTCACTATCAGCTTTTCCATCCTTTAATTCACCATATAAAACATAATTTTCACCATCAAACCATGAGAAATCTTTGTAGTAGACTAAAGGTGTATAATCATCACTGAATACATCATTTCCAAAGAAGAAGGTGTAATCTACGTCCAAATTAAACAAATTAGCTATTGTTGGTAAAACATCAAATGATGAAGATAATTTTTCAACTGACTGATGTTCAATATTATTACCCCAGATAACAAGCGGAGCTTTATTTTTTAAATATTCATCCTTTATGCCTGTATGATTCTCATATTCACCATTATCCATAGTATAAGGATAATGGTCACTTGTTAACACTATTACAGTATCATCTAAAAGATTTTTTTCTTCAAGGTCTTCTAAAACACCTTTAACAAACAAATCGGCTTCCATCTCGGCAGCGATATAGGATTTAACTTCTTTAGATATTGAATCACCATAGTAATCATCAACAGTGTCGTAGTGCTTTTTGACAGCTAAATTGTCATTATTATAAGGACTGTGTCCACTTAAAGTTACTATAGAACTTAAAAACTTACCATCTTCTCTAATAATTAAATCTTTACCTTTTTCAAAAAATACAGAATCATATCTTTTATCTGCTTCTGATAAGTCGATTTCATGTTGACCATAAAACTGATCATAACCTAACCCTTCATATACTTTAAATCTAGTATAAAACTCTTTATAGTTACTATGAAATGCACTTGTGTTATAGCCTTTATTATTAAATAAATTAGCAAGCGAATTTGAATAAGTATTATCATTAAACATATAACATGTAGGTCCATCTTTAACAGATGGAATTATACTTGTATTATAAATAATTTCACTATCACAAGTGGTTCTTGGATATACTGGTACATAATGGTTTTCGAAGTTTATACCTTCATCCATTAATTTCATAATGTTTGGTGTTAAATCTTCATTAATTGCCATATAGTCTAAAGATTCAACAACTATAAAGACTAGGTTCTTGTCTTCAAAAATACCAGAAAATTCATTTTCTTGATGATTTTTCATGTTATCTAAAAAATATTTATCTATATAAGAAATATCTTTTTTACTTACAAATTCAGGAATAACAGCATCAAAGAAATCTCTTACAAAAAAATTAATATTCCCAAAACTTGAAACAAATTTTTTATTAATATAAACACTTTGATAGAGATAATGATCTGAAAGGTGTAATCTTGCAGACTTTGGCGGATATTGAGCATTCACATTAACTAAAACAAATAGAAATAATGGTGCAAATAATAAACCTTTATTTTTTTTGCAGATTTTTATTTGATTTTCTTTACTAAACATAATGTATAAAATTAATGCAATTAATGATAAAAGTATAAATACGACATGAATAAGCTCAAATTTTACTACTCCTCCAGTAAACTCTAACCCTGCTTTTAATGACACAGCCTCTTTAAATGAGAAAAAGTCACTAAAAATTTCATAATAAATATCTTGAACCAAAATATATACTGTGTATATAACAATAAAAGTTATAAAAACTACTGATTTTACTTTACGAGGCATTATTAATAATAAACATATGATTACGCATACCGCAAATGCAATAGAAAAGAAAATAATCGATGTCAACTCTAATTTATTCTCAAATATAAATAGAAATTCGTATGTGAATATATAAATAGTAAGTAGAACCATATCAAAATATTTCCTAAAAAAATCTAACATGCTTAATTTTGTTGGTAATACAATTAAAATAATGACCACAATACTTATTAATGCGATCAATATTATTAAAATTTGTTCAACTAAATCACTAGTTCTATCTTGAAGAAAAAACGTCAATCTAACAGCCAGTAATACTAATGAAACAATAAATAACCTTGCTATAATCTTGTTTTTGTTTTCTTTTAAATATTTCATAACATAACCACCCTATTTTTACAATCTATAAAATATATTACAACATTTTTAGACACTTTTCAACATTTAATTATTAAATATAAAATAAAAGAAATGCATATTAATAACTCTTCAATAATTGGTTTTGAATATAAGGTAATTGGTTTATTAGGAAAGACTTGACTCCGATTAAATATCGAAACCAAGCCTTAGTAAGCTATATATTATTTTTTTTACACTGTCCACTTGACTGAGATCAGTTCATAAATAATCGCTTTAATTCTAATATTTAGTTATATTTGTATAAATAAATACTGCATCTCTTAAAAATTCAGCTCCACCAGGTTGTACATTATCATAATAAGTTTTAAATCTTTCATCATCGACATACATTTGAACAAGGTTTGCATGTTTTTCTTTTGAATAACGATCCCAGTAAAAACTTAACCATCGCCTGTGTAAATCAGCACATTTTTGTGCTAGCTCACCATTTGGGTCACTTGTTTGATATGCTTCTTTAAGTGTTTCTAAAACTTCGTGACCAAGCCTTGTCACTTCTTCACATTCATCTTGTGTCATCTTCTTCAATTTAATATTGGATTTATTGACAGCTTCATCTCCATGTTTTTCGCGAATTTCTTTACCATAAGCTTTTTCATTGTCATCTACTAATTTTTTCTTAAAGCCAGTAAATTTTTCCTTATCGTTCATCAAAATTTTCCCTTCTGCATTCGCAATTGATTTATCAACAGTTTCTATTAACAAATCTAATTGTTGCCTTTTTTCAAGAAGTTTTTTACGATGTCCAATCAGTGCTATTGTCTTGTCAAAAGTAGATGCAGTTATTATTTTTTTAATATTATCTAAACTTATGCCAAGTTCTCGATAATAAAGTATTTGTTGTAACATATCTACCTCTTTACTTCCATATATTCGATATCCTGATGAATTAATTCTAGCCGGCTTCAGAATTCCAATCTCATCATAATATCTTAACGTTCTAGTACTAACTCCGCCTAAGCGGCTTAGCTTTTGCACTGTATATTCCAATTTATCACCTCCTGAATAATATTATCTTATACTATCACGTAACGTCAATGTCAATAAATTATTTTTATAAAAAACAAATATATGATATTAGCCACATTTTGTCAAATGTATAATTTAAAATAGCATTGTAAACAATTTAAATAGAGAAAGATGGAAAATTCCACAAAATGTATCACAAATAGATGCTTGAAAATATGAACCTAGGGATAATTAACAGTTATTTTCAATACATTTCATAAATTTGTTAAATCATGAAAAAAATGAAACTTATTAATGACTACGATTCTTGCCCATTAAAATATCAATTTATGGCTGAGTATGAGAATCTTTTTGAATTGGAATATTTAGCACAAGGTCCTGAAATATAGCGTTAATCTATCTTAAAGAAATAATTAAACAAAGGCAAGGTAAAAATCACCTTGCCTTTGTTTTGGCTTATAACTGTATTTCGATTACCGCATAAAGATTTTGTGTTATTGTCATCTAAAATATTGACACTTTCATCATATCCAACTGACCATAAATCCAATAATTCTTTACATTTTCCATAGTCTAATATTCTCTCATAAATTACTATATATTTATATTTTACTTTATATGCAAAAAAAGTAAGGTTAACCCTTACTTCTAATTTAATTTTACTGGTTTATTCTCCAAATAAATCTATAGTGCCTAATAAAATGTGAGCTAAACCAAAGCCGATTACACCGCAAGCAAACATTGGCATTAAATTATTCATAGTATTTTTCTTCACCATTTTTGTTTTTAATGCTACACCTGAAGCAACTACTCCAGTTCCTAAAATAGTTGGAATTAAACCTTCTCTCATGAATAATCCTCCTTCTTAAATATCTAAACTTAGAATTTGTTGATTTAGTAGAAATTATCCATGGAAAATTTTGAAATATTTTACAATTATTTCATTTCAAACACTGTTTTCCCTACCTTATTTCAATCAAAACATACTCGCATACAAACTCTTCAATTAAACGAGCGTTATTATACAGAATGATATATCTATTTGATGTGTACTGAGACCATATATTACTGTGCATTATGTGAATACCAAGCCATCGTTTAAACAACTTTTTTAGCATTATCACTGAAAAATCATCATTCATTTTATCTGATTATCTGATAATAGTACACTTAAGAAATACTAGTTGGTAAACTTATGAGCTAATTTAATACAAAAAAGGAAGTTGTAAATTTTAAATAAATTGCAGCCTCATTTTTACTACATATTTTAATATTTCTTAAGGTATTACTGAATAACTGCAAATAATTTATACCACTAAATTTTAGCAAAATTTATTACATTTTTATTATATTTTTCAAAATTTAGCACCTTTATATGTTACATGATCCATGTTATAATATTATAGGGTTTATCTTTAAAAACCTACCAAAAAAATTGAAAACATAATTAAAGTTAAATAAATGGAAGTGTTAAAATCATGAATAAAACAAATGATTTCAAAAAAATTGTAACTCAAAATATACCCTTAATTGATGTACGTTCTCCAATTGAGTATGAAAAAGGAGCTTTTTTTAATTCAATAAATCTACCCCTCATGAATGATGAAGAAAGACATTTAGTGGGTATTTGTTACAAAGAAAAGGGCAATGAAGAAGCTCTAAAATTAGGACATCATTTAGTTTCAGGAAAGAAAAGAAGAGAGCGAATAGAAGCATGGGGTTCTCATATTAAGAAACACCCTAATAGTATGATATATTGCTTACGAGGTGGTAGTCGTTCGAGAATTAGCCAAGAATGGCTTCATAATGAACTTGGAATTTATATAACTAGACTAGATGGTGGATATAAAGCTTTTAGAAATTATCTCATCAAAGCTTTAGAGCCACGAGAACAAACTAGCATACCAGTTTTACTTGGTGGCTATACAGGGTCAGGTAAAACACTCTTATTAAAAAAAATAGAAAATTCAATTGATTTAGAAGGTTTAGCCAATCATAGAGGCTCGTCATTTGGAAAAAACTTAACAGCACAACCTTCGCAAATAACTTTTGAAAATAATCTAGCTTATTCCATTATTCAAAATAGAGAAAAGGGATATTGTTTTAATATACTTGAAGACGAAAGTTCTAATATTGGACGAAACGTTATTCCCAAACCACTGTTTGAATATTTCAGGAGTGGAAATCTTGTGATTTTGGAAATTCCGTTTGAAAAACGGCTGCAAATTACTTTAGATGAATATGTTACTAAATCACAACTTGATTATACTATACACTTTGGTGAAGAAGAGGGATTTATTGAATGGTATAAGTATATAAGCAACAGCATTTTGCGAATTAAAAAACGGCTTGGTGGTGATTGTTTTAGCCGAGTAATGAAAGAATTAGAGATTTCGTATGATTCCCAACTTAGAAACGGAAATAAAAACAGTCACAATAAATGGTTAGAAATATTGCTTAAAGAATATTATGATCCAATGTATAATTACCAAATGAACAAAAATAAAAACCATATTATTTTTAAAGGTAACGAAAAAGAAGTCATGGAATTTTTAAAGACTTTATCTGGTAAAAATATTTAATCTGCTACCCTATAGCCTTTATCTATAAATATTTCTTTAATTTTTCCTTTAATCAATTCGTTTTTTTTGCACTTTTGGAATAGTCATAAAACGTCCAGTTGTATTTAACATAACTGGATTTTTTTCATTATTTCAATTACTTTAGGATATTCTTTATTGATTTTTAAGTCAACTACATTATCCAGTTAATTTACCTCTTTGTTGTTATTGCTATTTTAAACACACCATATGAATTATCTATTTTATAATTATATGATTTAAATATATTAGTAATAAGAATATTTGATAAGAAAAATAGAAATTTAATTGTTTTTTAGCACTAAAATGCTACTTTTAATTGTTAAAATGCGATTTCTGTTGTAAAATTAATTTATAAATAGTTTATCGCTTTACTGTTATAAAGTAAACGAAGGGTGAGATATATTATGGAATTGGTTAATCACAGATATAGAATTGTTAAGAATTTAATGCAGAATAAACTTATTACATCTTATTTAGTTTCTGATATTTTAGATGATCATAAGGTAATGCAATTAAATATTTTAAATCCTGAGTTTACACCTCATTCCTTAATTGAATTCTACTCAAGTGAATTTATTAGTTTAATAAATATTAACAATAATATTATTATTAACAATTACAATTTTAATGTTATATCATATCTTGACAATAAAAAAAGTAATTCAAATCAATATTATTATACATGTGAATACATTGAAAAACCTAAAAACTTGCTAGATCACATTGGAAATTTGAATGTCTTCGAAATTATGGACGTATTTATTGAAGCTTGTAGAGCTATAAATTACCTTAATTTAAAAGGGTATCTTTATGAATCAATAAACTTGAAAAATATTTTTATTATTATAAATAGTGACGGATATAAATTAAAACTTAAAGATTTAGCTACTGTTGAATTAGAAAAGCATTGTTTTATTGGTGATAAGTCAGAAGTTTCATATTTTAAGTCTCCAATAGCCTTATCAGGGGAGTATCCGAACTTACAATCTGTGATATATTCATTAGGTATTTTATTACTTACAATGCTTAAAAAGGAAAGATGCAAAAAAGACCCTAAAGTTGAATTGGCAGATTTTAAAACTGAGGTAAATAATAATAAAAGTATTAGTGAGGAAGAAATCAATTTTTTAAATAAATTATTTCCGTTTGTGGAAAAACTAATTACAATTGATGAAGATAATCCTTATTTAACTTTGTATAATTTTTTTACAGAATTAAACAGGGCCTTAAATACGGAGCATAAACTTTTCAGTAAAGAAGGGTATGAAAAATTAAATTTTCATACTAAGATTATTGGCAGAGAAAAAGAAATTAATTTAATAATGAACGCTTATGATAATATGATTAAATTTAAGAAATTCAAAAAGATATTCTTAGTTCAAGGTGATGTTGGAGTTGGTAAAACACGTTTTTTAGAAGAAATCAAATTTTTACTTGAACTAAAAAGAGCAAATATTTATTCTAGTTTTAGTTTAAGTAACTTAAATGATAGTAGTAATAAAATGTGGATTGAAATTCTAAGAAAATTAATTTTAGAAACCGATAGAGAAACTATTGATAAATATGAATCAGAACTTATGAAATTTTTCCCAGAAATAGTTGATAGAAAAAATATTGTTCCCACAGAATATTTAACTGAAGATAATACAAAATATCGTTTACTTAATCGAATTGCTGCTTTTATTAGCGATAGTGTAAAAAATGAACCAACTGTTATTGTTGTTGATAACATTAACCTTGCTAATGAATTTACAATTGATACTTTTACATATTTATATACTGAAGTTATGAAAAGCAGAAATATTATATTAGTTTTTTCATATAAAGAGGGAGACATCAATAATAACCCAAGATTTGCAGAATTTATTGAAAACATTAATATAAAACAAGATGCTGAAACAATCTACTTGAAGAATCTAGATACTGAGGATTCTGGAATACTAATAAAAAATATGTTAACAATGTCTCATATTCCAGTCAAATTATCAGATAGAATATATTCACAATCTTATGGAAACCCTCTCTTTATCAGTGAGGTTTTAAAAGACTTCTATAGCCGTAAAATTCTTTATGTAAATAGTAATAGTGGCTATTGGAGTATCGAATTGCCAGATACTGGTGCATATAATTTATTAACTATTCCAAACAGTATAGAACAAGCTTTAATTAACCAATTAAAAGACTCCGATGAGCTAAGTCACGAAATATTGAAAATTATTTCTATTTTCAATAACCCGTTAACAATAAAAAATCTCTCTCAATTTATGGAGATTTCTATTGATGAAATAGAAAAAATTGTTCAAAAATTAGTGGGCAGTGGTATTTTAAACAGAAAGATAGTTGACACTGGTTATGCCTATGATTTAAATAATCGAGTTTTAAAAGATATTGTTTATAATAAGATTGAAGATTCTGAAAAAGCTGAAAAACATAAACAAGCATCTATCATGCTTGAAAAAACTCTTACATCATCTTCTGATTTAAATGAATTAATTATGCATTTAGAAAGAGCATCAATCAAAGAAAAGGTAGTCAAATATTGTATTGAAAATGCTAAAAGAATGCAATCAATGAAAAATTTAAAAGGTGTAGCGGAAAATTTAGAAAAAGCTATCTCTTTTGTTGAAGATAACTTTAAAAAAACTGAACTACTTTTTCAAATAGGTACACTCTATTTTGATATTGGTGTCAATAATTTGGCTTTAAAATATTACCACGAAGCTAAAGAACTTGCTTATCTCACAAATAACAAAAAGAATATTGTAGATGCTTTATTACACATTGCCCATACATTAGTCTCTAAATACCTCAATAAAGACGCTGCTATTTATCTAGATAAAGTTGAAGAAGAGCTAGAAAATTTTGAATATATTGAAGGTTATTTAGAATTTAAACGAATAAAAGCATTAATACTTTTAAATACTAATTTCCTTGAAGAAAGTGCTAAAATCTGTTTAGAAATTTTAAGTGAATGTGGAGATAACTATTATAGGATTAAAGCAAATACCTATAGAATCTTAGCTCTTGGATACTCTAAAGGAAGTAACATTGAAAAGGCGCTTGACCTGTACTCAGAAGCAATAAGGCTATACGAGTTAATTGATGACATCAGGGGTGTATTAATTGCCCTTAACAATATCGGTGGCATATACATTGATGTTTACCAAGATGAGGATAAAGCCTTAAACTACTTCATTAAAGTATATAATTTAGGTGAAGAATATGGCTTAACTTCATTAGAATTAGTTGGCTTAATGAATATTGCCTTTGTTTATAGTTCAAGATTTAATTATGAATCTGCTTACGTTTATGCAAAAAGGGCATTAGAAAAAATTCCAAAAGATAATTTCTCTAATAACATATTTTATCTTTATAACTATTTAACAAAGCTATGCCTTAATATGAATAATTATACAGAGGCATATCATTACCATAATCTATGCCTAAAAGAACTTGAAAAGTCTCCAAATCAAGGTTTGGATATTGTCGAAATGTATAAATCTAGTTCAGATCTATATGATGCTTTTGGTGACTTTAAGGAATCTGAAGTATTCGCTAATAAAACAATTACATTTTTTAAAGATGAAGTTAATATTGAAAAATTTGTATATATGATTCGTTCACTTATAATTAAAATAAGATTCAAAGAAATTGGCTCATATGACTCAGAAATAGAGGAAATATCTAATACTTGTCAAAAATTTGTTATGCCAGAATATATTATTAATTCCTTAAGTTCTGCAGCAATGGTATTAGGCGAAAAAAAGGACTATAAAAACGCAAATAAATTGCTAGATCAAGCTGAAGAAGCTATGAATGGGCAAATTCATAACGAGGCCTTGGTTAAATATTATTATGCCAAAGGAATTGTTTCTGAAAAAAACGAATGTATTAAATTTCTACAAACAGGTCTAGTATTAGGGAAGAAAATAAAAAATAAAGAAATCATCGCTAAAATCAACCTAAAACTTGGAGATTACTATTTCTCAGAAAATAATTACTACTATTCAGCTAATTACTACATTGAAGCTGGTGAAGTTATTAGAAGTTTGATAAGTCAAATTCCTGATAAATATAAGCTTATGTATGTTAATAGTTATAAGATTGCTAGAGCATTTTACAAAATAAAATATATTAAAAATATATTAATATCTCACAATACTAAAAATAATAATGAAGATTTAAAAGAAAAATGTGAAGTTTCGTCATTTGAACAGTTATTTAGTTTATTAAAAAATAACGAAGCAACTGCATTTATTAAAAACAAAGCGTTTATGCGTGTTATTAGTAAACAATTCAATCCGAATTTTTATGAATCTAACAATCCTAGTGATATTCTGACTAAAATTGGTAGTAATACAATTAATAATATTGAATTAGTAATTAAACATTTAGCTACTACAATATTAGCTACTGGGGGACTTGTAGTGATAGAAGGTCAAAAGCAAGAACTAAATGTTTTATCTTCTATTAATGATAATTTTTCTCTCCCTTCAAATATGTATATATTTGATAGGGTAAAGTCTTCTTTAAAACCTATTTGCATCTCTGGGCAATTATCTAAAAATGACTTTGACAATAATTTATTATCTGGAAACATTAATGCATGTTTATGTATACCAATTATAAGCGATTATCAACAAGAAAACTCTTTTAGTTCTAAACACAACATATTAGGTTATCTATACTTAGAATCGGATAGAACTTTAAATAATTTTAATGATGAAGGGCTTCAAAGGTGTCTAGAGTTCATTAACTTCCTTGCGTTGTTAATTGAAAAACATCAATTAAAACGTGATGCATCCCTAGATAAGCTAACCGGAGCTTTAACAAGAAAATACTTAGAAGATGATCTTAATGAAAAACTAGAAAAATCAAGTTGTCTTGGAGAAACTTTCAGCATTATAATGTATGATTTAGATAAGTTTAAAAATGTTAATGATCGTTTTGGACACCAGACAGGTGATGAGGTATTAAAAAAGATATCAAAACTTGTATTAGATAATATTTCTGAAAATGATTCCCTTGGCAAATATGGTGGAGATGAATTTATTATTATTCAACCTAACACTGATTGCGAAAAGGCTACATTATTTGCGGAAAAATTACGAAAAAAAATTCAACTTGAGCGGGTACTTGGTGACAAGGCAGAAATAACTGTAAGTATGGGAATAGTTACTTATCCAATTCATGGGCAAACTGTGCCAGAGCTTATTGAAAAAGTTGATCAAGCATTATATGTCGCAAAAGAAAGTGGCAGAAACGAATGTCAAGTTTGGCATAGAGATTTTACAAACAAAGTTAAGCCAAAAAATAAACTTAGTGGTATTATTTCTGGCGATGCTGTTCAAGATTCTAGGAACATACTAGCACTACTCGAGCTAATAGAGCTATTTAAGAAAAACATAACTCAAAAAGGAAAAATTTATAATTTTCTGGGTAGGATAATAGAATTAGTTGATGCCCAATATGGTAATTTACTTTTAATTGAAAATGAGGAAATTGTCGAAAATTACGGTAGAAAATCTCAAGATGAAGATTGGATAGAAAATTCGTTTATCAATGATGAAACTGTACAACTCGTCATTAATAATAAACAAGGTATATATATGATTGACTGGGATAATTTCAAAAAACACGATATTATTACTGGATTACCTGATTGGAATTCGATTTTAGTAGTTCCAATTTCAGCTCATGATAAGATTAAAGGTATATTATACTTAACAGTATCAACAAGAATAAAGGAATTTGGAAATAATGATCTTAATTTTATTAACGTCTTAAGTGATTTAGCAGTTACTATAATATAAATAATCAATGCCTAGAGAACATAAATCTCTAGGCCTAATTATTTATATCAATAACTTTTTGAAAATACTTTTGATATTTTTTCACTTTTATGTCATCTATTCGTTAATTGATTTTCTCTTGATATTGTATGAAAATTCAATTTTAAAGTTCTTCTACAAAATAAAAAAAAGGTAGCAATATTTTATTGATACCTTTTCAAATGATTTAAATTTTCCCTAAACTATAAATATCTGCAATTGGTACTGTAAACATCAATCCTGAATGTTCACTTGGATAATCACTCATAACTTCATTAACGGAATTTATAGCTAATTCTACAAGTTCTTTGCTTTCTATAACAGTGAAGATTGTTTTATTATATGGACCAGAACTATCAAATAGTGATTTAAAATAACTAAAAAGAGGTACACTTCTAATTTCATGGTTTACTATACAACTTGCCATACCTTGACTTTCTAATACGGTTGCCCCTTTTAAACCAATATCAAGAAACCTTGCTAAAATGTCATCAAGATATTCTGTTGCATTAAGAACAATTACTAATGCATACATTTTATCACCTTCCCTTTAATAATTTAAGCTAGTCTTTCAACGTGCTTAACCACTTTTTTTTCTTTTTTTAATTTTTCAGGTTCGTTAGTCTCTTTAGCTTTTTGAAAAGCAATTTTCGCTAGGACAGGACCTATAATTTCATATATAAGTATACTAAACATAATAATGGTAGTAGTTTTTTCACTATAAATTGAAATTTCTTGGCTTACAATTATCGCTAAACCAATAGCCACTCCCCCTTGTGGCAATAGGGTTAATCCTAAATATTTGGCGACTGCTTTATCAGCTTTCATAGAAACAGCACCTGCCCAAGCACCAATCATTTTTCCCGCAGCTCTTGCAAATATATATACCACACCAATGATTCCCACAGTTGGCAAAATATTAATATCTAAACTCGCTCCAGCTAAAGCAAAGAATATTATATAAACTGGGGCGATAAATTTGCCAGTTAATGAAAATACATGATTAGAATTACGCACTAGATTTACTAGAGTTGCTCCAATCATCATGCATGTTAATAATGCAGATAGATTCAACATTTTGGTTATGCCTACTGTACAACCTATTACAGCTAATATTATTGCTAGAAGTTCTTCACGATTAGAAGTTTTCTTAGCAATTAAAGCAAGTATTATACCAATAATTATTCCAAATATTAGTGATCCAAAAATTTCCATAATTGGTTGAATGACCATTTGTAGAAAGTTGGTTTCAATATTACCCATTGATAATTTAGCTATTGATAAGGTCACACCAAAAACGATAATTCCTATAGCATCATCTAATGCTACTACAGGTAATACAGTCTTTGTAAGAGGACCATGCGCTCTATATTGCTTTATAACCATCATTGTTGCTGCAGGGGCTGTTGCTGCTGATATACCAGCTATTACTAAACTGAATTCTAATGGCTGATGTAAAACAAAATACATTAAAGAAAAAACCAATGAAGCAGCTCCTAACGATTCTGTTAATGCAATAACAAACACGGTTTTTCCTACTTTTAATAAATCATTTAGTAAAAATTCACTTCCAATACTAAAAGCAATTACCGCTAAGGATAAATCATTAATTGATTCAAAAGATTGAATATCTCCTTCTTTGATAAAATTAATAAAAGAAGGGCCAATAAATAGTCCAAATACTAGATAACCTGTCACATTTGGCAGTTTAAAAACTCTAGCTATCTTGCCGCCTAAAACCCCAACCATTAATACTATACTAATTTTAAATAGTATATCCATTATTTCTTCATCTCCATATATTATTTAATTTTGTGTATATTACTTATTAAAATCTAGCTAAAATGCTAATAAACGCTCATCCTTCCTTTTAAAATAAATAAAGCCATACTTAAAATCTCCTTCTAAACTCTTTTCCCCTTGTGTTTATGATTTTTGTTATTTTCTTTATAATCTTAGTAGCCCATAATCTAACTACATAATTATACTATGAGATTCATCTTTTAATTTTATATTAACACATATAGTAACCCTATTCAATTCACATCAGTATAAATTTATTTAGGTATCAGCGATTGATACATATTTGCCTATTACGTTACTATAGCGTCAAATCTATTTATTATACCAATTTGACTTAAAAAATGGTTCTTATATTTATACCTGAAGATCCAGTCAAGCTTTTTAATATTACCTTTTTGTTGATAATCGACAATAAAATCTTGATTTTTTATTGACTTTATATAAAAACAGCTCCTATATTGAAAAATAGGAGTTGCTTTATTCATTATTTATTTTAAAGTAATTCTGCTAATAATTGATTGAAAATTTCATTTACTAGTTCCAATGTAATTTTTATTTCCTCTTTTGTGATATTATCTAGGTGTATTCCACAAGTTACAACTACATTTTTATTCAATTTTGAAGAAAGAAGGTGGGAAACATATCTAGCTACTTCATCATCCTTATGTCCTAATAAGTTTAAAACAGATGTTGTAGAGCTAATAATACTGTTATTTTCTAAACTTGGTCTAGGTACACTTAAGGTTACACAACCTATATGGGGCGTATCGCCTCCAGATATAACAACACATAAATCTTCACCAATTAAAATAGCTTGAATATCGATTTTAATTCTACCTTTTTCTATACTAAAATCTCTCAATCTATCACCCTCCAATTACTAAATTGTATCATCTTTAAGAAATCGTAGCAAGATATGTTATGTTAATAAATTTTATATATATCAAATATCTACAAAAGTATAAATATTTATGGTATAATTACAGAATATTGTATATATAAGTATCCTTATTTTAGGAGATAATAAGACTGATTCCTAAGTTAAAGTATGTTGGATAGTTTATTCACCGTTTTAGCATAAAAATGGAGGTACATATGACCAATTTTTTAATGAAATTATTCATAAAAGATTATAAAAATATTGGAAATTTTAGAGTTAGAGAACGATATGGTACTTTTGCTAGTGTAGTTGGTATTGTTTCGAATATAATTTTATTTATAATTAAGATTATAGTCGGAATTCTCTTTAATAGTATCGCTATTACAGCTGATGCAATAAATAATTTGACTGATTCTAGCTCATCAGTGATTACACTAATAGGATTTAAAATCTCAGGAAAGCCTGCTGATGAAGAGCACCCATACGGTCATGCCCGTATGGAATATATCTCTGGTTTAATTGTAGCTTTCATCATCCTAGTTTTGGGCTTTCAGTTAGTTATAAGTTCTATAAACAAAATAGTAAAACCCGAGGATACATTATTCAGAATGATATCAATATGGGTACTTGTAATTTCAATTTTCATTAAACTTTGGCAAAGCTTGTTCTATCGAAAAATAGGAAAGAAAATTAAATCTACCACGCTACTTGCAACTTCTATTGATAGCCGAAATGATATTCTTTCTACATCATCTATCTTGATTGCTATCTTCATAACAAAACTAACTGGTTTTAATTTAGATGGATATATGGGGGCAATTGTCGCTATTTTCATTTTAATATCTGGCATAAAATTAGTTAAAGATACAATAAACCCGCTCCTTGGCACAGCACCAAGTAAAGAATTTGTAGAAAATATTTATAAAAAAATCCTAAGTTATGATGGCATTTTGGGTTTACATGACTTAACTGTTCATAACTATGGTGAGACTAAGTGTTTTGCATCTGTTCATTGTGAAGTTCCTGCAGAACAAGATATTATGGTAAGCCATGATATAATAGATAATATTGAGCGCGATTTCTTAAAAGATAAAGGTATACATCTTGTTATCCACCTTGATCCTATAATTACAAATGATAAAAAAACTAATACATTAAAAAAACAAGTTGAAGCGATTTGTGAACAATTATCACCAGGTATTAGTATGCATGATTTCCGTGTAGTATGGGGCATGAGTCACTCAAATTTAATTTTTGATGTAGTTACTCCTTTTGATTTTGATTTAAATGATGAGGAATTGATCAGCATAATTTGTGAGAAAATTTATGATATTAACCCTAACTTTTACGCTGTAATCACAATTGATCACGACTACGTACCTAATAATGGATAGTTATAATATTAATTTTAAAAAAACACAGCAAGTAACATATTTGTTATGAACTGTGTTTTTCTTATAAATTTTATTAACGGTTTCTAATAGCGTCAATTGGTTTTTTGTGAGATATTCTATATACTGGTATGAAACTTGCTACAAAAGCAACTGCTACGCTCACAAATAACATTAGTAATATTTGGCGTATCCCAAAATTCAAGAATGTTATTAGTAATCTATATTCTCCACGTAAATAATTATTAATATAAATTACTACTCCAAAAGATAATACAAACGCTAAAATAAAGTTTATAACTGCTATAATTAAACTCTCATTTAGGAAGATTCCAAAAACATCATTACTTCTTGAACCAAGTGCACGAAGTATTCCAATTTCTCGTTTTTTAATAGTAATACTTGATGTTATAAAGCTAAATAACAATAATGCTGAGAATACTGCAAAGCCAATTCCAATGTATAAAAAGCCCTTCGCCATTGGCTCTATAAATTGATTAACCTCATTTAAAATATATGATACCTCATTTTTCAAGCTATATTTGACACCTTCAATGCTACTGCCTTCACTAAATTCAACTACTTTCTTAATTCCTTGATTACTAGTAGGCATGTTTCCAATTGCATATATGTAAGGACCTGGAGTATATTCGGCATACATATTATAAAAACCGTCATCAACAACAAGACAATTTTGTAACAATGAAGAATCAGGAATGTAATAACCAACTACATCAATAAATTTTTCTTTGTCTGCATCAATTGGATTATTATAAATAATTGATGTCATTTTATATTGTTCATTAGGTTTATTCAATAAATCATATCTTTCGAATATATCCTTTTTAACAGTCCACTCAATATCAAAGCCACTCATACCATACTCGTTTTTAGAATAGCCTTCTCCCCAAAGATAATTATTATATTCTGGTGCATCAATCATACCTGCTTCATCGTAATTATTTATTGCATAATCAGAAATTGCTTTATAAATTGCTTCACTAAGGTATTGCGAAAATGAATAAATATCTGGGGTAAGCCCGTCAGGTACATCTTCTTGTTTAACTACAATTTCATCAATATTAATTCTATTGATAAGTTCTTGTGCATTTAGGATTACTTCCCCCTCAGATAGTGTATCTTTGCCCTCATCAAACATAACCGTATTAGCATCAATATCTGAAGACTTCAGCAATTTTTGCACCCGGTCGAGATGAATATCATTAGTAAATAGATTTACCCAACCTATAGATTCGATATTTACCCCTTTACTTTCATTAGCTTCCATTAAACTATTAATAAACCCTGGCTGTACAAAAATAAGTCCATGATAACCATAATTTATGACAGTATTAAATTCCTGCATCATTATATAGTCACCAAATCCACCATCCTTGAATTCACTTTTTAAAGATTCATATCTCGATGGGTCAAGCTCTGTATCAATTATCGCGGTAATTTTGTAGTTTTTATTGTTGATAAACAAATTATTACCTATTAAATCTGTTTCTAAGTTTATATTTTCTGGCTTAATTTCAATTTCATCATTTTTATATCCACCAGTTTTAAAATGCTCATATATATATTCTGAGATTGCAATTTCATTGTTATTTTTCGGCATTTCACCAACTATTTTAAAACCTAAATTATTAATATCTGAAGTTGTAAACTCTCCAAATCCTGATAAGGATTGTCGATAAAAACCATTCCAAGAGTCTCCTAGTTTACTATTATCATAAACATTATAGTTTATGGGAATTTGTTCTCCATAATTGTTTGTTCCACTGTAAACTGGTTTAAAATCAAGATCCAGTTTATCTTTTAATATCTGAATATCAGCATCATTCATAGATGCATCATTATAATAAGAATATTCTGAATCTTTAATTTCAATCCTCTTAATAAAAGAAATATTATTAATATTACTGTCAACAATAGATGTTACAGTCGCATTTATCTTATCGTAAGAACCCATTGTATCAGCTAATCCAAATAGTGCAAACGAAATCATTGATAAAAAGATTGTAAAAAATAATCTAAACGGTTTCCCTTTTAATCCACTTGCACCAATTTTTAAAGAATCTTTAAAAGGAAGCTTTGATTTAATCAATTTAAATTTATTTTCTTCATTTATAATATTTTCGATTGCTTTATTATCTGAAGGTCTAAATACTTCTCTGTTTCCATCCTCATCAATTTTAGCTATTTTTTTAATATGATTATTTGTATCTTTGTCTGATGATATAAATACATCATTTGTTGATTTTTCAAGATATTGATTGATAAGTTCAAGATCATTTAGAGAAAGCTTATACCCTTTTTTAATATAAATTATACTATCATCTAAGATATTTACTCCCTCAGATTGAGAATTTGCTCTAGCAACATGTTTTTCGATATCACTAATAATTTTCCCATCAGAAAATTCTATAACTCGATCACCATATTGTTCAGCGAACTCCCTATCATGAGATACAACTAATACTAGTTTTGTCTTTGATAGTTTTTTCAAAGTCTCAAAAACTTGAATACCAGTCTTACTATCAAGTGCTCCTGTTGGTTCATCAGCCATTATTATTTCAGGATTTTTTACAAGTGCTCTAGCTATAGCGACTCTTTGCATTTGCCCACCTGATAATTCATTCGGTTTTCTAGAACCATAGCCACTCAAATCAACTTCATCCATTATTTCATTTATTATTTCATTTGTAGCCTTTTTACCTTGTAGTTCCATCGCTAATGCGATGTTTGCGCCTACAGTAAACTCATCTAAAATGTTATATTCTTGAAAAATAAATCCAACATAAGTATTTCTGTAGCTATCGAAATCACTTTGAGAAAAGGCTTTCGATGATTTCCCTTTAATAATGATTTCGCCACTGTCAAATTTGTCTAGACCGCCCAAAACATTAAGAAGTGTAGACTTACCACTTCCTGATTTACCTAAAATGAAAACCATTCCTTTATCTTGAAGTTTTAGACTTACATTGTCTAGCGCAACGACCTGAACACCTTTTTTCGGTTTATATTTTTTAATAATATTTTTAATTTCCAACATTTTCATACCCTTCTTTCTAATCCTTTTTAAAAAGATACAAGCTAAGCTTTGTTTTATAATATTATCTAAACAAGACAAAACATATACCCATAAGAGTCATTAATAATTAATTCAGTTAAATTGTGCTATCTTGTCATTAATCTTTTTTATCTCTATGTCCTTTTCCGTATATTAAAATCAACACCAGCATTATTGCCATAGCAATCAATGAAATCGAATTTGTAATTAGAAATGCTTCTCCTGAGCCATTAATTACGAGATTTAACGCGTACGTCTCCATTAAAACAATACCAAAAAACATCATAATATAAGTGTTTAAATTTAAATCTTTAGCAGATTTTGTCTTTAAAATTTGAATAATCTGTGGAATTTGTCCAATTGCCATAATTAATCCACCAATTAACTGTAAAATATCAAAAACCATCCTTATCTCCTTTTAAGATAACAATTTTAACTTATCTTTTTGTAATTTTCGAATTTAAAACATTTCAAATATTTTGCCAATATATGAATAATCGATAAATTCCCCAGCTTTTATCATTTCATTAATTTGCTGTTTGCTGGCCCATTTTGCATCAGCAACTTCTTCATATTGTAAACTTAAATCATCTATATCAAAATTCTGTCTTACTAACCATACATCATCAAAACCTCTAGAAAAAGTCTTTGTAAATAACATTTTCGCTTTATTAATATCAAAATCAATTCCTAGCTCTTCTTTAGTTTCTCTTAATGCTGCAAGAAGACTACTATCTCCTTTTATAGCCGAACCTGCTGCCGAACAATCCCACATATTTGGACAACCTATTTTCCATGGTTGCCTTTTTTGGATTAAAATTTGTCCTTGATTATTAACAATCCAGACATGAACAACTAGGTGATAATCACCTTCGTTCATTTCCTTTCCTCTTTCATGATATTTTCCTGTCTTCTGTCTATCTTTATTGTAAATATCCCATAATTCCATAGCCTCTCCTTATATTACTATTTATTTATCTACAGATAGTTTCCATAGATATAATGATGCAACCGATCCATACGGAGAATATCTTTTACAATATTTTCTAAACGTTTCTTTATTTAAACTATCTAGTCCATATAATTTCATCATACCTCTTTGAATAGCCAGATCACTCCAACTAACTACATCTTGCCTTTGCATTGAAAATATTAAAAGCATTTCCGCAGTCCAAACACCAATTCCGCTTAATGAAGATAGGCAAGTAATAACCTCATCATCTGAAAACGAATATAATTCATTTAAATTAATCTTTTCTTGTAATACTGCTTCTGCTGCCCCTTTTATATACCCCGCTTTTCTTGTAGACAAACCACATTTTTGGATTTCTTCGACATTGGCTTTAGCTATTACAGCAGGTGTTATCTCTTCAAATTTATATACAATCCTGTTCCAAACAGTAGTTGCTGCTTTCGCTGATATTTGTTGACCAACAATACTTTTTATTAGTGCAGTAAATAAATCAGGAATAACCTCACGTTCAATTATACCAATTTTATCGATTGCTTGACCAAGCTTTTTATCTTTCTTTTTTAGAAATTCTATTTCTTTTTGAGTATACATAAATATATCCATATCTCATTATCTCCAAATACATATTATAGAAAAGATGCGAAAATAGATGTGATTACTGTCAATAATCCAGAAACAGCAACCGATAAACTACTCATCGCTCCCTCTATTTCACCGATTTCAATTGCCTTGGATGTCCTCATCGCATGTGAAGAGCTTCCAATTGCCAATCCAACAGCTATGGGTTCCTTTATTTTAAATATCTTACATATACCAACTGCAGATATATTGCCAAAAACACCAGTAATAATAATGGCAGCTACAGTAATGGTTTTTATTCCACCTAGTTCTTCTGATAAACCTATTCCAATTGCCGTAGTAATCGATTTCGGTATTAGTGTAACATAATGTGTGTGTGTTAAATTAAATAAATATGATAAGCCCAAAATACTTCCTAGACTTAATAAAACTCCAGCTGACAAACCAAATATAATAGCTTTCATGTTCTTTTTTAATAACTCTAACTGTTGATATAAGGGAATTGCAAAGCATACTGTTGCAGGAGTCAAAAAATAGCTCAAATATTTTCCACCTTGATTATAGTTTTCAAAGTCAATATTAAATATTAATAAAAAAACTATTATAAAAATAATCGAAATAAGTAAAGGATTCAAAAAATAAATTTTTAACTTTTTATTCAATATTACACCTATTGCATAGCCTATTATACTGATAACTAGTCCAAAATAAGCAGAATTTAAAAAAATACCTCTCATCTTTAGCCGCCTTTTCCCTTGTTAATTATCAATTGTGTAATCTTGCCTGTAGTAACCATAACGACAATGGTTGATAATAAGGTAATGGTGATTATTGGTAATAGTATATCAATAAGTTCATCCCAAACATTAAGTAATCCAACTGCAGCTGGTATAAACATTAATGGCATAATTTCCAACATAAAGTCACCAATACGTTTGACTTTTTCTAATTTTATTATCTTAGTTTTCAAACATAAAAGCATAATGACTAATCCGTAGATACTTCCTAGAATTGGTAATGGTAATAATTTATAAATAACTTCGCCTAAGAATGTAATTGCAAGTATAATACTTAATTGGAATACATATTTCATAATTGTTACTTCTTTACCGCAATAAATTACCCACATTAATAATCAAAATTATACCATGATTTATTATTTTTTTCTATAAATTAATAGACTGTAAAAACCTACAAATATTATTTTCTCTCCAATATATTATACCATTTAAGTTATTTGTCCTAAAAATTAACATAATAAAAACCCAAATTGGAATTAAACCAATTGGGTTTTTTATATTAAAGTGTTATCCAAATCATTTTATTACGCAATTCTGATCTAATTAACTCTATAATTGTAGCTATTACTTTTGATTAAATGCTATGTTATATATCTCTTGCTTTTCAGTTTTTGAAAGAATTCTCTCCGTAAAATAAGCAATTACTATGATCCCAAATAAATTAAGGAAAAGCCTTATAATAGTAAACTTTAAACCCATCACTGATAATTCAAACAACAGTAGCGGTATTTTAGTTGTCGACCAAGCACCTAACATAATTAATACATTAAATAACCTACTTCCTTTTTTTAAAAGTATAATAGCAACAGGAAAAGCTGCATATAAAGGACCTGCTGCAGCTGAGCCTAAAAACAATGCTAATATCACACCTTTAAATCCTGAACCTTCACCCAAGTACTTAACCATTGTTTCCCGCTTAACCCAAACATCTAGAAGACCAAACAGAATAAAAACTGGTGGAATAATAGATACCATTACCTTAGTATTACTCCAAGTTATCTTTGCTGATTTATTTCCTAAATCAGGATTAATTATAAATATAATAAGATTGATTAAAACAAGAACAATGAAAACTTTATAGCGATTTACTCCCTTTATTAAACTATTCATTACATTAGCACCGCCATTACAAAGGCAACAAATAAGGAGAAAGTAAGTGCTAATACATTTCTGATAATAGTCGCTTTCTTACCAAAATATTTAATTTCAACTGGAGAAGTGACTACTCCCACCATCATAAGTGTTGATATAAAAGCAGCAATTTGCATAAATCCAGCACCACTTTCTAATAAAGCTGATGCTAAAGGAAAAGCTACAAAAGCAGGAATAAGTGTAATAGATCCAATTGTAGCAGCCAATATTACCCCAAACCAACCTGATTCATTACCCATTAAAACAGATATTTGTTCAGGGGTTAATATAGCCAATATAATTCCAATAATTACTAATATTGAAAATAATTGTGGAAGGATATTTTCAAAGGCTTTCCAAGCTTTTTTTAAAGAAAGTATAGTTTTTTGCTTACTTTTAATAAATGAGGCAAATAATGCTGAGAAGGCTACAATATATAAAGCAATCGTCATAAATTTAATTCTCCTAATTTCCGAATTCATCATGATGCTGATGTTCATGACAGACTGAATTTGTTGATTCTAATGTACCTTGTAAAAGATTATTTACTGCTGAATCAGCACTTCCTTTTGCACCAGTAATAACTTTAATCTTTTTTTCATTAAAAATTTCGATGGCACCACCACCCATTCCTCCTGAAATAATAATATTTACTCCTAATTCATGTAGGTAATTAGGTAAATAACCTGGTCTATGTCCAGGGTTAGCTTTAATCTCTTTTTTAATAATTTCATTATTTTCAATTTCAAAAATTATAAAACTTTCACAATAACCAAAATGTTCTGTAACATATCCATTTTCACTTGCAACAGCAATTTTCATTTTCTTTCCTCCTGTTTTTTCTAAAATTTCCGGTATCTTATCAAGCTAATCATCGCTAAAAAGTTCAATTAATCCTTTATCGCAGGCTTTGGCAAGTTTTGAATCTATCGGTATTTTGCCTAGAATATCAATATTGTACTGGCTATCACCAAATATTTGATGTTCTTTTTCGCAATCCGGACATTTAAAATAAGCCATATTTTTAACAAACCTATAATTGGGATGCTCATCATCTCTGCCATTTTTACTATTTTAGAAACAATCATTGAAACTAATTCCTGAGGTGAAGTTACAATAATAATTCCATCTACAGGAATTGATTGAAAAACAGTAAGGACCACATAACCTGTTCCAGATGGTATATCAATAAACATAAAACCTACATTACTTCATATGGCATCTGTTCAAAGTTGTTTTACAGTCCCTTCAATAATTGAACCTCTCCAAACTACAGGATCTATTTCATTTTCTACAATTAGTTTTATCAAGATAATATCAGCACCCCTGCTTTACTTTGTCTTTGATGCAAAATGTTTTTGGTATAGATGATCCTGCCCATAGGAAAAACAGTAATATACCTATATCTATTTGTTAATAATGCTAGCATATAAGTAACAAGCGATTTCCCTACTCTGACTTTCACGCTTATAACAACATTTACTTTTTTATTCTGCTGCTTCATCTACATTACATTTACTACACAACCAAATTCCCCTTTTTTTATAACGCTATTATACTTCCTGTTGATATATATTGTACCTTATCACCCATTATTTTTTTAAGTTTTATAAATGGTTGTATTCCTGTACAATGGCAAGTAAAATATATTGACCCTGTATTATTTAGAAAGCTCCCTATTTCACCTATTAGGTCGTTGTCTTCGCACTTCTTTGCAGTACGGTTGTATAGATGAAAGCCACCCACAACAAATTCTATCGGTTCTGCATTTATTTCATTTATCTGTTTTATGATGTTTACTATTCCACAGTGAGCACACCCAACAAATAACCCCCTTTTTCCTAATTCACTTATAATTAGGTTTTGTTCATGTGAAAAATCATCATGCAAAAATGAATTATTTGATTTCACAAAAATGTTCTTATTGCTTAATGGCATCATTTCTTTACATTTTATATTTGAAAATAATTCAAGTTCCTCGTCAATATAAAGATAATCCTCAACAAATACAAATCGATTATTAGGTAATAATTCTTTATTCAATCCAATATAAGCTATTTCACCATTATGTCTATAAGAATAATAATCTTTAAATGCTCTTTGACTGAGATATATTTTTGCTTTGGAATTAATATTTAAAAACGCCTCTAGCCCCCCTCCGTGGTCATAATGCCCATGAGATATAACTACAATATCTACATCTGATAGATTCACATTCAATTTCTTTGCATTTTCAATAAATAAATTATTTTGTCCTAAATCAAATAAAAGCTTATGCTTTTTTGTCTCTATATATAAACTTAACCCATGTTCACATGTAAAATCTTCTGAAATTGATGTATTTTCTACTAAAGTTTTTACAATCATCAATCTTCAAATAAAATTTCAATTGTTTTTTTGAAAATCCCTTTTATGGCTCTACTTGCTAAACAATCTATATCAACTATACTTTGGTTATTATTAATTGCTTTAACAACATTTTTATCAAATGGAATCTCACCCACAAAAGGTAGCTTATATTTTTTGCAAAACAATTCGATTTTTTCTGTATTTTCCTTATTTGTATCATATTTATTAACACAAACTACTGATTTAGTTTGAAAGCTTTCAGCTGTTTTAATAATACGTTTCATATCACTGATTCCTGATATCGAAGGTTCTGCAACAATTAAAACTAGATCCACACCACTTAATGATGCAATTACAGGACAACCTATACCTGGCGATCCATCAATAATTGCTAGATTAACATTATTAGCAGCTGATTTCAACTGTTGTTTTACCTCAGTTACTAACATTCCAGAAGTTCCACTTCCCATTTTGAGTTGAGCAGTAGAAAATACGGTATCATTTACATACAATTTTAAATTACCATCTATAGCTGGTTTTAGCGAGATTGCTCCAGCTTGACACATTGCTTCACATACTCCACATCCCTCACAAGCATAACTATCCACTTTATATCCATCATCATAGTAAATTGCGTCAAATCGGCATAAATTTCTACAAGTATCACATTTGATACATAAATTTGAATCTATCTCTGCCTTTGGTAAACCATAATAATGTGAACTTTTTACATTTACAGTATTATTTATGACTAGATGTAAATTAGGCGCATCAACATCACAATCAGCAAAAGCTTTCGCATTAGCTAATTTTATAAAAGCACTAGCGATTGTTGTTTTACCTGTTCCACCTTTACCACTAAGTATTAACAGTTGTTTCATTTTGTTACCTCTTTTGAAACTATCTTAAGTAAATTAGAAAAAAGACTATAGTATTTTTCATTTTCTCTAACTGCAATCAACGCATTTGAATTTAATTTTCCAAGTTCATCTTCAAAGGGGATTTTACCTAAAATTTTAATATTATTTTCTATACAAAATTCTTCAGCAGGGTTTTTTTCATCTAAACATTTATTCAAGATTACACCATGTGGTTTTCCAAATAAATTTACAAGTTCATAAACCATACTTAGATTATGAACTCCAAATATAGTTGGTTCAGCTACTAGTATACAATAATCTGCATCTTTAATACTTTCCATAGTTGTGCAAGCACTTCCTGGTGGGGAATCAATAAATGTATATTTATCATTTTCATTTGAATAATTTAATAAGTTTTTAATGATTGGGATTCCAGAAGCTTCCCCAGTATTTAATATACCTGTAGCAACATTAACATTTTCTGAAACACCTCTTTGCACCACTCCAATATTTTTTGTTTTTTCAGTCAAAGCATCCTCTTTACAAAGAAGTACACAACCACCGCAAGAGTGACACATAGATTCAAAAACAACTAATCTATCATAGATGTAAGTTAAAGCATTGAATTTACAAAAATCAACACATTTCCTGCAACCATTGCACAGCATTTTGTCTACTACCGGGATTTTGATTGAAATATCTTCTGATTGTATATCAACTGGTTTGAAAAATAGATGTCCATTAGGTTCTTCAACATCACAATCTAGATAGTTTGCATGATTTGCGGCTGCTGCCAAATTTACAGAAACAAGAGTTTTTCCTGTTCCTCCTTTACCACTTAAAACAGCTATTTTCATGTTATTTATCTCCATGGTTGTGAAACCCAGCATGAATTTCTGATAATAATGATAACTTGTCTTCGTTAAATGCTATTATATTATCTTTAATTGAACTATTTTTTGTTTTAAATATTTTTATATTTGCTGTTTTTAAAACAGAAGCAGCATTTTCTCCACAACGTGGTGTAAGTACCGCATACACATTGTTATCAACTACAGTCTGTGCCGCTTTTATTCCTGCTCCACCCAGGCTAGCTGTAGCACTATTATCTATGTAAATATCTTCTTTTGAATTTGTATCATAAATAAGAAAATATGGTGCACGTCCAAAGGACTGACATACGCTCGAATCCATAGATTTTTCATTACTTGGTATTAATATTTTCATTTGAAATCTCCTTTTTTTTATTTTGATTCCTACTAAATCCTTGCCCACAACATCTACCACATCTATATAATTTTTCATTTTCTTCACAAAGCTGGTAATCTCCGCCTTCTATCTTTAGAATTTTACCATTTACAAGAGCATCAGCAAGTTTTTTTCGTGCATCATTATAAATTCGTTGCACAGTTGTTCGCGCTACATTCATTCTTTCAGCGCATTCTTCTTGCATTAATCCTTCAAAGTCTATTAAGCGGATTGTTTCATATTCTTCTACAGTCATTATTATTATTTTATTGTTGATACTTGCTGAACTAAGTGGGCCAAAGAGATTATTTTCTGGCAAACAACAAACTTTTCTCCATTTTCTTGGTCTTGGCATATTTAAACTCCTCTTAAGTAAGGTTTTAAGCAACAGGGATATACTATCCCTGTTGCTTAATAGATTCTTTCAAATCTTCTATTTGTTGGCTAATAGTATTGAGCCTATTATGTAGTAATTCGTTCTGTGACTCAGATTCAGTTGAAATAAATTTATTGCATCCTCTTCTATAACTTAATCCTAATTTTCTTGAAGCATTATTTCCAACACAATATCCAATCCCTTTTCCTGTCATAGCTCCTTGTCCCATCGGACCTGTTCCATCTCTACCTGGCATAACTAACACCTCCTTTTAGTTTTGGGCATATGCCCTATTCAATTATATTATATTCTATTTAGAACATATGTCAATAACTATTTTTAAAAAAAGTAAGTTTTTTTTTTGAAACTCACTATATTTTTTAAATTTTACTTATTTCCAAGTAACAATGTAATGTTTTCTTCTGATAATTCATAGTGATAAAATAATTTATAAAATTCTTTTGCTTCTTGAATAACAAAGACATCCTTTAATTCAGGATAAACAATATCAGTTAGCCAATAAATACCAATTAAGCGATTAACAGATTGAGGACGGTCAAACCAACTATAGGGATATTTAGGAATAGCAAAAACCTTGTCGTTAATTACCGCTCTAACATTTTGATAATTAGAATTGTTTTTGAAAGATTCAACAGCAGTAATTGGCGATTCATTTTCAGACGGTTCTCCATTAAGAATTATTACTTCTGGATTCCAAACAATTATTTGTTCAGAGCTAACATCAACTCGGTCTATAATTTCTCCCCCGATAACAGCAACATTTTTAACATTTACTAAATTAAATAATTCTGCGTGAGTTGAGTTTGTTGGAACTGTTTCTAAAGAATCAATACCATTTCCATAATAAATAGATATTTGCTCAGTAACAAGTGCATTAATTTCTGAAGCAAAATATAAAGCTCCTTCAGCATATGTAGCTAACAATTCAGTTCTATCTTTTAGATCAAATACTTTCCCTAAAAAACGATAAGCTTCTGGTGCTTTCTCTAAGGCTCCATCTACCATTAATACAGGAATATTGGTCTGTTCTTGAAAATTATCAGCAAAAGAAATTTCTGAGTCATTAATTGTTCCATAGGTAATGATAATATCAGGCTCAGCAGCTATGATAGCTTCCTTATTTATTTTACTTCCTTGTCCATATGATGGTAAGTCTTGATAAGCTTCTAAAATAAACTCTTTTTCCATTTCATTAAAATCATAATTTACCCCTACAAGTAATTCTGGATCAATAGTATAAATGACAATTGTTCCTGAAGCAATTGTGGAAAATACAGAATTAACTTTATCAGGAATTAAAACTGTTCTTCCCCCCATGTCAGTAATTTCTCTATAATCATCAGAGCTATCAAAAGTGCACCCTGATAGAACTAGAGAATAAAATACTAAACCTAGGAGAATTAGTAATTTTCCCTTATACATAAATCACTTATTCCTTTCATTATTCTTGATAATTTCAGAATAAACTAATTTCTTTTTTTTGTCAATATTTGGGATATTGTATCCTTGACTGAAATATTTTAATGAATTATACTTAAAACAATAATATGCGCTTTGGAGAATTTTATGGATGATAGATTAAAGAGAAGGAAATTTAAGTTAATGGTGTTTTTGTTGTTATTCCTCAACATTCTACTTATTGTTGGATCATTAACAGTAGGGTTTTACCATATATCAATAAAAGAAGTTCTTAATTTAATATTTCTAGGTAAAGATTCCGTTAGTAATGAAGTTTCTATAATCATAACAAGAATTCGTATTCCTAGAATACTTGCCGCTTATACAATTGGATCAGGCTTAAGTATAGCAGGAGCCTCATACCAAGGTATGTTTAAAAACCCTCTTGTTTCCCCTGATATTTTAGGTGTTTCTACTGGAGCTGGTTTAGGAGCTGCCCTTGCACTGACTTTGCAGCAATCAGATTTTATGGTCCAAGTGTATGCTTTTACCTTTGGAATAATAGTTGTTTCTTTGGCCTACTTTATTGGCTCAAGAGCTAAGTACAACCATGATGTTAGCTTAATACTCGCTGGAAGTATGCTTGGAGCATTAGCTTCTTCTTTGATTACATTATTAAAATATCTTGCAGATCCTAATGATACACTCCCAGCTATCACTTTTTGGTTGATGGGAAGTCTTTCTAAAGTGACTATAGATTCTGTTTTATTCAGCTCAATTCCAATTATCATTGGTTGTTTAGTAATTTATTTATTACGCTGGCGCTTGAACATCTTGACTTTAGGAGATGAAGAAGCATTAACTATGGGTATTGACCCAAAAGCAACAAGATTTATCGCTGTAGCCTCAGCTACGGTTATTAGTGCCTCAGCTGTATGTCTTGGTGGTCTTATTGGTTGGATTGGCTTAATGATACCTCATATTTCTAGAGGTCTAGTTGGTGCTGATTATAGACGGATGTTTCCTATCAACATTCTAATTGGTGGCTTATTCCTACTATTAATGGACAATTTAGCACGCTCCCTTTACTCTATGGAAATCCCCCTTGGTGTTTTAACAGCAATAATGGGTGCACCTTTTTTCATAATATTGATATTAAAACGTGTGAGGTGAAGTATAGATGCAGTTACAAGTTGAAAACCTCATAGGAGGTTATGGAAAAAAAGAAATCCTTCATAATATATCTTTTAATATAAATGAAGGAGATGTTCTATGCATTTTGGGACCTAATGGTTGTGGCAAATCAACATTACTAAAACTTTTATTACGGATCATAACAAAGATGACTGGGAATGTTTTTATACATGGAAAGAATACGGATAAAATAGATCGAAAAACTTTAGCACAAATCTTTTCTTACATGCCTCAATCAGATAGGATGTTATTTCCTTACACTATTCTTGAAATGGTAACAATGGGGCGCACGTGTCATATTGGTAAATGGAATACCCCATCAAAAGACGATATCAACATCGCCTACGAGGCTCTAGAGAAATTAAAAATAGCACATATGGCAAACAAGTTATACACTAATATTTCTGGTGGTGAACGTCAATTGGTCTTAATAGCTAGAGCAATTTGTCAAGATGCAAGTATTCTAATAATGGATGAGCCTACATCAAGTTTAGATTTCGCAAATAAACTACTTGTTATGGATGCGATATCTACAGCAGTTAAGGAAGGCAGAAGTGTTATACTTACAACTCACAGCCCTTCTGAACCATTTTCTATTGCCTCAAAAGTGTTGCTGCTTTCTAACGGAAGAAAAGTCGGATTCGGTAAGCCACTAGAGGTATTAACTAGTAAAGCATTAGAAAGAGTTTATGGTATACCTATGGATATTATGACAGTAACTGATCGCTTCAATGATGAAATGAATATCTGTATGCCAATACATAAATAGTAAGGAAAAGAGGATACTCATGCATGTATTTCTATTAGGGCCTAAAAATATTGGAAAAAGTACTATTATTAAAAAAGTTATAGCTACTTTAACTACCGAACAAAAAATTAAAGTTGGTGGGTTTTCTACATATCCAGGTATCGGAGATGATATGGATATCTATATTTCTGCTTTTAATGATACAAGAAAATATGAAATTAAAAACAAAGTAGCAAAACGGAACATTTATGGAGCAACAGGAATTCCTGATGTTTTTAATTCTTTAGGTATGTCCATTCTGCAAAATAGCAAATCTGACTTGATTTGCATGGATGAGTTAGGCTTTTTAGAACAAGATGCACCCTTATTTCAAAACATTATTCTTAAATGTCTAGGTGAAGATATCCCTATATTAGGAGTTATAAAAGATACTCCTATTTTTTGGTTGAACTCAATAAAATATCATCCTAATGTAGAACTTATACCTATTACGTTAGAAAACCGTAATACAATAGTTCCTTTGATAGTTAAAAAACTAAAAAGGGCTGTAAAAAAATAAACAGTCCTCAGTAAGCAAAAAAAGAACTTAATTCTAGATAATAAATCTAGAATTAAGTTCCTTTTTTTGTCATTTTATATTAATTTAATATTGAGTTTTCTTTAAAAATAATTTGTACATAGCTATTAGGATAACGATATTATATAATGCACCAATTGTGAGATAGAGTGGGTAACTTAGGTTAGCACTGCTGCTTGTTGGATAAAGTTCTAAAATAATACCTTTTATAGCCCAAAAGCCAGGAATGATACCTATAATAAATTGTAGTCCATCTTGAAAAGCCTCTAGTATTAATATTGCTGGCAATAGTGCTATCATACCCATTCCTTTTATAAAGGCAAACCCTTCTACCTTATTTTTCGCAAAAGCACCTTGAAAAAGCGCTAATGTTGGCACAAAGAGACTACTAACTATGGCAAATGAAATTATGTGCATAATGCCAATATTGTCAAACAAGGAAACACCTCCAATGACGTAATGTTTTCCTGCTAACAGTTTTGTCCCAACTAACACAATTGTTGTACTTATTACTGTCATTATATATACATAGGTCATTTTGAATTTTATATACCCTGATGCGCCAAGTGGTGTAACGGCTATTGAATTCAAAGTGTATTCATCTTTATGATCTAATAGAAGAAATGTTGTCATCGCTGCTAAAAAGAAACTCCCAAATGAAAGAATTATAATGATTAACAATAACATTGTAATCTTTAATGTTGTCCCTTTTTCAGGATCAATTGATTCAAATATCAAAGGAAAAGCAAATGAAGATAAAAGGAGAACAATTATTGGGAAAAAACACATATATAGATTCATCGGGTCACGGAAAATTGTTTTTGCTTCGTATCTTAATAGATAGAGATATTTTTTCATTTCTAATTACCCCCTTATCGCATTATCTTTAAATTTTGGATATACTGTAAAAACAAATAGCAATGATGCTAATATCAATAGATATATGTTACTAGCAATTATCTTAGTCCAATCATACTCATTAATAACAACAGAGGTAATTAAATTACTTGCAGAATGTGATGGCGAAATCATGATAAACCATTCATATTTTTTTTCAATAACACCAAATGTAAACAGTATTGTCGGTATAGCAAAAGGAAACATATATGCCATTAATAAACCTAACATAGAACTAAAATCCTTACTGCTAAGAGCTAAAAAGAAACCTATCGCAACATGTGCTCCTCCAGCAATGAAAACAAACAATAGTAATAATAAGTAATTAAAGGTAATACCATGAATTAAGTATAGTGCTAATGATGTTACGATTACTGATTCAATACCTAATAAAATAGACGCAAAAGCTTTAGCAACAAGAATTTGTCCAACTGACAAAGGTAATACCATCATCGATTTTATTGTGCCTTCCTGCTTTTCAAGATGAAGAGTTGCTCCAATTAATAAAATTGACATCATAGATACATCAATGAATATTAGTAGTGGAGCAATATTACGAGCATCTTCCTTTGAAATAAATAAAAATATTATTATCCACAAAAATGATGTTATTAGACTTACCGGAAGGATTTTATATTTTATTAACCTATTAATTTCACCTGAGGTTAGTTTCAAAAGGTAATTCATTTTATATCCACTCCTGTCACAATGATAAATATGTCTTCAAGAGAAGTCTCGCCACTGTGAATAGTTTCAATTTCTTTATTCTTTATGATATTTTGAAAATCGTTGTTTGATCCTATTTTTTCAAGTGGAAACAAAGCATTGTTTGTAACACCATTCTCCCTATATTCAATTTTTACCTCACGCTTACCATATTTTAATTTTAAATCGCGAGGAGTTGAAATTTCTTGAAGGTTACCGTTTACACAAAATGCAACCCTATCACAAAGTTGTTCAACATCATTCATAAGATGTGTTGTTAAAAATACCGTTCCCCCATTTGCTCGATATTCAGCAATCATGTCTTTAATTGTTCTCGCGTTTTTTGGGTCAAGGCCATTTGTAACCTCATCAATAAAGAGAACACGTGGTTGATTTAAAATTGCCCGGACAAAGTTTAAGCGGACTTTCATTCCCTTTGAGTACTCCCCAACTTTTACATCTTTAAACTCCCATAAACCAACTCTCTCCATCAATTCTTGGATATTTGCAGTATTTTTGTAAAATCCTGCAAAAAATTTCATGTTTTCTAAAGCGGTCATCTTTGAGAAGTGAACTGGCATTTCAAAACCAACGCCAATTTCTTCATAAAATGATTTATCAATTGCTTTTAGATCTTTCCCAAAATATTTAATGCTACCGGAATAATCTTCAAGTAGTTTAATTAAAATTTTTTGGGTTGTTGATTTACCTGCTCCTGAAGGACCAAGTAATCCAAAAATTTCACCCTCTTGTACATCAAACGAAATTCCCTTAATTATATCTGTTTTTGATGTTGGATATTTAAAATATAAATTTTCCACACTAAATGCTATACTCATACTCTACCTCCTATTATTTTTTGAAAATCCAAATTGCATTAGTTCAATTAACTGATCTATAGATTCAAGTAACTCTTCTGAAGTATTATCAGACGATAATAATTTATGAGAATTAGAAAACAGTATTTCAAGAATACAAGCGACAAACTCCGGAGTAAAGCGATTATCAATCTGCCCTGATTGGATAGCTGAGTTTATCAAATCTCCAAAGCCTTGGTTATAATCATATGAAAAAAATTTCAGTATTTGATTTTTCAGCTCATCACTAGCTTCAAGATTCCTATTAAATAAATGATGCATTCTTTTGTCATTAAACATAAATTCCATTGTTACCCGAACTAGTTCCTTTAATGTACCAAAAAAATCTCCACTATCAATTTTTTTCTCTAAAAATTGGGAATAAAATGAAATCTTCTTTTTTATTACAATGTCCATTAAAGATAAATATAACCCAAACTTATCGCCAAAGTGATGATATAAACTACCCTTACTCATATTCGCATTTTTTATTATATCGTTTAACGATGCTTCTTCAAATTTTTTTTGCGAGAATTCATTTATAGTTGCTTCAAGCAGTTGAGAATTGCGTAAAAGTGGATTTTCATCACCCAATAAACCTAAATAATTGAAATTTTTCTTAAATTTAAACACTTCTTCTATCTCCATTATAATTTTACTCTAGTAGCTTTATTTTACTTCTTTTTTTTGATATTATTGCTTCAATATTAACAGCCAAGCCCACTAACGCATAAGCATATCTCTTTTCAAAATCAATTAGACCAAGTGGTCTAAACCGCTTGGTCTAATCTTAGCATATTCAATTTAGGTTGTCAATAACTATAATCTATTATTAATCGCTTTCTCTAATCTTTCTAGGCCTAACTTCAGTGTTTCACGGGGACAAGCTATATTTAATCTTTCAAACCCACTTCCTTCTTGACCATAAGTATATCCATCATTTAACCATAATTTAGCATCCTGGATAATGAAAGTTTCTAACTCATTTTGCTCCATAGCTATACCTCTAAAATCTATCCACAAAAGATAAGTGGCTTCACTATCAATCACTTTTATCATTGGGAATTTTTCCGTTAAAAATTTTTGTACATATTTTTTGTTACCTTCAAGATAATCCAAAAGCTCTTCTAGCCAAGCCTCACCAGTATTATAGGCAGCTTCGCAGCTAATTATTCCAAATACATTTGTCATTGCTAAAGAAATATTTTCTAAATATTTATTCAATTTGTGGAAAACCTCTTGATTTTCAATAACAATATTTGAAATTTGCAATCCCCCTAAATTGAATGTTTTACTCGGTGCTGTACATGTAATACAGTTATTGGAATAATTTTGTCCAAGAGAAGCATATGGAATATGTTTATTAGCTTTAAATACTAAGTCATGATGTATTTCATCAACCACAACTAAAACATTATTTTTTAAACATATATCTCCCATAGTTAACAATTCCTCTTTAGTCCATACTCTACCTACTGGATTATGAGGACTACACAATATAAATAATTTAACATCATTTTCGACAATCTTTTTTTCGAAATCTTCAAAATCAATTTTATAACCATTTTCTCTTAAAATTAGTGAAGAGTTTACAACTTTACGGCCATTATTTATAACCGCTTCTGTAAATGGATTATAAACTGGCCGTTGAACTAATATCCCATCTCCAGCTTTAGTAAATAATTGTATAATAAAATTTAGAGTGGGAACTATTCCTGGAGTAATAATTATCCAATCTTTTTTAATCTTCCAATTATGACGCCTTTTCATCCAATTGACTACAGTCTCATAATAAGTATTTGTTGGAAGTGTATAGCCAAATATACCGTGATTTATTCTTTCATGCAAGGCATTTGAAACTCCAATTGGTGCTTTAAAATCCATATCTGCAACCCAAAATGGCAACACATCTTTCGGCATTTTAAATTCTTCCATCATATCCCACTTTATAGAACCAGTATTTTTGCGGTTAATAACATTATCAAAACACATGCTTACCTCCTTTTAAACTTTATTTTCCAAATATTCTTACTATGTTTTTATTATCTTTTTATATCTTCAGATTCAAATACTACTACGTTATCAATAACAATTATTTTTATAGTTTTATGATTAGTTATTTAACTTCTGATTTATTACTAAAAACCAGATTGTAGATATAGTCCAGCACATAATATAACTTCTAAAATTATGCCTTTAATCCTGACTATTTTTTTATCATCTATTTTTCAATCATTTTAATGAATTCATCAATGGCTTTATAATTTATTGTTGGTGACAGATTGTTTTCTTTTTTAATTTTTTTCATTATTACTCTTTCGAAAAAATTCAGCTTATCAAATCTAATTTCACCGCCAAAAAAGCTTATTGCTTTAGCATGTTCAATTAATTTTTGTGGTATTGTTTTTTTAAGTCCTTTTTCAACTTCTTCATAGTTTTTACTAGCCCCCAAAAAATAAAGAAATAGATCTTTGTTTAATAACTTCTGCTCATTACCTGCACAGTACTTTCTAATATATTTAAGTGGTCCACCTACATAAATAGAAGAGCCAATAATTACCCTATCATAAGCTTCTATATTAACTATTTTAGCTTTTTTTAAATTAACTACATCAATGTTATCTACTTTTGATTGAATAAATAGTGCACAATCTTCTGTACATCCTGTTTTAGATTGATAAATTAGTATTGTTTTCATAAATCTCTATACCCCCTATTTAATAATAAAATTAATTCTATAAATATAACATCTAAATTTAATAACAAACTACAATTTGTAGTATATTTTAATTAACATAACATGTCAATGTTAAAAAAGTAAATAATTTTTATATCAATATCTTTTATTCTTGATTTAGGCTATTTGTGATGGAGATTATAGATGGTAAAAACGCCTACTGAAGGATTTTAAATTCAATGTAAATTTTAATTTTAGTTAAATGATGATATCTATTTTAAACCACTTATTATTATCTTATGCAAATATAAAGAAGCATTATGATTTTTTTAGCTTCTTAGTTTTATTATGAATCTTTAAATTGTTTATTCTAGATACTGATCTTACTTGGATTAAAGTTCAATGTAACTTACCCTATTTCCCTTTTATAGGTAGTCCATTATTAAAAATTACATTTAATGAATTTATAAAATTTTTTTTCACTAACCCAATCAGTAGTAAAGTATGCTGGTGAACAATTTATATGTTTTTTTTGTTAATACCGTAGTTAAGGATTCTTGCTTGGTTGTTGTAAATGCATCACCAACAAAGATATCCCCTTCAGAATGACACGGAGTATAAAACCATCTCCATAAAAACATACCTGAAGTGACTCCATCAGAGGTAATTGAAATGATTTATTATATAAATTTATACTTTCGCAAGAAGATGAAGTTGACATTTTAGCTACTAGTTCTTCATCTATAGTTAAATCAGCTAAAGGGTAATCTTTTCCCCTATGATATATGGTATTTCTATTTCGTGGACGTAAACAAGAACATACCACCACTGAGCGAGTTAAGGGTATTACTAAAACTACTATTTGCTTCAAGTCTATGAATATACATTAATGCAATTCATTACATAATTACAGCATTCAAATCGGTGCTGTGCACATTAAAAAGACCCCATCTATTACTAGATGAGGTTAGTAGTGATTATTTTTATTCAATTAATTATTTAATTTAATTTTTTGAGTATCTAATAATTTATGTTGAAGTTTATCCATTTTTCCAACTTTATCATAGCTATCAATTAAATCACTTTGATGGAAATCATCTTTGAAGTCATCTTTAGATTTAAACACTATTTTTAATATTATAGGTGTAAATATTGCGGCAAACACAACCATGACAATAACAGGACCGAAATATTTTTCATCCATCAATCCCATTGCGACACCTTTGTTAGCTACAATGAGTGCAACTTCGCCACGACATGCCATACCAAAGCCGACTTGCATACTTTCTTTATTATTAAACCCACAGAATTTTCCGCCTATTCCGCAACCAATCAACTTCGAAAATATCGCTACTAAAATTAACAATATTGAAAATAGTACAAATGTCCAATCCATTGAAGGAATGATAACTTTAATCCCAATACTAGCAAAGAAAATTGGTGATAACAATAAATACGATAGCGGATTAAATTTTGAAGCAATATACTTAGATTTTGAAGTATTTGCGATTACTAACCCCGCAATAAAAGCGCCGATTATATCAGCAACACCAAAGAAATGTTCAGCGGAATATGCCATTATCAAGCAAATTACAAAAGCGGCAATTGGGAATCTGTGTAAATTCTTGTCATCAACTTGATTAGTGCACCACTTTAAGATTCGATAAAATAAATAACCTGCAATCGCAGCAAAAACAAAAAACAAAACTATTTTAATTAACACACCAATTATGCTAACTTCAGAACCTACCATACTAGTTACAATTGTTAATGCAATAAGTCCTAATATATCATCAATAAGTGATGCAGCCAAAATTGTATTTCCAACTTTTGTTGATAATTTCCCTAACTCTTTTAGTGTTTCTACTGTAATACTTACAGAAGTTGCAGTTAAGACAATTCCAATAAAGACATTTTGTAATAAAACATTTTCTGACTCACCTTTATTAAATAAATACATTAGTCCAGTTCCCATAATTAATGGAATAAGTACTCCTAATAAGGCCACAATAAACCCTGATTTTCCCGTTTGTTTTAGTTCTCGAATATTAGTGTCCATACCAGCAGTAAACATGATGACAATTACACCTAATTCTGCCATTTTTGCTATAAAATCTGTTTCTTGTAAAATATCGAATACAGCAGGACCTAATATTAATCCAGCAAGCAATGCACCAACAACTTGAGGCATTTGAAATCTTTTTACAAGTAAACCTAGAACCTTTGTACTTAGTAAAATTAATGCTAGATCCAGCAAATAATTATATGTCATTTAAATACATCTCTTTTCCATTCTTTATTTGTTCGCAACATTTTTTATTATACTCCTATTATATTTTTTTTCAATATTATTCGTTAACAATTACGATAAAATAATTGTTATATATAGTTTTTACAATATTTAACATATAATATAGTTTCATATATAATTAAACTAGTAAATTTAAAAGGAAGTTTGTAATATATGATTCGCAAAGCAACAATTGACGACCTAGATATTATTTTTGAATTAATGTTAGCCTAGCAAAAGAAACTGAGGGATCAAAACTAAATTATCAACTTTTAAAAAAGGGAATTACCGCAATTATTTTAGATTCTGACAAAGGAGTATATTTTTTATGTGAAGTTAGCAAACACTAATTGGTCAAATTATGATAACTAAAGAATGGAGCGATTGGCGAAATGGTTATTTTTGGTGGATCAAAGTGTATATGTTCATAAATCGTATCGCAGAAGAGGAATATTTCAAGAACTATTCAATTACGTTAAAAATATGGTTATTCATGATACTACTGTATGCGGATTAAGACTCTATGTTGAACATGAAAATAAAATTGCCTAAGCAGCCTATAGAAAATTAAGAATGAAACAAACTTATTACTTAATGTATGAATGGGAGAAATAATTATAATTATTGAATTAAGTCATATATATAAGTAATTTAAGTTTTTAATTATAATGATATTAGAAAATTATTTTTATATTTCATTTAACATGTTATAATATATGTAAAAGTTATGTAGGAGGATTTTATGACTATAGAAAATGTTAAAAAGATTGAAGAGAGAATTAATGTATTAGAGTTTAAGTTAGAATTAGTCCTAAAACTTACGAAAAATGATTTAGATCTAACTTTAGAAACTTGTAAAACCATGACAGAATTTGCTTTTGTAATGGGGCTTCAAAAAACAGAATTTGTAGCAATTAATGAGATATTATCTACTCAAATTAACTTCTTTAAAGGATATAAACAAAATGTATATATTAGCCCTAGACAGTACCCAAAATTTGAAGAAGAATTAGATGTATTTACAGCCTTAAGTACTGAAGAATTTGAAAATGAAATTTGGAAAATACTTTCTAAATATGAAGGCAATAAAGATGTATGTAAAAAAATTGCTAAAATAAACGGAATATATGATATGTATTACGATCAACTTGCTTTAGATATTAAAAATGCAAAACATGAAAGATTAGATAAAGAAACAAAATTATTAGTTAGTTACCAAGAAAATAAAGAACAAGTTGATAATCTTTTTAATGAAGTAAAACTTATGCAGCAAATTTTACAATCTAATCTACAAAAAACTGACTCAATTATTGATTTCTTTGATAAAAACAGTTTAATTAAAATCAGTATCTTCTATAATGGTGAGTTATGGGATAGAGATAACGACGACAAACAAGTTGTAATTAATGAAGATACATATATTCATAATGTATGCTCGACTGATAAAAGAGAAATACTTAACCAAATAAGTGAACTATTAAAAGATAAAAAACATGAGTACAAGGATTTATTAGTTTATTTACTTGCAAGTGGACCTACATCATCAAAAAAAATAGAAAATTTACAAGACTTATATAATACTATGGATGTATATAACAAAAATGAATATGTCCAAAAAGATGAGATTATTATTTTAAAACAAAAAATAGAGACTAATTTAAAAATTGCTGATGAAATCCTTGCAGCCTACCAGGATTATAAAAGTAATATATAAAAAAAACAGAGTGTCCTTTTATAACTAGACACTCTGTTTTTATATATTATTGTCTCAGCGTTTCTATTATCTGTCATATGGTAATTCATAATCTTCTCTATGAATTAAACCCTGTAATGTAATTTCATGTAATTGCAACATTTTTATTCGCTATATTTAGCAGCTACACCATTGATGTAATGCCTAAACCTAGAAGCCATTTTAATAATAATTTTTTCAGTTTAGATTATAGTCGATCCTGCTAAATGAATTGTCGTTAATTCCAAAACAAAAACAGCAATACCAAATATAAAATATATAAAAATCAAAAAAGGTATAAATATAACTAAATAAAAACTCAAACTATAAGCAAGTGCTAATACCCAAGTAATATTTGCCCTATTAGCTAAAATCATGTTTCCGATTTCAATAGCAATATCTCTTATACCAGTAAATAAATAATAGATAAAAAACAAGAATAATATAGTATAACCTAAACTAAATAAGAAAACTAATGGATTTGTTATTGTTAAATCATAGACATCAGGAATTGAAATAAATATTAGTATTAATGATAATGTTTTAGCCATATTAAATTTTTGATGAATATGACATAATTCTGATAAACCCAGAAAGATAAAAATAAAACCAATAAAGTCTGGTAAGATATCAATTGACTGAATTCTAAAATCAAAAAGAAATACCATCCCAAAAAATATTTTTTTAAATCCCATATCAGCCTCCCGTAGAAATTCTATCCATTAATAAATATACTCAATTCTAGTAAGTTTAATCAACTAAAACTATAAGTGTTAATTATTTTTCTTATATCTTTTAAAAATTTAATTTATTTTTTTTCCACTATATAATCAATATAACCTAATGTAACTTTGCCACCGTCTTTTCTAAGACCAATCCTTTTTCGAACTTCTTTATAAATAATATCAAACCCATTTTCTTCAAAATGTTTTTCTGCTTCAAACTCAGAATAAAAACTATGAAGAATTTCTTTTCCATGCTCAAATTGTAGATATTCTCCATCTCTTACTTTCTTGCCAGAGGTAGCTCTATTATCTTGTGTTGATGCAAAATTTATAAAAGCTAAACCACCTTTTTTTAAAACTCGGTTAATTTCTTTTATCGATTTATTTACATCATTTTTACTCATGTGAAAAATGGAATTATAGGAATATGCAAACCCAAACAACTCATCTTCAAAAGGAAGAGCTAACATATTTCCCTCAAGGATATTTAAATTCAAACCATATTTTTCTTCAAATCCCTTTGCAAGCTCTATTTGTTTTTTATCTAACTCTACGCCATGTGTTTCATATCCCAAGTTAGAAAAAATAGCTAAAGGAGGCATAGGACCACCTGCACCACAATCTAGAACCTTTTTTTCTAACCCTTTCCCGCTACAATATAAAAGAAAAGTATATAACTGACTATGCCTAAAAATCTCTTTCAAAATATCACTCTCCTAATCATTAAATCTATAACAATAATATCATCTATCATAAAGATTTAAAAGCGTAAAAAAAATAAATCGATATTTTCTACTAGAATATCCGTCTAAGCATATCTACTCCTAAAGGTCCAAAGATTCTTAATCTATGGTTTTTTTATTATTTCTTTTTAATATTATTGTTTAATTTAAGAAATTCAATTGCATCTACCTCCTAAAGAGGTTTACTAAATAAGTAACTTTACATAATATCAAATTCATTTTTTATTAGCTGAACATGAAACTCTACACCTTAAGCTGCAGCTTTAAATCCAAGTTTATGAGCCTTAGAAATGATACCACCTGTTATTAGTTGTTCTTTGTTCTCTTTCATCAATATTTTATTAATAAAATACTTATCAATTTTAAAAGTATTACTTTAAACTCTGTAACATCGTCTAATCTTAGCAGAGATTTACATAAGTCTCATCATAGCGTTTTTTGAGAAAGATATAAATAAAGCACAATTTTTATAGTGTAAATATTACAAAGCAATTATGTTTGAAAGGCGAATAAATTCAAGACAGAGAATTTAAAACAAAAGAAAGCAGTTCGGATAATCCGAAATGCTTTTTCCTGAATTCTTAAAAAGCTATTTTTTATTAATGAGCTTCTCGTTTTTGTTTTGTAATGACTAATGCGATAGCCAAGAAGGCAAAGGTAAAAGCTAATTGTACCATTATTCCATAAATGATTGGTTGAAGTGAAGTGTGAGTAATGCTAGAAAGATTTCCGATTGTATCATTAACTTTTACATACCAATATATCGGGTTGAAAATTCCAATGGTTTTTAGCTGATCACTTAAAAGTGTTTGTGGAATAAATGACCCACCTAAGAAGGATAATCCGAGGGAGAGGGAGTTTCCTATAGGGTCAATAGATTTTTTTGTGGCAAAGGTAGACACTAAGAAACTTATACTTAGACAAAGAATTGTTAAGAAAAATGAATTGACTATAAACAAGAATGAATTATGGTTAAATGTAGTATCATTAATTATAAAGGCAAGTACAACAAAAATGACCCAAATAATAACAGCAATTAATAGGTTACTAGAAATTAGTTGGTAATTATAGTTTTTACTACTTATAGGTGCACAATAATTACGCATTTTAATTTCCTTATTGTTAAAGATTAACATAATACGTCCTACCATCGATATAAGCATTGTTATTAAAATATATGATAAGAAATTAAAGTAGGTATTAAAATTAGATAAATCATTAGTTGCTACTCTATTAAGAAGAGATACGTTAGTCTTCATTGATATATCGTTAAGAACATTTTCATTAATTTCTTCAATTGGCATTTCAGGATCAGCTAAAATGTAGACTTTAGCAGTGTTTAAATACCTATCAATAATTGTCTTTGCATACTCTGAACTAGTAGAATCAGGAACAGAGATCGTCTGTATATTTATATTGTTTGATGTTGCAAAATTGTTTTGAAATCCTTCAGGAATGATAACAATAAATTCTGTTTCTCTGTAAAATAGTGCATCTTTGATATTATCATCATCTTTTTTAATATCTACTGGCTTTGAAATGTCGTTAATATAACTTTCTAACCCATTTGCTAGGGTAGTCTTATCTTCATTTATTACAGAAATCTTAACTTCAGAAAGTTCAAAAGCATCTTCCACCTGAGTAAATCCACTCTTTGAGAAAAAACTCATAATTCCAACGAAAATAGCCGTATATATAATAAAAATTCCTAAAAATTTTCTGGGAACTATTTTATAAAAAATTTTAAATACTTGCATATTTTTGCCTCCTTAAAACGAGGGTAGTAATTGTACAAAAGATTATTCCTAGACTGGCCAGTAAAGTTAGGTTAAGATAATATCTCTCAAAAGTCTCATAATAGTAGAGCGCATAAAGGCCATCGGTAATAAGGTTTGCAGGATTAATATAGGCGATAATCGGAACTTTTTCCTGAACAATATATTTCATCTGTAAAATCATTATTCCCGATAAAAAGCACATTACCACAATGATATTGGATACTAACATTTCTTTGATTTCAGTTTTAAACTTAGTAAGAGCACCAAACATAGTACCAAACATAGTACCTGTAAAACATCCAACTAAACATAAAACTCCAATATGGATTATTCGATTACCTAAGTCTACATTCAAGATTTGTGAAATATAGATAATTAAAATAATTGCAGATAAAAATTGAAAAACAATAGTGGCAGAGATCATCGATATAAAGGCCTTTAGTTTATGTGTGGGGGCAACGTTGATTCTTGCAGCAAGGTCGGTTTGGTTTGCCTGGATCAAAGCGCTGCTATAACACCCTGCAACTGCTGAGAATAAGCAGGTCAAAGCAAGTAAGGCAAAATAGTATACTACAACCATATTCATAGAATTGCTTACAGGAATTTCTTCTATAAAGCCTTCATTAAAATCTATATTATCTAAGAACCCTGTCTGCATTAGTTGAGGGTTTTCTTCAATAATCCTATATATGGTGGTTGAAACCTGCACATAATTGTCTAAAAAAACTTTAGCAATAGATTGATTAAGACCAGTTTCTAAAATAACAAGTTCAATCCCATCTGAATTTTTTATATATCCTATAATTTCTTCTTCTGATAATTGCTCTTTGGCTTCTTTTTCTGTTAAGAAGGATATAATAAAAAGATTACTATCATTCATTGCTTGCTCTAGTCCATCAGGCATTTCATAATCTGTTGTAATAGCAATATTAACTTTTTCAAAGTCTTCATTAGACATAAGATTTGCAAATGCTAAATTAAAGAATGTAGCTAAAATAATAGGGAAGAAAAGCATCCAGAATAAGGCAGTCTTATCCTTCACTAAGGATTTAATACTATATTTAAAAATATGAAATGACATGGTATACCTCCTTAATCTCTTAATTCTTTCCCTGTTATTTCAAGGAACACATCATTTAAAGTTGGCAATTCAGAATAAATCTTCCCATAGCTAATGTCATTATCAGCTATAAAGCTCATTATATTAACAAGGTTATTAGCACCATTCTTTTGTCTGATAGTTAATGTACTTTCTCTTAGTTCAACGTCAATAACGTTTGGTAATTCGCGTATTTGATCCATATGATTCTCAGTTATATTAAAGGTCTCGACAATAATTTTTTCTCCCAATGAGATCATACCTTTAATTTCTTCCTTAGTACCTGATGCAATCACCTTACCCTTATCTAGAATAACAAGTCTTGAGCAAAGCTGTTCAATCTCTTCCATATAATGAGAAGTATAAATAATAGTTGTACCCTGGTCATTTAGTTTTTTGATACCTTCTAGAATATTATTTCTACTTTGAGGATCAACGGCAACAGTTGGTTCATCTAAAATGATTAGTTTAGGTTGGTGGGCAATACCGCAAGCAATGTTTAGTCTTCTTAATAGCCCACCACTTAATTTGGGAGGGTAAAATTTGACGAAATCTTTTAACCCTACAAATTCTATAGCCTGTTCTACTAATTCTTTACGTTTTTTCTTATCGGTCACATAAAGGCCACAGAAATAATCAATGTTCTCATAAACATTGATTTCTTCAAAAACAGCTACATTTTGCATAACAATTCCAATATTGCGTTTTATGTCATACGCGGATGGACTCATCTCTTTTCCAAAAATTTCAATGTTACCTTTATCAAACTTTAGAAGAGATAGTAAGCAATTTATAGCTGTTGTTTTTCCAGAACCATTAGGTCCTAAAAGCCCAAAAATCTCACCTTCGTTTATTTCAAGGTTTAAATGGTCAAGAGCAATTAGTTCTTCATATCTTTTAACTAAATTCTCGATTTTAACTATCATAACACCATTCCTTTCTTTTTTATAATCCTATTATATTAAAAGATTATAGGAATTGGCAGTGTTATTTGTCATTAGTTTTAGTTGACATTTGTCATATTCCTTATATTGATAATAAGCCTTGGTATGCTATAATAAAAGTAAAGTTATGTAAATAATGGGAGCGCACCATGGGTAATATTTTTAATAAAATTTTTATTTTTGTTGGATCATCAATGATTCTTTTAATTGAATTTACTCCTCATCAAGGGATTATCGCTATGGCAGTTGCCATTGCTATAAGCGGACTATTAGAATATTTTAATAATGAGAAAGTGACTATAGGGTTATTTGTAGGCTATTTAATCTTGTCAGCATTAAATCCTCAGTTTGTATTCTTTTTACCTTTAATTAGCTATGACCTACTAAAAACAAAAAACCAATTGGTATCACTGATAGCCCTTATTCCCTATGCGTTACACTTAAATAAGTTTACTTCAGGTACCATCTTAGCCCTGATTGGTATTTATGTTATGGTCTACCTATTAAAAACACGTGCAATGAATGAACATAAATTAAGAAATGATTATATAAAACAAAGAGATTACTTAACAGAGTTTTCAATTTCCCTTGAAGAAAAGATTAATGAATTGGTTTGTAATCAAGACATAGAGGTTAATCTTGCTACACTGAACGAGAGAAATAGAATTGCACGAGAAATTCATGATAATGTAGGGCATCTGCTTTCAAGCTCAATTTTACAAATTGGAGCTATTATGGCTATAAGTAAAGAGGAGAGCACCATAAAAAGCCTTGAGGTAGTAAAAGATACCTTGAATGAAGGTATGAACTCAATAAGAAAAAGTGTTCATAACTTACATGATGATTCCATTGACCTTTACGCTGAGGTCAATAAAATTCTCAATAATTTTACTTTTTGTAAAGCAAAGTTAAACTATGAAATAACTGGTAATATGACAGCGAAGGCTAAATACGCTATCATAGCAATCGTCAAGGAGGCGCTATCTAATGTTATAAAACATTCAGATGGAGATTATGTTTCAATAAGTCTATATGAACATCCTAAGCTTTTTCAACTTATTATTTATGATAATGGAAATAGAAAAACGGATATAGAAAACTCTAAAGGAATGGGCCTTGAGAGTATAAAGCAGCGTGTTGCATCACTAAATGGAAATATAAATCTTAATCAATCAAAAGGATTTAAAATATTTATATCATTTATGAAAAAGTAAGCTTTTGCGACGCAATTGCTTAAATATAGATGCGGAGGATAATTATGAAAATAGTAATTGTAGATGACGATATTCTCGTCTCATCATCATTAAAAACAATTATAGAAGCGAATGAAGGTTTTGAAGTGATGGCAATAGGGAATAGTGGAGAAGAAGCGATAAGACTCTATAAAGAGCATCAACCCGATATTCTTATAATGGATATAAGAATGGACAAAATGAATGGACTAGAAGCGGCTGAAGAAATAATAAAAACCTTCACGAATGCAAAGGTGCTTTTTTTAACTACTTTTGAAGATTATGAATATATCATTAAGGCACTAAAGATAGGAGTTAAGGGATACATTTTAAAACATCATTACAATAGTATCATACCAGCACTAAATGCCGTTTTTTCTGGACAGAATGTGTTTGGTGAGGAAATAATTAATAAGCTTCCATCAGCTATGTCTATTCATGCAAATAAAAAGAATTATCAAGACTATGGGATTGTAGATAAGGAATTTGATATTATATTATCGGTTTCAAAAGGTCTCTCAAACAAGGAAATTGCAAAGGATTTGTTTTTAAGTGAGGGGACAGTACGAAATTACATAAGCGTCATTCTCGAAAAACTCAATTTGAGAGATCGAACTCAACTTGCTATTTTCTACTATAAACATTTGTCTTCGTAAAATATCTGGTGAAATGTTACTAATGAAGACACGGAAAGAATGCTAGATAATTAAATTGGAATTATCAATCATTAATAAAACACAAAAAGATAACCTTTATTAGTAAGTAGTAAGATATATAATAATATTTATATTATTAAGTAAAATTATGTTTCCCCCAACAAATTGAGAAATTTGAAAGAATTCCGAATGGATGGAAAAAACTAATTAGTGATATCAAAAAAATTATGAATATGACTTGTCTGAACTTAAAGCCTTTCTTGAAGAGAAAGTTGAGACTGAGACAGAAGTAAATATGAGAATTTATTCACCGATAAAAAAATGATTCATGACTAATATCTGGTGGTTCTTTCAAGTGAAATAATAAAACAATATAAGAAAACTGAAAGAAATAATGAAGATAAATTGTTTATAACCCCATAAAGGGAAGGTATAATTTACCTTCCCTTTGTATTTCCAAAATAAAACATTAAAGATAATGTGGTACATAACCTATGAATTTTTTTTAATTCACTTCAAACTGACTATTGTATAATTCTGCATAGAGTCCATTTCTAGCAATTAATTCGTTGTGACCACCACTTTCTACTATATCTCCATCTTTCATTACTAAAATTAAATCAGCATTTTTAATTGTTGATAATCTATGAGCAATAACGAACGATGTTCTACCAACCATTAATTTATCCATTGCTTCTTGAATCAAAAGCTCTGTTCTTGTATCAACAGAACTTGTTGCTTCATCTAAAATCAATAATGGAGAATTTTGAATCATTGCTCTTGCGATTGTTAATAATTGTTTTTGACCTTGAGATAAATTAGCCTTATCATTTAAAACTGTATCATACCCCTTCGGTAGAGTACGAATAAAATGGTCAATTCCAACGGACTTACAAGCTGTCGCTATCTCTTCGTCTTTAACACCTTTTTTACTATAGACAATGTTTTCTTTTACAGTACCTTCAAATAACCATGTATCTTGTAGAACCATACAAAATAAATTATGAACATTTTCTCTTGTTAATTCTTTAATTGATACACCATCTATTACTATATCCCCTTCGTTAATTTCATAGAATCTCATTAATAGATTTACAATTGTTGTTTTTCCAGCACCAGTAGGACCTACAATAGCGATTTTTTGTCCTGCTTTTACGTAAGAAGAAAAGTTATGAATAATCTCTTTATTCTCATCATAGCCAAATTTAACGTGCTTAAACTCAACATTTCCTTTAATAGTATCTAATGCTTTAGTTTTATGACTTTCATCTACAAGTTCATTTTCTTCTAAGAATTCAAATACCCTCTCACTTGCTGCTACTGCTGACTGAAGACGAGTTGCAGCTTGAGCTATTCTCCCTAATGGGTTTGTAAATAAGCGTATATAAATCATAAATGCTACAATAACTCCAAAAGTTATTTGCCCATTCATTGCAAGTGAGGCACCAACTACACATACTGCAACATAACCAAAATTGCCAATAAAGCCCATAATTGGCATCATCATTCCTGAAAGAAATTGTGACTTCCAACCACTATCATATAACTTCTCGTTAATCTTTTTAAATTCTTTTAAAGCTTTTTTTTCGCCATTATATACTTTTACTACATTATGCCCTGAATATATTTCTTCAATGTGACCATTGATAGCTCCTAAATCTTTTTGTTGACAGACGAAGTATTTTTGCGACTTAGTCATAATCAACATCATGAAAAAAAAGCCAATAAATGTTGAACCAATTGCAACAAGTGTCATAATCCAATTTATCGAAAACATCATTATTAATGATCCCAAAAACATTGTAATCGAAGTAACTAAAGAACCTAAACTTTGATTAAGGGCTTGACCGATAGTATCAACATCATTTGTAACTCGACTTAATACATCACCTAAAGTTGTAGAATCAAAGTATTTTAAAGGTAATTTGTTTATTTTTAATGAGATATCACTTCTCATTTCTTTTGAAATTTTTTGAGTCACAGTTGCCATTATATACCCTTGTAAATAAGCAAATACAGCACTAATTGAATATAATGTAACTAGCAAGAAACCAATATTTTTTATGGATGTTAAATTTATACCTGTTACTAAACCCTTCGTGATAATATCTGTCATTTCTCGAAGTTTATTAGGACCTAAAATCGATAAGATTGTACCTATAATTGCGAAAAGTAATGCTATTCCAATTACTACTAAATATTTTTTACTGTACATAAGTAGTTTCCCAATTGACTTTTTAAAGTCTTTCACACCACTTCCGTGAATCATCATCGGACCATGAGGGTTATTACTTCTATTTCTAATTGTAGCATTACTCATTTTCTAATTCCTCCTCTGATAATTGTGAATAAGCGATTTCTTGATAAACACTACACGATTTCATTAATTCTTTATGTTTACCAATTCCCACCACATTCCCTTCATCTAAAACTATAATCTTATCAGCATCTATAATCGTTCCAATCCTTTGTGCAACAATTAAACTTGTTTTTTCTTTTGATTGTTTCTTTAATTCTGCTCTTAATAATCTCTCAGTTTTATAATCTAAGGCTGAGAATGAGTCGTCAAATATAAATATTTCTGGATTATGACATATAGCACGCGAAATGGCAATTCTTTGTTTTTGCCCCCCTGAAACATTTGTCCCACCTTGAGAAATTGATGCGTCGTAAAGCCCTTCCATTTTCTCAATAAAATTTTTCCCTTGTGCGATATCAACAGCTTTCTTAACTTCTTCTATAGTTGGAGTTCCGTCAAGTCTTTCCCCATAAGCAACATTAGATTTTATTGAGCCAGTAAATAATACAGCTTTTTGAGATACGTATCCTAATTTATAATACAAATCCTTAAGTTTATAATCTTTTACATTAATTCCATCAACTAATACTTCACCCTCGGTAACATCATAAAATCTTGGAATCAAGTTAACAAGAGTAGATTTACCACTTCCTGTAGAACCAATAAATGCTACTGTATCTCCCTTATGCACTACAAAACTAATGTTTTTTATTACATATTCTTCAGCATCAGGATATTTAAAACTTACATTTTTAAATACTACTTCACCTATTTTAGTCGTTGGTAAATTATTACCAGACCCATCTATAATTGCTGATTTAGTATTTAGCACCTCATTAATACGCTTCGCGGATACAGAGGCTCTAGGTAACATTATAAAAATCATGGTAAGTATCATAAACGATATTACAATTTGAATCGCATATGATGAAAATACTACCATATCGCTAAATAGATTTATTGAATCATGCATATTAACTTGGCTAATTAAATAAGCACCTATCCAATAAATGGCTAAACTTATTCCACTCATTATCGAAGTCATCAATGGATTCATAATAGCCATTAACCTAAAAACAAAAAGGTTTGTCGATGTTAATTCTTCGTTAGCATTTTCAAATTTTTGATTTTCATAACTTTCAGCATTATAGGCACGAACAACACGTATTCCTGTTAAATTTTCCCTTGTAACCCGATTAAGATTATCTGTAAGTGTTTGAATTTTCTTAAACTTAGGTACTGCGAAAATAATTAGAATCCCAATTACAATAAGTAAAATAAATATAGCTATACCAGTTGATAGTGTCCATTGCCAATTCTTTCCTGAAATCTTAAATATTGCCCAAACAGCAAGAATTGGCGCTTTAATCATTATTTGAAGTCCCATTGCTACAAGCATTTGAACTTGAGTAATATCATTTGTTGATCGAGTAATTAAACTAGGAGTTGAAAACTTATTTATTTCCTCCATTGAGAAAGATTCCACTTTATTAAATAAATTCTCCCGTAACCTTTTAGAAAATGATGATGAAACAATTGATGCAAAGTAACCTACTATTATAGCCGCTACTAAACTGCCAAGAGTACAAAGTAACATATATCCACCTGTACTCCAAACTTCACTCATTGAATTCCCTTCTGTTTGTACTAATTTAGTAATCCTCGACATATATTCAGGTAATTTTAAATCTAACCAAACTTGGGTTACGATAAATATTATACTTATTCCAATGAATATCCATTCTTTTAATTTCAAATATTTAAACAGTTTTATCATACTTATCTTCCTCTCAGTAAACATTACTTATTTAACGTAGCGTTTCACTTTTATGAATTATACATTCAGGTTTGTTGTTTGTCAACAATTTTATTTAACAAATGCGAAATATTAATCTTTGTTAAATAAATGTTTGTATTTTAATAAATGTTTGCTATAATAAACATGGGTGATTAGTCTATGAAAAATGATAAAATTAAATTATTCATTGAAGAATCTTTAAAAATGGCTCCTAGATTTAGAAAAAATATCATACAACCATCCAATTTTTTTCAAGATGTAAAACTATCCCCTCACCAACATTTATGTCTATCTATTCTACTTGTAAATAAAGATATCTCAATGACTGATTTAGCACTAAAACTGGGTGTTTCTAATCAACAGTTAACAAGAATTATGGACTACCTAGTTGAAAATAAATGGGTTATTAGATATACATCAGAAGAAAATAGGCGAATTGTTTTATCTAGTATAACTGAAGAAGGTAAAATTTTTCTTCTTAATATTAAAGAAAAAATGATTGAACATATTTCTATCGCATTTTCTGATTTATCAGAAAATGACCTAGATGAATGCATCGGTCATTTACGTGCTGTGAATAAAATATTATCTAAAACAAAATAAAATATAAAAATTCTATGTTAGGTGATTAACTTTACATAGAATTTTCTATTTGCTACTTGATTAGTTATCTTAATTGCATAAACTGATTTAATTTGACGTAAAGAATAAAAACTATTTACGATTCCTATAGTAAAAATATCAGTAACATATAAATAAAATAGATAACCCAATTAATTCCTCTTTAATAAGTTTAATTAATATCTATAACTTTTTCTATTTCAACATAATATGGGATATTATAAAGTGTTAAATAATGTCGACCCTCAACCTGGCAGAAATTTTTACAAATATTTTGTCTTACATTCTTCCCACTATTAAATCATGCACTTTCCATCCGATAGAACCAGTGCAAAAACCCAGATTTCCAAGTAAAACCACATCTATGTCCTTTTCAGGATAGTAATAGAGTCTTGCGCTTACTCCAAACTCTTCTCCCGTATGACCATATCTAACTATTTTATCGTCTTCTAATAAGAACCAGTTTGCAAAGCTATACTTCCAAGTATACTCCTTAAAGCCATTTGAATCTTGATCTAGTACTTTTGGCTCTAAAATTAGCTTTGTATATTTTTCATTTAAAAGTTCGTTGTTTCTAAGTGCTCTGCTAAATTTAACAAGGTCTTCAGCTGTTGATGTTGCTCCTCCATCTGAAGCTGGAAGTGGTGTCATTGTAAATATATTTTTTTTCCAAGTGGTTACCTTTCCCGCATCATCAAAGTCTGGCTCATAGCCATCTGCAACTCCTTTTTCAACTCCTTCATTGTCTATGAATTTAGTGTTTTCAAGACCTATTTTATCAAATACCACTTCTTTTATGTAGTAATCATATCTTTTTTTAGTTATTTTTTCTATGAGCATTCCTAATAATATGTATCCTGCTCCACTGTAATGAAACTTTTCTCCGGCCTTAAATATAGGCTCTTTTTCTTTAAACATTTCATAGTAATCTCTCAAATTTCTAACTGTATATATTGGTTTCTTTCTCCAAAGTTCAAACCAATCATCATCTGTTGAATTCATTTCATCGTAGTAATCTCCTATTCCTGATGTATGAGTTAAAAGGTGATAGATTGTTACATCTTCCGATATTTTCGAGTCATATAAATTTAGATATGTATGTATATTGTCATGTAAATTTATATTCTTTTCTTCTACAAGCTTTAATATAGCAACTGCTGTAAACAGCTTCGATATTGAACCGATTCTAAACTTTGTACTTAAATCATTTTTTATATTCCAAGTTCTGTTTGCATACCCACGAGTTGATGAATATAAAACTTTATTTTTATGCTTTATAAACACTATTCCCGAATACTTATCTTCTTTCTCTTTTTTACTTAAAATGTCTTGTATCACTTGTGCCTCTCTTGTAAAATTCATAATTAATCCTCCCTAGGTTTATTTTGTCAAGCAAAAATTTTTAAAAGTTCTTGATGATACATCACATTTCCTTTTTGCTGTTTATTCTCAAAATTCTCTTGTCTTTACTAAATGCATAAAACTCGCATAAGATCTTAAACCACATACTCAACGGGTGGTTGAACTATAGTCTCTCTAGCTTTACGAGTAAATATAGATTTTGCATAACGCCCCCCCTTTTGATAACGTTTTCGCACAGCATAATTTATTAATTTAGAAACACTTATCAATATTTAAATATAAGCTTTATATTTTGGGTGATTGAATGATTTTTCATAATTTACCTCATGTGTGAATTGTGTTCAAACTTTTTTATACCATTTTGGTATTCGTCTATTAAAATTATCATAGTGTTCAATTGATTTTTTGTAAATATTCACCATATTGTCAATATCATGCTGTCCAAATTTCTCCGCCCATTTTATTGAATACAACGAAGCATGTGCTACGTATACTGCAAGAATATCCCAAAATTCTTCAGGAATATTACCAGCAAAATATCCATCAATTTGTCCGATACAATAAGGTATACTCACCTCTGTTCCAAAGCTTTCTAACTTGTAAAATTCTTCATATGGATCTCCTATTTCCCAACAATTGAAATCTATAACACCTATTTTACCTTCCGCAGTTAATATTAAATTCCCGGGATGAAAATCTCCATGCTGATAAACCGGTGGTTTTGACCATACCTTTTCAATATTCTTATTGATAAAATCAAGCGCTGCCTCATCATCAGCAATTCTCACGTTTGAATCAATATACCTTTGTATTTGTGCTTTCTTTTTTGAAATTTTAGTTTCTGTTGGTATTTTTTCAGGAGGCACTTCAAGACTATGCATTTTCTTTAGAATTACCCCAGCTTCACTTCCCAGGCGATATTGTTCCTCAATTTTTAGTTGGGGCAAAACCTGTTCCAAATCTTCACCATCTACCCACATTAACAGCATATACACATGTTGTTGTTTATTACAGATTCCAAAACCAAGAGGCTTCGACATCTCAAATCCCAGTTTTGAGTACATGGAAATAACATCATATTCTTTTTTCTTTTCTTCATATTTTTCGATATTTGATATTCTTAATAAAAATTTCTGATTGTCTTCTGCTTCAATATAATATTTTGTGTCATCAGACCAACCCTTATTAATTCGTTCAATTTTAGACCACAACTCGCTGCCGTTAATTTCTTCAAACATTCCCGCACCGCCTTTTATATAAATTATTCTATATTCACCCTTTTGCTAAACAGTTCTGTTTTTTGTAAAAATTTAAACTCTATCAGCAAAACTACACAATTTTCCTGTTGATTTCTGTTTCCACTTACCAAAAATACTTAAGGTTGTCTATTTAAAATATTGCTAGAATCTCTGATTTTACCTGTTATTTCTGTTCAAAAAACAAATCGCTTTACGTTCGACACCAAATAGTCTTGTAGGTAAGTTTACATAATTCATCTCCTTAGGTAGATTATACAATAGTCTACACTAAATCAATCCAATAAATTTGAATAAAACCATCTTCTTCATCATAACCATCCCATTCCAATTTTGCACCATTTTTAATTGCAACATTTGCAGAAGCGAAGTTGGCTTTGTCGCACGAAATCATAACACGAGAAATACCTAGTTCTTTTGCCTTTTCAAGTACTAAAGATAACTGCTTAGTTCCATATCCCTTACCTCGTTCAGAAGGTCTAATCCCATATCCTATATTGCCACCCCTTTTGAGCAAATCATCATTAAGGTCATGGCGCAATTGTATAGTACCTATTATTTTATTATCACTTTTACGAACTGTGAAATATGTCGTTGCAGGCACACCAATAGGTGATGTTTCTTTTTTGTGTGCCGACATAACTTTTTCAAGCCATTTAATGTAATTATCGAAGTGAATAAACCCGAAACTCCCGTTTATGTGTGTTTCGCCATGTTCAAGATATTCACTTCTATATTTCATAGCATCTGTTTCTAATTCTCTTGATGGTTTTTTCAAATATAAATCTGTCATTTTATGTCCTCCTAATATACAAAATTCCCTTTTAATTCTTTTATCAAAAAGTTAAACCATATCGGCAAAACCGCTTCCTCTATACTTAAAACACATGAGAACAACCGTTTGAAATGTCACGCAGATCCTTGATTTTACATATTATTTTCGTTCAAGCAGACATACCCTCTCGAAGGATATCAATCTAACATTCCTTTAATGGACTTGCACTTGCTTGTGCTCCACCATCCATTTCTAGATATGGTGAATTGCCAATAATTACATATAATTTAGAACTTTCCCCTCCAAATACTTCTATTATTTTCTCTTTTATATTACCATCATTTATATACTTAGTTAAATCACATTCCACAATATTTTTGTCTGAAATATCATCAAAATCAAAAAAAGCATAATTTTTAACAATATCATAAATGATATTACTTGGAAAGGCAACACTTTTTTGAATTTAGTGTTTATATATTATCACCATTATATCATATTTTCCAAATTATTTATTTCTGTTTTTGCGCATCGAATAGGAGCAAAAATTTCCCCAAATATAAATTTGGAGAACAAAAACACAACTACATATTCACTTAAAACCCCTTTAACCTCTCTATCATCACCACACTCTCCACATGTGTTTAGATTGCCGTGTTGCTAATATTACGCGAAAATAAGAGTTTTGTAAAAAAGTGTACCCTCCTTTTATAAAAAATGACTAAAGGAGTCATCTTTAAAGGATAAATTAACCTTTATGTCTATGTTTTTTTTACAGTAGAATTATATTCTTTAAATATCTACTCTATATGGTTATTTGGTTATTCGGGTATTCTACTGAAACCTATAATTATATTGAACAACATATTGAATCTTTCAAATCTGAAGTAAGAAGTTTCACAAAACTTGATATTAATGATCAACAGATATTAAAGCAAGTGCTCCAACGTCTTATACAAAAAATAGAAGTTTTTGAAGGTGGAAAAATTAGGATATATTATAATATCTCTTCCCCACCCTCATTAGATGATATATTGAATTAAGAGAGGCTTAATTATCTGCCTCTTTTAATTTAAGTAACACTATCGACTCCACATGCATCGTATGTGGAAACATATCAACAGGTTGTACTTCATTAATATTATAATTGTTTTCATTTAATATCTTTAAATCCCTTGCTAAAGTTGCAGGATCACATGAAACATAGATAACTCTTGGTATTTTCATTTCAATTATTGTTTCAAGAAGTGCCTTTTCACAACCCTTTCTTGGCGGGTCTACTATAATAATATCTGCTTTTATATTATCTTTTTGCCAAATCTTTATCACTTCTTCTGCCTTACCTATTTCATAATGTGCATTTGTAAAGCTATTTATCTTCGCATTTAGTATTGCATCTCTAATTGCATCAGGTATTATTTCAACACCATATATAGATCTCGCTTTCTTTGACAGATATAAACCAATAGTTCCTATTCCACAATAAGCATCAATTATTATTTCATTACCTGTTAAATTTGCATATTCTAATACTTTATCATAAAGCTTATTAGTTTGAATTGGATTAACTTGATAAAATGATCTTGATGATATCGCAAATTTAACATCCCCTATATAATCAAAAATATAATTTTCACCATATAATACTTTTTGAGCATTTCCCATAATTGTATTAGTTTTTTTTTCATTTATATTTTGAACAACTGATTTTATCATTGGAAATTTATTTACTAAATCATTAATAAATTCTTTTTTATTTTCTAATTTTTTTTCTTTCGTTACTATAGTAACCATATACTCATTAGTTACATAACCTTTTCTAACAATAACATGACGTAAATTACCACTATGATTTTCTTCATTATATGGAATAAGTTGATATTTCTTTGAAACAATCTTCAAATAATTAATAATTTCATCAGCAGTTTCATCTTGGATATCACAACTATTCATATTTATAATATCATGTGTATTTTCTCTATAAAACCCAGCTACAACTTCGTCATTATATAACCCAAAGGGGACTTGTGTTTTATTTCGATACTTCCAACTATCTTCCATTCCAATACAATCATGAACAGTTGTTTCAATACCTCCAATTCTTTTTAATGTTTCTTTAACATTTTTAGTCTTAATCTGCAACTGACCATAATAAGACAAATGTTGCAGATTACAACCACCACATTGTTTGTAAATAGGACACTTTGGTTCAATTCTTAATTCATTTTGTTTATAAATATCAATTACTTTACCAATCGCAAAATTCTTCTTAATCGCAATAACTTTGACAGAAACCGATTCCCCGGGCAATGTATTTTTGATAAATATCGGAAAATTACCAACTTTTGCGACACCTAATCCATCATGTGTCATACTTGTTATTTCAACATCTACTATTTGATTCTTTTCCACAGGTTTATTTACTAAATTCATTATTACACCTTCTTGATTTAATCACATATATATTTTACCTTATTTTTTATTAATTTAGTAGAAAAAACAAAAAGATACTATTCGCAAAAAAATCACAAGAACATTATTATCTACTTATTCATTAGTCGGTTCACTGTAATTACAATAATGCTGCTTTTAAACTTCTAATAAACCTATTTGTTTTATACTTTTCAACGTTTCATTCTTAGTTATTTTCACACTTCTATAACTTTTTTTAAAAGTTAATTAAATGAACTAATTATAAAGAGCATAATAAATATTCCTGCCAAGACTAAAATTAAAATCATAAATGCATATAAACATCCCACTTTTTTCTCTATAATTCGTGTTTTATTTTCAAGTAATAATAATAAAGATTTTTCACTTATATCATCTTTCATGACTTTGATATATTCATACACTAGTTCTGAGCCATTAATATAATGCTTTGCCTTCTTCAACAAATAGAAATCTAATTCTTTTTGATCTTTATACCCCTCATACACCTCTTTTGTGATAACTTCATGCTTTACTAGATGTTTTTCTAGTAATTCTAACAACAATTTTTCACTATCCATAAAATCCCCCTAATCTCTTTATCTGATATTATATTTTATATAATTATATCACATATTATCATTAGTTAAAGTACACATATTTATTAATTTTTGATTTTTATATAAAATACATAAATATATATAAAACTGACAAAATCCAGTCATCTTAATTCAATAGTTTCCATAATTTTTCCACTGCTTAAAAATACAATCTTATCAGCTAATACATTAGCATCCACTTGATCATGAGTAACAAATATAGATGTAATATTAGCTTTCTTTAAAATAAGTCGTAAATCATTACGTATCTTTGATTTTAAATTTGCATCTAAATTACTAAAAGGTTCATCTAGTAATAGAAGTGATGGATTAGGAGCTAAAGCCCTTGCTAAAGCAATTCGTTGTTGCTGACCACCACTTAATTCATGGGGATATCTTTTATTAACATCTTTTAAGTTAACTAATTCTAATAGTTCATTAACTCTAGCTTTTTTTTCTTTTTTAGTTAACCCTTTTAAACCATACATAATGTTTTTTTCAATGTTCATATGCGGGAACAAAGCGTAATCTTGAAACACTAATCCGACATTTCTCTTTTCTGGCTCAATAAAAGTTTCTTTATTATAAATCACTTTATTATTTATCTTTATTTCACCACTATTAGGGATTTCTAGTCCAGATACCAACCTTAATAAAGTACTTTTCCCACTTCCGCTTTGCCCTAAAATAGCGACAATTTCCCCCTCTTTGATATCTAGATCAAAGTCTTTAATGACCTCGGTACTTGTCGTTTTATAAGTAAAGTTCAAACCTCTAATCTTAATAATCATTTTTCTTCCCCGCCTTTCCAATTGCTTTATTTAATCCTAAAATTGCTAACACACTTATTCCTACAATCATTAAAGCTGGAATTGCAGCCTCATGAATCATTTCATCATTAGCATATTCATAAGTTTTTGTAGCTAATGTATCATAATTAAATGGTCTTAAAATAAGTGTTAATGGCAATTCTTTTAAGACATCAATAAAAACTAATATTGATGCACTTATAATTGCTGGTTTTAACATGGGAATATCAACTTTAATGAATGTTTTAACACTATTCATCCCTAAGGACCTTGAAGCCTCATGAAAAGTACTTCCAATTTTATCAAAGCCAGATTCTATTGAGTTATAACCAATTGCCATATAACGAATTATATAGGCAAATAAAAGCATAAATATACTTGATGTTAATACAAGTTTTTTAATGTTCGGATTAAATAACTGATAAAATCTATAAAAATGATTATCTATGGCAATAAAAGAAGTAATTACCGCTACTGCAATAACTGCACCGGGGATTGAATACCCTAAAGTGGTTAAGCGTGACATAATTTTTGATAATCTTGTTTTATATAAACGACTATAATTCGCTATAATTAATGCAAAAATTACAATAACAATCGTAACAGTTATCGCATTTATGAATGTATTTAGTGTCAAAAATAGATAGCTTATATTAATTTTATAATATGTAAATAAACCCCAGCTAACTAATTGCAGTGTAGGAATAGTAAATCCTAAACTAAGTATAAGCACGCCATAGCTTGTTGCTAAAATTGCCTTAATTCCTCTTAATTTAATTTTTTTTAAAGGTCTAATCTTGGTATTAGCATAACTATAAGCAATTCTTCCCCTACTTAGTCTTTCTAGCACCAATACAAAAACTACAATTAACATGAGCAAAACTGCTAATCTAACAGCAGATGTTACATCCCCAAATGAAAACCAAGCTGTAAATATCGCAGTACTAAATGTTTGGATACCAAAATATTTAACAACACCATAATCATTCAAGACTTCAAGAATCACTAAAATAGCTCCACCTATAATAGATGTTTTTAAAATTGGTAAACCAACATAAATAAAAGTTTGAAAAGGACTTTTCCCTAAAATTCTTGAAGATTCAAAAAGTGATGCTGACTGTTTCTCTAAAAATGATTTAGAAATCATATAGATATAAGGATACATAAAAAAAGTAAATACAAATATTGTCCCTTTTAAAGACATAATATCAAAATATTTTTGATCTATGTTAATATTTAGATTTCTAAATAATACTTGGATACTTCCTGTATAACTAAATAAGCCGCCATATGTATAGGCGGCAATATATGGTGGAATTGATAAAGGTAAAATAAGTCCCCAAACTAGTATTTTTCGTAACGGAAAATCATATATCGATATAATCCATGCTAAACTAACACCAATAATTGATGTTAATAAAGCAGTTACAATTACTAATAAAAGTGTATTTTTTGTATACTCAGGTAGTAAAAACTCTTTAATATGATACCAAATATCATTTGGTTGTTCAAACACTTTAAAAATAATATTTAATGTTGGTAAAATAATTAGTAATACAAAAATAAAACTAATCACAAACCAAATATTCAAATTTCTTTTTATCGATAACCTATTTAACATTATATCAACCCACCACTTTATTTATTTCCAATTAACTTGATTAAAGATCTCCACAGCTTTTTGATTAAATTCACCTAGCTTAACTAAATTAATATCCTGAGTTTTAAACTCACCCCATAATTTTAATAAGTCTGCAGCTTCAACATTTGGATTTGCTGGATACTCATAATTAGCCTCTGCATATTGAGATTGTGCATCTTCACCTGATAAATATTCTAATAGTTTAATCGCATTATCCTTATTTTTAGAATGCTTTGTAACCCCAGCGCCACTAACATTAATGTGTGTACCTGTAGTATCTTGATTTGGGAAAAAGACACTAACTTTTTCACCCACACTAACTTCTTCAGGATCGGGTGAGTTAATTAATTTCCCAACATAATATGTATTCATTATAGCAACATCCCCAATACCTGCAACAACTGCTTTGGCTTGGTCGCGATCGCTACCTTCTGGTGTTCTTGCCATATTATTTACAAGCCCTTGTGCCCAATCTTTTGCCGCCTCTTCACCTGAAATTGCGATAAATGAGGCTAATAATGATTGATTATAGATATTTTCTGAAGACCTGACAAGAATTTTCCCCTGCCATTTTTCATTAGTTAAGTCTTCATAAGTAGATAAGTCTTCTTCATCAACTCTATCTTTAGCATAAACTAATACTCTAGCCCTAACAGTTAATCCAAACCAATTATTATCTTCATCTTGAAGATTATTAGGGATATTATTTTCTAGAACATCATTTTCAATTGCCTGTAATAGGCCTTTATCTTTTGCTCGAAATAGTCTTCCGGCATCAGCGACAATAAATATATCGGCTTCTGTATCTTCACCCTCTAATTCTAATTTATTTATTAATTCATCAGCAGATGCTTTAACCACATTTACTTTTATGTCAGTTTTTTTTGTAAATATGTCATATAGTTCTTGATCTGTATCATAATGCCTGTCCGTATAAATATTAACAACTTCTTTCGTATCTTTTTGACCTAACTGGCAACTAGCCAATAAAAAGATAGTTAATATTGAAAAAAATAGAAAAGATAGTTTTTTAATTGTATGAAAATTCATCTTTGTTCCTCCACCTAAATGATAATGATTATCAATTACGTTGTTAGTATACTGTAAATACATTTACAAGTCAATTGATATAATAATTAAATTTAAAAGGAATAATCTTATTAGATTATTCCCAATTAGTTTTCTCATTACACACAATTTAATTTATTACCAAATATTTCTTATTTATACATCATAGCACATTTTGCTAGACCACCAATTGATGTTTCCCTATATTTACTATTTATATCTTTTCCTGTTTCAACCATTGTTGAAATTGCCATATCAAGAGTAATAATATGAATTCCATCAGTTAATAAAGCATATTGTGCGGCATCATATGCCCTTCTAGCAGCTATCGGATTCCTTTCTATACAAGGAACTTGAACTAACCCATTAACTGGATCACATGTTAATCCCAAATGATGTTCTAGTCCGATTTCTGAAGCATACTCAATTTGATTGACATCCCCGCCTAATAAGTATGCACAAGCACCAGCTGCCATAGCACAAGCTGTACCAATCTCAGCTTGACATCCAGCCTCAGCCCCAGAAATTGATCCATTTTCTTTAACTAAATTACCTACAATTCCACCAGTTGCTAGAGCTTTTAAAATTTCTTCATCGCTATAACCATAATATAACTGCAAACTATATAATAATCCTGGTAAAGCTCCACTTGCTCCACAAGTTGGGGCAGTAACAATTTTATTTCCAGATCCATTTTGTTCAGAAACAGCCTCTGAACACGCAAACAATAGGGTAGTAAAATCTTTAGCTTCTAAATATTTATCATAAAACATTTTGGCTCTTCTTCTAAATTTTAACGAGCCCGGTAAAATACCGGTATTATTTAATCCTGATTCAACAGCTTCTTTCATGACTTCCCATATTTCACCTAAATAAGTAAATATACTTTTTCCTTCAATTGTCTCCACATATTCATGAATTTTTTTATTATTTTGTTTGCACCAATCAATAATTTCTTTCATTGAATTTAATTCATAAACTGAACGATTCCCTTTTCTTTGCTTTCCAAGTTCAAGAATTTGTCCACCGCCAACTGAAAAAACCAAATAATTTTCTAATTCATTGCCATTTATATCTAATGCAAAAAACTTCATTCCATTTGAATGGTAGTCATAAACAACCTCTGGTTTAAATACAACTTCAGTTCTTTCTTCACCTAAAGTTTTTAAAATAGCCCAATCTGTTAAATGTCCTTTACCAGTAGATGCTAAACTCCCATAGAGTTCAACATAATATTTTTCCACAGGTAAACCTATAGTCTTTTCTAGAAAATTTAGGGCTGCTTTTTGCGGACCCATCGTATGTGAGCTAGAAGGTCCGAAACCAATCTTATATAAATCTCGTAAGCTATCCATAAGTATCTTCTCCTACATTTATAAAATACTATTTATTATATTCTAGTCATTAAATTTTTGACATTTTAGTATAATTCTACATTAATATATCACAATGAGATAGCGCTTTCAATCAATTTACTTACTTATTTAAATGAATTTTCTACCAAATAAATTTATTAGCATCAACTAATTTATTACACTTTTTCTTATAACTCCCCCTTTTTTTCATAATGTGTTATAACGTATTTAATACACAAATTAAAGTCGTTTCACTAATTAATAACTTCGTTCTATCTATTTAAATAATATTAAAAATTTCAGGGTTCACCGAATTTCAATGTTATCCACAGGTAGATGCATATATTATTTTATGTTTAAGGAGTGATATTATTAAATCAAATAAGCGTGTTGGAAAATAATTGAAATAGTTATTATAGCAATATTTTCTATATTTTTAGCAAATTTATTAGTCAACAAAATTAAAATTAATGTCTTTCTTTTAATTTTTATTATTAGTTTTATTTTAAATTTTACTTATGATATTATTAAAATTTTTTTAATAAAGAAAGAAATTGAAAATCCTAACTAGATTAAAATGTTTCTATATTTATAGATGTATTTTATTATTTATTAATTATTATTATCTAATTTATTGTTTAATACTTCATAAACATGCTCAACTTTATTAAATGGTAAAATATGAGTAATAACATATTGGTTTAACAATAGATCTGGCCAGGCTTTGTCTCATTTTTAGGGTAATGTTACGAGAAAAAAATTCTCCTAAAGGAAAATTTTTACAACGAGCATCATATATACCTACAAATGATATTGTATCATCTCACTTTACTGCTTTGGACACTATTTCTATAGATGATATAGAACCACATTGTATTTTTAATAATGACTCAACTTTTTCGATTTTTCTCATTTTACCATCCAGACCAACACAATCAATAACAACTTCAGCTCACCATGAATCAACTCTTTAATTGTTTTATAATTTTTACATTTACCAAGATTAGTTAAATAATTTAAAATGGTTCTATAATATCTGGTGTGGGTGAAAACTCACATCAGTTTTTTTGTACACAAAAAGAGACATAAATCCAATTTCC
>NSKI01000018.1 GCA_003586005.1 Haloplasmatales bacterium 4B | reverse complement strand
ACCTATACCAATTAATAGATAACAATATATTGGTATTATTCCATTATTAATATTATAGATTACATTAAATATTATGAATCCTTGACAAACAAAAAAGAAAATATCAATAAAAATTTTTAGTTTTTTTTTGATATGCATAAGTATAAAGTAATAAAACAAATCGTATGTTACCCCTAAGTAAATGCCAATAAAAATTGAATAAACTAATAATTCAAATTGTGTTTTTAAATCCATTATTTAAATAATTTACTAAAGAAACCTTTAGGGGCTTCAATTGAATCTTGATGATCATAGTATTCAACTTTTGTAACATATCCGGAAATTAATATTTCACCTTTATCAATGCTTAAATTTATCATTTCTAAGTCTTGCCCACCAATTGTCATATAACCTAATATTGTTTCTAAAACAAATTCTTCACTATTTAAACTTTCAATCTTTTTTACGCCAGTTATCTCTAGTGATTTACGGTCACGAACCAACATTTGATGGCTTTTATTATTATTTAGCTGATTTAAATTTTTATTTAATATTTCATTTTGATTCATATAAAAAATCCTCCTTTATATTTAACTACCATTAAAATATATTAATATTTTATGACTGTTATGATATAAAAGAAGATATTTTCCTGCCAAAAATTAAATTTTTTCTTCACTAATTATTTCATACATATTTTCAGCGTCTTGTTTTTTACTCAATTCTTGTATTTTAGTTACCTTTACTGTGACTAATTTATTACCAAAACTAATTTTAATTAAATCACCGACTTTAACTAAACTACTAGGTTTTGCTGGTTTGTTGTTTATTTCAATTCGTTCATTTTCCGCCACTTCTTTAGCTATTGTCCGCCGTTTAATTAAACGTGAAACCTTTAAAAATTTATCTAATCTCATTTTCTCCTCCTATAATTTTGTCATAACAATTAAATGGTACTTTTAAATCCCTTAAATAAATTTGACCAATAAATTGGAACTTTAGATTTTTAAATAGGGCATTCATTCTTGTATTTTTTGAATTTGTATCTACTTTAATATAATTAATACCTTTATTTTCAGCGAAGCGTTCAGCATATTCAATTAATTTGGTTGCAATCTTTTGTCTTTGATAACTTCTTTTAATCGCAAAGCGATGAATTACAATCGCTTCACCTAATTTATTCCATGATAAAGGTTTATAGGCAATATCTTCTTGTTTATTTATACATATAAACCCTGTGACATCATTATTAATTTCATATATATAAAGATTTGCTTGTTTTATATCGTTTTCAAAATTTGCTTTTGTTGGATATTCTTCACTCCATTGAAAATTTCCTTGACTTTGCAAATCCTTGATAGTCTCTTTTACAATAATAAGAATTTGGTCTAGGTCATCATATCGTGCTATTCTAATCATTTTTTTTAGCTCCTAACTCTTGAAGAAAATCAATTAATCTTCTACGTGTATTGAATATATAAAGATTCCCTTTAAATTCCTTTTTTATTATTGGTATAATAATTTTTCTCTTTCTCTTAGGATAATCCCATAAAATCCATTTAACAAATCCAAAATCAAGTTTTTCATTACATCCATCTGCCATACTATCTCTGGTCACACTTTTATACTTAAGATACCTTTTAAACGCACCATATAAGCAAATAAATCGATTAAAATTTAGAAAAAAAATCGTATCAGCTTCTTCTATCCGTAATTGTAAAGTGTCACCAACTATATGATTACCATCTAAAATGTATGACTCTTGTTTCATAAATTCATTTAAGTCTTTAATAAATAAACTATCATCTCGTCTTATCCAATCTTTTTCCCAAAAAATATTGTCTAGATGTAATATTGGGATAAATAATAATTTATGAAGTGTTTTTGCTAAAGTACTTTTGCCAGCACCACTTCCACCAAGAACTAAAATCTTTTTCATTTATTCACCAACTTTTATATTTCTATTATAGCCTGTTCCATTTAAAATAAATTCATAAACAGATAATAAATAATTGGTATACAAACTGCTGGTAACATATCAACAATTTTTATTTTTTTGATTTCAAGTAGATCTAGACCAATTCCAATAATTAATATATTTCCAATAATAGTCATTTGATTTTTAACTGAATCAATGACAAATTCGCCTATATAATGAGCTGTAACTGTTATTAAACCTTGATATAATAATACCGGTATAAACGAAAATACTACACCTACTCCAAAAGTGGATGCTAAAATCATAGCTGTAATTGCATCAATAATTGCCTTTGTAGTTAAAATCGAATAATCTCCTGTCATTCCATCATTCATAGAACCCATGATTGCCATAGCTCCAACACAAAAAATTATTGATGCTGTAACAAAACCTTTTGAAAAATCACCTAAATGGATTAATTTACTCTGTAAGTTATCCCCGAATTTATTTAATCTTTCCTCAATTTTTATAAAAACACCTAAAATTCCACCAATTACAATACTTAAAATTATTACTAAAAAAATGAATTTATCATTACTTTCAGTCAAACCTTGAATTGAGCCACTCATCCCAACCACAATCGTAGTTAATCCAACACCTTGAATCATAACTTGTTTATATTTGTTTTTTAAATTATGCTTTAGTAACAATCCTATTGAACCACCAAAAATAATGGAAATTACGTTAATAACCGTCCCAAAACCTATCATTACTAAGTCCTTTCTAAATCCCACTAATAGATATTTTAATATATTAAAATCTATTTTTCTACATTTTTTTTAAAATGATAGCTTTTTATTACCATGAAAGCATTTTCATGGTATAATAAACATGACAGAGTAAGTAAAACGCGTCAAGTGCTATAGGATGGGATGTCGCCTATAGACGAAAGGATTAAATCCTACGGTGTTTTATTGCGTCCGCTGATAAAATGTATTTATAAAAGTATGTTTTTGTTGTGGGCTTCTGTAAAGAATTTATACGGAGGTCTTTTATTATGTCAAAATATCGCTTAGTAATCTTTCAAATTGCATTAGCATCTATATTAGCTAGTTTAGCTAGTGTGCTAAAAATTTTTAGTTTTGAAACACCATATTACCGATTGTCGTTCTTTGAAATCCCTTTAATAATTACCGGATTGACAATTGGTCCATTCTTTGGAGGAATAGCTGGATTAATAACAGATATAACTTATATGATTGTTAAAGGTTATACCCCTTCACTAATGACTATATCAACTATGTTATGGGGAGCTTTACCTGGATTTATTTTTTTATTTAAGAAATATCTTAAAAATAAATCTATTTGGGGTTTAGTAGTTGTTATTACAATTTCAGTAACATCAATTATTTGTTTTGGAATTAATACATTACAACTTTACTTATGGCATGGTCCTGGTTCACTAATAGCAAATTTACCAACTCGAATTATTACTGCATTATTGATGTTACCTATTCAAAGTTTCTTTGCTATTATTATTTATCAAATATACCGTAATTTATTACAACAATCTATTCACATATGTATTGATTAAATTTTGCATATATATAAAAGAGACCGAAATCGGTCTCTTTTCAGTATTTTTAATATATTACTATTCTACATTATCTTTTTTAGCAATTTCAGATATACTTGTAACTAATCCTGCTAAATTTTGTATTTCAGATGGAACAATAATTTTTGTTGCTTTACCATTAGCAGCTTGAATAAAGGCGTCATATGCTTTTAATCTTAAAACTTGTTCAGTAGTATTTGCTGCATTCAACTTTTTAAGACCTTCGGCTGTTGCATCCTGGACCTTAAGAATTGCTTCAGCTTCACCTTCAGCTCTACGGATTTGAGCTTCTCTGTCGGCTTCTGCTCTTAAAATTTGTGATTGTTTTTCACCTTCCGCAATTCTAATAGCTGCTTCTTTTTGTCCATCAGCATTCAAGATTACGGCACGGCGTTCACGTTCAGCACGCATTTGTTTTTCCATTGCTTCTTGGATATCACGTGGAGGCAAAATATTTTTTACTTCTACACGATTAATTTTAATTCCCCAAGGGTCAGTTGCCTCATCTAAAATTACTCGCATTTTAGTATTAATCAAATCACGTGAAGTCAATGTTTGGTCTAATTCCAATTCACCGATAATATTACGTAATGTTGTTGCAGTTAAATTTTCAATTGCCAACATTGGTGAATTAACACCATAAGCATATAATTTCGGGTCTGTTATTTGAAAATATACTACAGTATCAATTTGCATTGTAACATTATCACGAGTAATAACTGGCTGAGGTTTAAAATCAATAACCTGCTCTTTCAATAAAATTCTTTGAGCTATTCGATCAAAAAATGGTGCTCTCCAGTGCAACCCATCATTCCAAGTAATACGATAAGAACCCAAACGTTCTATTACCCACGCAGCTGACTGAGGGACAATTCTAAATCCCGAAATTACTAGAACCAATAATAATACTACTAAACTAATCAAAATGTACCAAAATTCCATAAAGTCCTCCTTAATAATTATCTTTATTATTTATATTATGCAATATTTTCTTAACAACTAGTTTTACACCAGTAACTTCTACAACTTCAACAATATCATTTTCTAATATAGTCTCGTCATTTACTGGTTTAGCAGTCCAATAATTACCATCTATTTTTACTTCTCCATATTTATAAAGTTCAATTTGTTTAGTCACTACAGCCTTCTTACCAATTAATGAATTAACATTTGTTTTAATGGTTTTAGATTTCAACCTCACAACTGCATAATTTCTTATATATATTAGAGAAACAACAGATACAACAATAAAAGTTATTGCCTGTAGTAGATAAACTTCAGGAAATAAGAATGCGACAAACATAGCTACAATTGCTCCTAAAGCAAACCAAGTGGAAACTAATACAAAGGTCATTGACTCAATAATAATAAATAATACAGCTATGAACAACCATATTAGCGGTACCATCCAAGGTTCCATATTATCACCTCTTCCTTTAATTATTATATTTTCATTATATAATCTAGATATAAAAAAACAACATTATTGAATATTTACAAATTTAAATTGAATAATATCGAATTTATTAATAAATATTCATTTTTAAAGTATATATTTCTCTATATGGTCAAGTGCTTTTTTATATTTCTTATTTTCTTTATACAAATAGTACATCTCATTTATAATCAATAGCTTAATAGTATCAGAATAATCATTTAGATGATGTTCAATATTTTTTTCAAAATATGTTTCCTTGTCATCTTTTGTCATAAATAAATTCTTTATTAAGTTTAAGGCTTCACCACTAAACTCTTTATTATCTATTTTTAAACCGTTTTTTACGTGTAATATTAATTTTATTAAACTAGTTTCTTCAGTTGATTCTATTAAATTTACGTCTTTAATAAAATGAAAAGCTTTATTAAAATTACCATTTAAATAATATCCTATTGATATTAAGTTATAAGTACTATTCAACAATTCATATTTATTAACTTTTTTACTAAACTTAATAGATTTATATAAATGATTTATACCATCATCAATATATTTATTTTTTAAATTAACTAATCCATAAAAATAATAAATTTTAGCTAAAATTTCATAATTATGTGTACCAGTAAATACATCTAAAGCTTTGTGTAAATAATCAAGAACGTATATGCTTTTATTCATTTTAATATAATTAATAGCAGTATCTAAATAAATAATTGAATTATTAATACTATTTTTATGCATATGTTCTATAGAAAGCAAATAAAATTTATTAGCCTTTAAATAATTATTTATTAAATAATAATAGTTTCCAAGATAATGTAATGTAACCACTAAGTACTTTGTAGGTAAAATATCAAGATTACTTTCTACATCTTCAATTAAATTAGAAACTTCATCTAAATCATCATTCAATATTCCCAGAATAAATTCTAACGCATAATTGTAATGGGTATATATAATGTTTTTTTTAAAGATATTCTGAAAACTATTAATTTGCAAAACATAATCATTATAGTTTATAACTAAAGAATCATCATTTTGGTAAGTTATAATGTTTTCAAAATAAGTATTAAATATAGCTTGATCTTTTACAGGGATTTTTTCTAGATTTAATTTTAACTTATTTAAGAACTGAAAGTATATATCCTGATCCTTTAAAACATCACCGTTTTCTAATCTTGATAACTGTGTTTGAGAGCAAATATTCTTACAAAATAATGTTTGCTTAAATTCATTTGCATTAGTCGCATTACTATGGAAATATAAATTTCTATAGTGATGGATAAGATATCCCAATTGTCTTTTTTCTTCTTCAGATAATCTTTTCATAATATCACCCTTATTATACAATATTAACTAGAATAGAGGAAACTTATGGTAAATTTTATGATCACAATTTTATATGGATTATCCATCGGAATTGCTTTAAGTGTTGATGCGTTTATGCTAAGCCTAATTTATGGTTCTACCTTCAAACGAAAATTAGAATCAATAATAACTAGTTTCCTCGTAGGATTTTTCCACTTTATTATGCCAATACTTGGTTATATATTAGCATTTTACTTTTTTAAAAAAATAAATTTATTTATTTACCTAGATGGAAAAATTAAATATATCGCTTTTATTATTTTAATCATACTAGGATTAATGATGTTACTCAAAAAAAATTCTGATGAAACTTTCAATATTAATAGTTTAATTAATAAAAGTTTATTTGCATTTTCGGTTAGTATTGATAGTTTTTTAACAGGTATAGCTTTCAATACTATTAATCATATCAATATAGTAATAGCAGCTTTCTTGTTTGCTCTTGTTAGTTGCAGCTTAACATATTTGGCTCTTACCATTGGGAAAAAAGGTGCCAGAACATTATTAAACGCTAATCTTGATTACTATGCAGGAATAATTATGATAATACTTGCTGTAATCTCATTATTTATCTAAATCAGTTTTATAGACAGTTTCTCCGTTTACAAGCGTTCGTTCTACATTAGTTTGTATATTTAATGGGTCACCACTCCATATAACTATATCAGCATCTTTTCCAGACTCAATAGACCCAAGTCTATCTTCAATATTAAGAATCTCAGCTGGATTAATTGTGATTGCTTTTATTGCTTCATAATAGTCCATACCTGCGCTCACAGCATATGATGCACACATGTTTAAGTGATGCAAAGGGATAACAGGTGAGTCTGTCATAATTGCTACTTTAACACCAGCATTTTGTAAAACCTTGGGTGTAATGAAAGATTTTTCTTTCAATTCAAATTTTGAACGAGATCCAAAACTTGGTCCGACTATAGCAGGAAAATTTTCCTTCATTAAATAATCAACAATTAAGTGTCCTTCTGTACAATGATCTAATGTAAGTAGGATATTAAATTCTTTAGCGATTCTAATCGCTGTGAATATATCGTCAGCGCGATGCGCGTGAGCTTTCAGTGGAACATAGCGTTTTAACACAGGGATTAATGCTTCAAATTGAATATTAAAGTCTGGTTGTTTTGATTCATCATCTTTAAATTTTTCTTTTTTATATAAATATTCCTTTGCTTTAAATAATGTATCCCGTAATTTAGCAGCTGTAGACATTCTTGTTTCTGGTCCTTTGCCTCGATAAACTCGTTTTGGATTTTCCCCAAAAGCACACTTCATGGCTGAATAAGCTTTTACGACCATATCATCAACACAAACACCAGCTAATTTAATAATGGTGAACTGCCCACCTACAACATTTGCAGAACCAGGACCTGTTGAAACAGTTGTTACACCTCCTGCTAATGCTTCTTTAAAGGCTACATCCATTGGATTAATTGCATCAATTGCTCTTAGCTCAGGTGTAATAGGATTAGATTTCTCATTCCCGTCTTCCCCTTCAAAACCAATAGATTCTTCAAATAAACCGATATGGCAATGAGCATCAATAAATCCAGGAAATACCCATTTATCTGTAGCATCAATTATTTCAATATCTTGTGAGATTTGGATATTCTTTTCAACTTTAACTATCTTATTATTTTCAATTAAAATATCAACATTTTCTAATACTCCATTCTTTCCCATGGTAAATACTTTTAAGGCATTTTTAACTAATTTCAATTGACTCTCCCCTTTTTAAATTATTTTATTATTAATATTTACAAGATTGTTATAATTTTTATAAATTAAGTGTTCATCTATTGGTTTACTTCCTAAATAACCCTGCATAATATCGCAACCTATTTTTGATAAAATTTTATACTGACCTACTGTCTCTACCCCTTCTGCTACAACCTTCAAGTTAAATTTATGAGACAAAAAAACAATTGTATTTACAATATCAATATTATTATCCAATGTTATATCCTTTACAAATTCTCTATCAATTTTTAATACTGAAATATTACTAGTCTTTTTAAAATATAATAAAGATGAATATCCTGTACCAAAATCATCTATAGCAATATTAATTCCGTATAGTCTTAATTCATTAATTTTAGACAAATTTTGTTGATCTAAGTTCATTAAACTAGTTTCAGTAATTTCAATTTCTAAATACTTTGGTTCAATATGATATTTATCTAATATACTTTTAATATTTTCAACAAAGTCTTCTTGTAAAAATTGCCTAACCGAAACATTAACTGAGACTGTTAAATGTGTAATACCTCTATTATGTAACCTTAAAATAAACTTACAAGTTTGGTGAATAACCCAATAACCTAAAGGTATAATTAAATTTGACTCTTCTGCAATATAAATAAATTGTCCTGGAGGTATTATTGTTCCATCTGAATCCTTCAATCTTAATAAAGCTTCAAATCCATTGATATTACCTGTAGTCATGCTATATTGAGGTTGATATACTAGGTAAAATCTATCTTTATATAAGCCATCGCGAATTGAGGATTCCATATTCATTTTCTTTAGTAATTCATTCTCCATTATTTCATCAAATAAAAAATACTGAGCCTTTCCATTATCTTTTGCATGTTTTAAAGCAATGCTAGCAGTTTTCATTAATGTGTTATAATTACTCCCATTATTTGGATAAATGGAGATTCCTGCACTTACAGATACTTGCATAGTTATTCCTTCATGCTTAACATTTAAGATATTTAGCTCAATTAATCCCTCGATATATTCTATTATTTCATCATAGTTCATATTTAATAAAACAACTGCAAATTCATCAGTCCCTAATTTGGCAACAAGATTATCTCTTCTTGTCATCTTAAATATTCTTGTACCAATATCATATATAATTTCATCAGTTCTATTAGGTCCAAAGACATTATTGCATCTCTCTATATTATCAATATTAATCAAAACTAAAGCAAACATACTATGATATTGTTTTACAATTACTGAAACCTCTTTGATAAAATATGTTTTATTATAAATATTAGTAAAATGATCTGTATATGCTAAACTCCAAATTTGTTTTTCATTTTCCAATAGTTTCTTTTGAGTTTGTTTAAGCATTAAATTTTTATGTTTTAAATTTATTTTATAAGTGTTTAAATCCATGTTATATCTTGTTAATTTTTTTTCGAGATTTATACGTTCTGTTATATCAAACCCAATAAGTTCAATAAAATCAACATTGTCCGTATCGTTTTTTGTAGCTGTAAACAAAATATGATAAACTTTTTTTGCTTTATTAGTTAAAATAATTTCAAAATTTCTAATTGCTTCGCCATTCTCTATCATAGTTAACAACTCAAGTAATTTCATTTTCCCAAAATTACCTACAATATCATGTAGATAATTATGATGTGCAAATTTAAATAATTCAGAAAAATTTTTATTGAAACTTAAAATTTTCCCAAATTTATCAATCTTAACAATTAATAAATTTAATGAATCTATAGCCATTTTAAAATTATTTTCGCACTTTTTCAAGATATAACTCCTCATGGTTATAAATATTAAAACAAGGATAAAAAATAAAATTATTAATGTGGTAAATATTAGCCAATTATTGCCTATAATATTTATATAATTCATAATTACTCATCCTATACTTCAAACTCTACTAAATTATATCATATTACTTAATGAAAGTATCTTTATTTTTTTTAATTATATTATATATATGTATAAAAATATGCTGAGGTCTCCCCTCAGCATTAAATTATTTATCAATATTTTAAGTTCATTATTATTTAATTAAAAATATATTTAATTTTATGTAGTAAAATATTTCTTTGATTATCATTTTATATATATACTTTACTGCTTTATAGTAGTGAAAACTAATAGTTGATGTCTAAAATATTTCTTTATTAAAATAACCTTTTGTAAAATTATGCTTATCTGAATCCAATAACTCACCTAGTAAAGTATCATCTTTTTGTATTAGCATGGATTTATATGCTTTAATTATCTTAATTGTTTCTGCTTTGTTTTCATTAGTCATCTGTAATCGAAATTGATTATAACCATACTTTAATAATTTAAGTAATTCATCTTTCAATATTAATTTTTTACTATTATATATATGCATATGACAATTATTATCCATATTCACTAAAAACTTCTCTTTTTTACCGTCAACAAGGTAATAATTTTTTTGTAAGCATTGTTTCTTACAATCTTGACTAAAAATACAGTGTTTCGTAACCATTACTTCTTGATACCCAAAAATAATTACTTCTAAATTTGTTTTAAATTTATGCATTAGTCTTTTGTATTCAGTAGCATTTAATTCATATGATAATGTAATTGTTGACACATTATTATCTAATAAAAAATTAATTGTCTCAGAATTAGTAACATTTAAGTTAAAATTAGTGGTAATTACTTTATAACTTTTATTCGCTAAATAGATACTACCTAAGTCAGATATCAATACATCATTTGCTTCCGAAAGTAATGGCAGTGTGTTTATCCGATTCTTTGCACAAACCAAAGATTTGTTGTCTAATTTTTTATACATTTCTTCATTAACATATATCTTTTTTATATTGCATTCAACTGCTGCTTCAATTTGCTCTAAATCATGACAATATACAGATAAAATAAGTGAATCATCATAGACTCTATCTGGCGTTCGATTTTCGTACTTGTATGACATTATACGTTTTCTCTTATAATGTTTTTCTCTTATATGTATTAGTCTTTCAATTACTTCCCTTCGAAGTTGATTCAGCACACTTATAACAATAAATATTGATTCGTCTTTTTCAATAGTTAAATCTTGAAAATAAAAAGGTGTATTACCCAACTTATTTAATTGGTCTTCTATTCTAAACTTTGTAGTAGGATTTCCCATGCTTTTTTCAATTAAAAAATCCATTTCACACTCGGCCATATTTCCTAAGTCATCCCAGATTTTTATTTTGGGTTTACAATTTATTAACAATTCGACTTTCCCATATATAGGTATTTTTTGATTTAAATTCCTAAAAATATTCTTGGCCTTTTCTTCTAGAAGAATATCAGTAGTTTTGTATACTTCGCTACCTTCTTTTATGCTTTTGTTAACAACTAATGTGATAATGTCATTAACATTTGCATGAGTAACTTCTTTATTATTAATAAACATTTTTAAAATAGTTAATCCAATGTCAGTATTATGAAAATATATTCCATCTTTTATATTGATAGGTTTTAAACACCTGATATTCACTTTATTTTTATTAAATGAAATCACTTTTCCACATAAGAGACCGGTATTATTATTTTTCCTTAAGTTAATGAAAGAATTTCCTTTTTCTTCAAACATAAACCCTTTAGTAAATTGACGATTAAAAATCTGAGTTAAATCATCCATTTCAGCTCTAGATATTGTTGCTTCTCCATTATTATAATAATTATCAATAACTTTTCTATAAATGGAAACTACAATCGCTACATAAAGCGGACTTTTCATGCGACCTTCTATTTTTAAGGAATTAACACCTGATTCAAGCACTTTATCGATATTTTCAATTGTATTCAGATCTTTAGGACTTAAAAAGTATTTATTTTCTTGAATTATATCATGATTTAAAACTAAATCATATAATTTCCTGCAAGGTTGAGCACATCTTCCTCGATTCCCACTTCTTCCTCCAATTAAACTACTCATTAAACATTGACCAGAATAACATACGCATAGTGCGCCATGTATAAAAACCTCAGTTTCAATATCAACTTTTTTATTTATTTGCGAAATTTCCTTTATTGTATTTTCTCGAGCTAAAACAACCCGGTTTACGCCGTTTTCTCGTAATAATTTCGCTCCTTCAGCGTTATAAATTGTCATTTGAGTACTTGCATGTAAATCGATATCCGGAAATTGTTTTTTGATAACTTGCATTAATCCTAAGTCTTGAACAATAATAGCATCTGCATCATTTAAATATAAAAATTCAATATAGTTTATAACGTTAGAAAACTCGTAATCATATATTAATGTATTTAAAGTAACATAAACCTTTACATTATAAAGATGAGCTAATTTTATAGCTTCTACTAACTCATCGTCATTAAAGTTTTTAGCATATGCTCTCGCTCCAAAGCCACTTCCACCAAGATATACCGCATCAGCTCCAGCTGCAATTGCTGCTTTCAAAGCTTCAAAATTTCCCGCTGGAGCTAATAATTCCACTTTTTTCATAACTATTAATCCACTTCTTTATATTTCTAAAAATTGATTTACTATATAACCTATAAAAAATGATAGTGTTGCAACTCCCAAACTTATAGTTACCATTTCGATAAATCTTTTCTTAAAGTTTAAATCTTTAGCTACAGATATATAATAATTAAAGATAAAAATTATCATAACAACAATAGCTATAGTTATTCCCAATGCTATAAACTTATTATTTATTAACATATAAGGAGCAATCAAGAATGCTACTGCAAAAACATAGGAAACGCCGGTATATAATGAAGACTTCAAAGCAAATCGATGACTACCCTCTTGCTTTGTAGATAAATACTCACTACTCGCCATTGATAAGGAAGCAGCTATTCCAGTAATCAATCCAGCAATCCCTACAGTACGAGTATTTGCAAATGCTAATGTTAATCCGGCTAGTGTACCTGTTAACTCAACTAATGCATCATTAAGTCCTAACACAATAGATCCAACATACTTTAATTTTTCTTCATCTAAAGCCTCTATTAAAGTTTTTTCATGTTCTTCCTCATCATCTATTAAATTTTGTATACCATCAATTTTATCTTTAACTTTATTGTAGATTTTTTGTGTTTTATCTTCTCCTTTTTCCATTAACTTGATACCAAATGTTAATCCTAATAGTCTAGCTATTAAAAAGAAAAAGACAACTTTAAATTTATTTGGACTAACAGTATTATGTGTATGTTTTTCTAAAAAATGATAATGCTTTAATTCATCTTCAGCAATTTTCTTTAGTATATCCTTATTATGTAATAATTTTTGTTTTGAAGCCAATTTACTATAAATCACATAATCAGTAATTTCGCCTTCTTGCAATATCAATAATTTTTTCATTGTGTTTTTATCAATCATAATATCTCATCTCCGCTAGTCCATTTATCTTCATATTTTATCATATAAAATTATTAATTACAAAAAAACTACTGTTAATTTTCTTAGTTAAAATGCTTTATTCAAAACCCAAATATTCTTCTGACAAGCTCATAGCTCCTATTAACGAATATAATACACTATTATAACTTAGGTTAAAATAAACTTGAGGATATTCATCACTTCTACATATATAAGGAAAATAATTGTCTCTTTTACTAGAATAATCATAAAATAAGCACTCAATCCCTTTATTTTCTATGCTTATTATTTTAGAATTTTTCTCAATTACGGTAGAAGGTTCTACAAATTCATTATTAGAATAATTTAAATTATTGTTCAATAAATTTATATTAACTATTGATTTATTATTAAAGGTATTCTTATATATAGTAGGTTTATCGAAAAATAATTGACTTTCACTATAATCAACTATAAATATACTTTTACAAATAATTTTTTGTTTGTTTTTTGTTGTTACTAAAATTGAATCTCCTAAAAAACTTATTTCAAATGCCCCGGTATTTTGATATATATGAATATCACTATAAAAATTATATCTATATAACTCTTTAATAAATTTATTTAAATTTAATTCTGCACCAAAACTATACAATAAATTTTTTGAAAAAAATGGATATATAAAGTAGTCAGTAATAATGCTTTCTTTATATTTATAATTAAGTTTAGGCCTTCTAAAATAATCGCATTTAAAATCATGTTTTATTATAATTTCCTCTAATTTGTAAATTGCATCAAGACTAGACCTGAACAAACTTAATTTATCATAATTACTACTATATTTTCCTATATCAATTAAATTATGATCAACACTAGAGTTTATATCACTAAAAAAATTATCTCGTTTTATTATCGTAGTTTTAATATTTTTTTCATTAAGTATATATGCACTAATAGCTCCTGCAATTCCTCCGCCAATAATAAGTACATCAGTATATATATTATTATTAAGTTGTGGAAAACAAATTTCATTCTCAGTACTATTCATTTAATTTTCCTCCTAGAAATTATTTAATATTATTATGGGAAAATTTTAAAAATTTCATTTATTCCACAACAAAAAACAATGTATATATTATATATAAAATATATATAGAAATTCCTATATAGCCTTGCTTTTTTTTGATTTTACCATTTAGGATCATTGGTAACAGAAGTATTAATAATAAGAGAAAGAAAATTAACAAATCGTTAATATAGGTAATTGACATAATTTTTAAACCAATATGACTAATGATACCCGAAAAACCACATATAAAAGTTAAATTTATTATATTAGCGCCTAGGACATTCCCAATTACTATGCTTTGATGTTTTCTTAATAGAGCTACAATAGCTATAGACAATTCTGGTAATGAGGTAATTATTATTAACATAAAATTTATTATAACTTCCGATGGTTTAATTTGATTAATAATTTCTCTTATGCTCAATATATTAATCGCCGAAATTAAGAAAATTAATAGCGCACAAAAAATAATTATTAAAATTTGCCTAGTAATTTTTTTTTGCCTGTTATTGAATTTATTTTGTTTATTTAACGAGTTCCCTTTTATAATTGAGATTGAATTTAAATAAGCATAAATAAATACCAAAATAAACTGAATCATTCCCTCATACCATTCTATGTAATAGTCTCGAGAAAACACTGTTAAAGTAATTATAGATAAAACCATAATGGCTGTTTTTTCAAATATATTGACTCTATCAATTTTACTGTTCCTGAATATGGCAACTAATGACAATATAATTCCAGTATTAAATATTACTGTACCTATTGCATTAGCAATCGCAAATTCATTTTCATCTCTAATTGTTGAGGAAATAGAGATAAATAATTCTGGGGTAGTAGTTATTAAGCTAACCAATGTCGCACCAATAATAAACTTTGGTACCCTAGATACTTTGGCAACAAAATTAATAGAATCGATTAAATATGTTGCAGATTTGATTAATACAACAAAACCTAAAGCTAAATAGAAAATAGCTAATGTTATACTCATTTTTTCTTCCCATCTTTATGTATTTATAAAAAAAAATCATCTAAAGCTATTGCATTAAATGATTTTTGTTTTTTATATAATTTATTAATAAAACAATAACTTGCTTTTAGTTTATGCTTATTTAATATTATCTATTAATAATTGCTCTTTTTTTATTTTGAGAAGTAAAGAAGTAATTAAATAAACAATTATTCCAATTAAAATTTTGAAAAACAGTTTATTAAAAATTGTATGAATTGAACTCAAAAACTCTATACATATAACCATTATTAAATTACTTATTAAAATTTTAGTTAATAATAATTTAGGCAATTTTATTTTTGTGTAATTAATACTAATTATAATCATAATCATAAAAATTAAACTAATTACTGAACTTAGTGAAGCACCAATTATTCCAAAACTTCTAATTAAAAATATATTGCCGAGTCCTTTCAAAAAGATTCCAGAAGTAATAGTCCAAAATATTTTATTATTAGCTGTTGTGATTGCAGAAAAAGTAAGAAAAATTGAATATAATAAAACGACTGAAGCACTAATTCTTAAAATAAATGTGTACTGATTATCTAAAAAAAATAATTGATTAACATCTTCTAAAACCAATATTAATCCTAATGTTGCTGGCATAGATATATATAACACTAACATAAACAATTTAGAGTTATCTTCTCTCCTATTAATATGAGGTATAAAACTTGCTAGTAAAGGCGAAACAAAAAATACTGCTGTTTGAATTATTGGTAATCCTCTATCATAGACTCCTTTAATTATCATCGCCTCGTCTATATCTTTTAACATTGTTAATTGTTTTATAATAGTTAAGCTATCAATTAATTGAAAAAACAATAAAACAGCAGAGCTTAATAACAGAAAAAATGCCCGTTTTATAATTAATATTCCTATAGATTTATCATAATCAATAATTTTAATTTGCTTAAAATCAAATCTATTCATGAGGTATATTATCGTTATAAATATCCCTATCGAAAATCCCCAAAAACTATATTCACCTACAGTGTAAACATCTGATATGTAGTTATTTTTGAAAAGATACAAGATATATATTATAAATACCACACGAATAATTTGCTCAACAACAATTGATACTCCTACTTTGTCAATTTTATCTATATCAGCATAGAGATAACCCCTAATTACTGAAATTAATGGTAAGAGGAGTAATAATGGTATTATCGGAATAAATAAACTTGCTAAATTCAAATCATTCAATATCTTTGCTAAGGGCGATTTATAAATAAGGATAATTATCGAAAATATAATTCCAATCATCAATAGCATGTAAAATGTTGAAGCGATAATCTTATTTTTATTCCCCTTTTTTAGCTTTTCACTAAGAGCTAATGGAAAAGCATAACTTCCTGATAAAACTAATAATCCATAAATGGGATACATCTGTTGATAAATGTAAAAACCTTTATCACCTGTTATATTTTGATAAGGTACTTTATAAGCAATTGATAAGACTTTAACTAAAAAAGTGGCAATAGTAACAAAAATTGCTCCCTTAACTAATTTGTTTTTCATAATATCACCTATTCAATATCAAATGAATAGCGTTCTTAACAGATTCAACTTCATGCTTAGCATATTTTTTAACCTCTAAATCAGCCTCACGCATAACAAAACTATTTTCAGTAATCTCAAACATTGATATATCATTTTGTGAATCACCTATTACTGCAATCTCATTTAAATTTATTTTGTTTTTTGAACATAAATTTTTTATTCCATTACCTTTTGAATTTTCTATACATGTTATATCAAGTGTGTATTTGCTAGAGATATAACTCACAATATTTTTGGGCAAAATATTATCAAGTTGCTTTTTCAAATCAATATTATAACCCATTTCTGTCAATAATGAAATAGTCACAAACTGATATTTCCCTAGTTCGTTAAGTATGTTTTTGTTCTCTATATATCGCATATATGGTTGAGACTTTTCAATGTCTATTATTATTGAATTTTTATTTTCTACAATATAATCATTAGCTGTTTGGAACACTATAATAGTATTTTCACCCTTTAAAGCAGCTAATATTGTATGAACATCTTCAATATTAAGAGCTTTTTCATAAACTAATTTGTTATCTTCACTAAATACTAATGCCCCATTTTGGGATATTCTATATCCGTTTAATTTTAATCTTCCCATAACCATATTAATTTCATAATCTAGTCGACCAGTAGCGATTGAAATTTTTATTCCTTTTTCTTGTGCTACCTGTAAGGCCTTAATATCTTCTTCTTCTATAGCACGAAAATTTTTTAATAAGGTCCCATCTAAGTCACAAAAAACATGTTTTACCACTTTACTCAACTCCCAAAACATAATATTTATAATTATACTTTATCTAAATATTAATGTAAATATAAAATGCCCATTGTTATGGGCATTTCACTTTATCCTTCTAAATATTTACCTATAAATGATGCTGCGGTTTTTGCACTTGTTATGTCGATATCATTAATTTCTTTGTTGTTATCATTCCCTATTACAATAACTGCACCAACACAGTCACCATTGCTTAATATAGGTTGAACAACATAATTATGATGTTCTTTTTTATCTTCAGATATTTCAAGTTCTACATTATCTCTTTCAACTTTAGAAGTTCTATTATTCATAAATTTTTCAAGCTGATCACTAATCTTTTTTTGTACATATTTTTTCTTGAAATTAGCAGTTGCTGCAACAATTAAGTCACGGTCACAAATAATTATATCTTTTTGAATAGCCATATATAGGGCATCGGCATATTGTTGAGAAAATTCACTTAAATCTTCAACTGGTGAATATTTTTTTAATATTACATCACCAGCATTATCAACATATATTTCAAGCGAATCACCTTCCCTAATACGCAAGTTTCTACGAATTTCTTTAGGAATAACAACTCTACCTAAATCGTCAATTCTACGAACAACACCTGTAGCTTTCATTTTCAAACCTCGCTTTCATAATGTCTTGCTAAATATATTTTTTTCTATATTTTCATAATTATTCATATTTTTACATTATTCGACTGTGGATAATTTTAGCAAACAATTTTCTTGACAGTGCTAAGTAGTCAGTTTTAAGCCGGGGTTTATCAATAATAATTACTATTTGTCGATTTAAAAATTGAAAATTAATATTATTTGATATATCATTCGCTATTAAAAATAATTCTTCTCCGTTAACCTCTAAAGAAGCCTCGGGACTAAATTTATACTCAACATTTGTTTTTGTTTCCAATATTTTTATAATACCCAAATCTTGGCAACTGCTTTTAATAAAAGCTAAATTCAATAGATTTTGTACAGGTTTTGGAAAATCAGAAAATCGATCAATAAACTCACTTTCTAACTCAATTAATTCTTCTTCAGTATTAATTTGTTTTATTTTTTTATACATCTCAATCTTAATTGATTCATCACTAATATAATCAGATGGAATATAAGCATCTTGTAAAATTTTAATTTCAATTTCTTTTTCGTCATGTTTTTCTAGAATCTCGGTAGATGTTTCATTTCTTCCTTCTGCAATAGCTTGTTTTAATAATTTTGTATAAAGTTCAAAACCAATTGAGTCAATAAATCCATATTGTCGCGCACCAAGTATATCACCAGATCCACGTATTGAAAGATCTTGTTTTGCTATTTTATAACCAGAACCTAATTCAGTAAATTCTTTAATAGCCATTAACCGCTTATTTGCGATTTCACTTAATACTTTTCTTTTAGGATACATTAAATAAGCATAGGCAATTCGATTACTTCTTCCAACTCGACCACGTAATTGATAAAGTTGTGATAACCCTAATCTATCTGAATCTGCTATTATTAGTGTATTAGCATTAGCAATATCTATTCCTGTTTCAATTATAGTAGTGCAAACTAAAACATCAAATTCCTTATTCAAGAATTCAAACATTGTCCTCTCTAGGCGTTCTTTAGACATTTGTCCATGTGCAAATGTTATTTTTGCATCCGGAATTAACTCCCTTAGGCGGTTACTTCTTCTTTCAATATCCTCAACATGATTGTATAAGAAAAAAACTTGACCACCTCGGGCTAACTCACGTTCTATTGCTTCTTTTATTATTGTGTCGTTTTCCTCAAGGACATAAGTTTGCACAGGATATCTATTTTCTGGAGGTGTTTCTAATAATGATAATGACCTAACACCAATTAGTGACATTTGTAAAGTTCTAGGTATTGGTGTAGCAGTTAGCGTTAAAACATCGACATTTATTTTTAATTCTTTAATTTTTTCTTTGTGTTCAACACCAAATCGTTGTTCTTCGTCAACGATTAATAAACCTAAATCTAGAAACTTAACATCTCGAGACAATATTCTATGTGTACCAATTACAATATCAATTTGGCCCTTTTTTAACTTGTTAATTATGTCTGTTTGCGCTTTTTTGGTAACAAATCGATTAAGTAACGCTATATTGATAGGAAACTCTTGAAAACGATCAATAAAATTATCATAATGCTGTTGTGTTAAAATAGTTGTAGGTGCTAAATATGCTACTTGTTTATTATCCATAATCGCTTTAAATGCTGCTCGCATTGCAACTTCCGTTTTCCCATAACCAACATCACCACATAATAGACGATCCATTGGCGTACTATTTTCCATATCTTGTTTAACCTCTTCTATAGCTTGCAATTGGTCTGGAGTTTCCACATATATAAAATTTTCTTCAAATTGCTTTTGTTCATTAAAATCCTTTGAAAAAGCAAACCCTGGAGTTTGTTCCCTTAATGAATAAATATGAATTAACTTATCAGCTATATCTTTTATAGATTTCGTAACTTTATGTTTCGTTTTAGCCCACTCAGAACCACCAATTTTATATAATTTTGGTTTAGCTCCTTCGTTTCCAAGATATTTTTGGATTAAATTTATTTTTTCTACGGGCACATATAATTTATCTTCACCTTTATAGGCAATTTGTAAAAAATCTTTATGCACTCCATTTGTAACTAATGTTTGGATTCCTAAATATTGCCCTATACCATGTTCATAATGGACAACGTAGTCGCCAATTTTTAACTCATCAACATTTTTAATTTTATTTGCATCTTTAATAGTACTACGATATTTAACAACTTTATTGACTTTCTTATACAACTCATTAGATGTAATAAATTTGATGTTTTCACTTATTATTTCGAATCCATCAAGTAGCCTGCTTATAACCAAATTTACAGAATTTTTTATTATTTGATCTTTTTCACCTATAATCACATGACTTATTTCTTGTGTTTCTAGATTTTCACTGAAATGGCTTATTTGATTTTTATTACTAAAACAAATTACATAAGTTTTACAATCTATATTCCTTTTAATTTCTTGATATAAATCTTCTAATATACCATAATATTTTTCGATTGAACGACTATTAAAATTAATATGATTTGTAAAAACTATGTTTTTGTTAAAAGTAGTTACATTTTGCAAATAAACTTGATTATTCCCATTATCTAAAAAGCAATTAATTGTAAAATAATGATTAGGGATAAACACCGTTTTATATTCTTCTAGCAAATCTGTGTAAAACTGATTATATTCTAAATTAAAATTATCATAACTACTTTGTACATTATTAAAATCTATCAAGATTAATAACCCATTATTTAAATAGTCAAATATAGAAGCACAGTCTTCATAAAAATAACTTATATAACGGTGATTTTTACTTAAATTATTATAGTTTTCAATATCATTAATATCTTGATAAAAATATTTATTTAATTTTTCTAGAGTTTGTGATTTATATTTTTTCGTTTTGTCTACGAATTCTTTTTTTAATTTTTTAATTGCGTTATTTTTTATTTCTTCTGAGTATACAAATTCATAAATTGGAGTTATCTTTATTTCATCTAACATTTTTATTGTTCTTTGCGTTTTTTCATCAAATAATCGAATTGAATCTATTTCATTGTCAAAGAACTCGATACGACTTGGATGAGGTGAAGTAAAAGGAAAAACATCAATTATTCCTCCACGTATTGCAATTTCTCCTTGATTTTCAACAATATTCTGTCTTTTATAACCTATTGTAATACAATGCTTTATTAAATCATCAAAATCAATTATATCATTTATTTTAATTTTTTTAATACTTTCTATAATAACTTTTTTAGGAGGTAATTTACGAATAGCTCCAATTGTATGAGTAACAATTATTCCTTTTTTATCTTCAATAATATCGACAAGCGAATCAATTCTTTCTTGTCGAAATTCATTACTTGCTGTTAACATTTCGGTTGATATAAATTCATCCATTGGAAAAAAATGCACATGCTCTTCACCTAGCAATTGCATTAATTTATCATATACTTTTTGAGCTTGAAACAAGTTTGAAGTTACAACCAACACATTGTCATTTACCTCTATGTATGCGTTAGATACTAAGACTGAAGCTAAATTTTCGTTAACGCTACTTATTAACAACTTACGATTCTTATTTTCAAGATTTTTATTAATTTCTTTGATTAATTTCAAGTTGTTAATATATGAAATGATTGTATCCATAAATGACTCCTAACTAGTTATATTTATTCATAACATATTGATCATCAAAGTTTAACCAATCATAAATAACATTTATACCTATCCCAATAGATTCTTTAATACAACCTAGTTGTTCTTTTGAAAATTTACCTAAAACATAATCAACTACTGGTATTACTTGATCTCTTTCAATTCCTATCTTTAACCTATTAAATTCTTGTGACTCTATACAATTTATTATTGATTTCAAACCATTGTGCCCACCAGAACTCCCCTGTCTTCTAAATCTTAGTTTTCCACAAGGTAAATCTAGATCATCATAAATAACTAAAATATCTTTAATATCTATATTGTAAAATTTTTTTACTAAAGCTACTGATTCACCTGATAAATTCATAAATGTTTTAGGTTTTAAGAAAATTACGGAATCATCATTTAACTTTAAATGCATAATACTACCTTTAAACTTAGGTTTATAAGTAAAGGTTTGATTTTCAGTTTTTGCTATTTCGTTGACAATCATAAATCCAATATTATGTCTTGTCTTTTCATATACACGTCCAGGATTCCCTAGACCTACAATTAATTTCATATTTTCACCAACTAATTTCAATTTGGATTCAAATAAAAATCAATATATCACATGGCATATTGATTTTTATGACTTCCAAGAAGACTATCCATATTATAAGCTAAATAAATTACTTATTGATTCATCGTGAATAATATTTACAATACCTTGTCCAACTAATGCTCCAACTGAAAGCTGAATAATTTTAGGAGTAAATTTTTCTTTAGGTAAGCAGATTGTATCTGTTACTATGCATTCTTTGATTATAGATTCTTCAATTCTTTCATTTGCAGGATAAGTGAATATTGCATGAGTACATGCAGCATATACCTCAATTGCACCATGATCTTTAATAGCATCTGCAGCATTTACAATGCTTCCCGCTGTATCTATCATGTCATCAATAATAATCGCTATTTTACCTTCAACATCGCCAATAACATTCATAACCTCACTCACATTAGGTTTGGGACGTCTTTTATCAATTATTGCAATAGGACAATTTAAAGAATCAGCTAATTGTCTTGCTCTAGTAGTTCCTCCATGATCAGGAGAAACAACTACCAATTCTTCAGTAAAATTTTTTTCTTTTATATATTGAGATATAATTGGCATTGCTACAAAATTATCAATTGGAATATTAAAAAATCCTTGTATCTGGGCAGCATGTAAATCCATTGCTAATACTCTTGTAGCACCAGCTGCTTGAAGTAAATCCGCAACTAGTTTTGCCGATATAGGTTGTCTTGATCGAGCTTTTCTATCTTGACGTGAATATCCATAATAAGGCATTACTAAATTAATAGTTTTAGCTGATGCCCGTTTCAATGCATCAATCATAATTAATACTTCCATTAAATTTTCATTAACAGGGCTTGATGTTGATTGAATTAGAAACACATCATGTCCTCTTACTGTTTCTGTTATATCGATACTTACTTCACCATCAGCAAATCTATTTACTTCAAGTTTTGACAATGGGATTCCTGCATTTTTTGATATTTCTTCAGCTAGTTTCGGATTTGAAGACAATGAAAATAGTTTTACTTTCTTTTGGCCAATATACATAGACGAACCTCCGATTATTTTTTTTCCATTTCTATTTTACTATATAAAACAGATAATGCAAACAATGTTCGTGTTATTTACGCAGCTTTTTTGAATAACCATCTTTGTTTTCTTGTTTTTGTCTTGCAATTGCTAAGGCGCCCTTAGGAACATCCTTATTTATCGTTGACCCTGCTGCCACATAAGCATTTTCCCCAATAGTTACTGGAGCAATAAGATTAGAATTGCACCCAACAAATGCGTTATCTTTAATTATAGTTTTACTTTTCTTATTACCATCGTAGTTAACTGTAATTGTACCGCACCCCATATTAACCTTACTTCCCACTTCGGAATCGCCAATATATGACAAATGTGCAGCATTGCTGCTATCTCCAAATTGAGAATTCTTTATTTCAACAAAATTCCCGATTCGTACATTATTACCAATAACTGCATTATTTCTAAAGTGAGCAAATGGACCAACATTAGTATTATTACCAATCACACTATTAGCCAGAACTGAGTGTTTAACATTTACATTATTACCTACTTTAACATTAAGAAACTCTGTATTTGGTCCAATTTTACAATCTTCACCAATTACATTTTCTCCATACAAAATTGTACCTGGATATATAATGGTATCCTTACCAATTAATGTATCGGCTGATATATAAGTATTATTTGGATCAACAATAGTCACTCCGTTCCGCATCATTTTATCATTAATTGTTCTTTTGAGTATCGAATTAGCTAATGATAATGAGATTTTATCATTAATTCCCATTACTTCATCATTATTATCAGTAATGTATGCATATACCTTACCATCTTCATTTTTTATAATTTCAATAATATCAGTTAAATAGAATTCATTTTGAGAATTTTGATTTCTAATTTTTTTTAAACTTTTAAACAACTTTTTATTATCAAAACAATAAGTTGCTGTATTTATTTCTCTAACTTGTTTTTCTTCTTCGTTAGCGTCCTTATGTTCTACTATTTTAAGTACTGAATTATTATTATCTCTAATAATTCTTCCATAATTGGTAGGGTCTTCCAGCATTGTTGATAAAACAGTTATATCAGCATGATTTTCACTATGAAAATTAATAAGTCTATTAATTGTATCTGATGAAATAAGTGGTGTATCCCCACATATAACAAGGGTAATTCCTTCTTCATCTTTTAATAATGGTTCTACCATCATAACAGCATGACCTGTGCCAAGTTGTTCTTCTTGCACAACAAATTCTACATTTTCTTTAACTGCTTCTTTTACCTGATCAGAATTTTTGGCAATCACGATAATCTTTCTCTTTATTTCGGTTTCCTTTATATGGTCAATAAGGTGATTTATCATCGGCTTTCCTAACACAGGGTGTAGCACTTTATATAATTTGGATTTCATTCTAGTGCCTCTCCCAGCAGCTAAAATAATAGCATTAATCTTCATATTTACACTTCCTATCATAGTTTTACTCTTACTATTATAAACAAAAATAAGTAAAATGAAAATAAAAGAAAGGAAAAAAAAGAAAACAACCTCTAATTAGAGGTTGTTTGTTAAATTTATTCTGTTTCATCATAAGTTTTTATTACTGCTTCTTCAATCTGCTCTCTTAGTTCTTTAGTAATCGGATGGCAAACATCCCTAAATTCACCTTGAGTATTTTTTTTACTCGGCATAGCTACAAACAATCCATTTTTCCCCTCAATTAGTCTAAGTTCATGAATCACAAAACATTCATTAAAAGTAATGGTTGCTACAGCTTTTAATCGATTTTTGTTTTCAATTTTTTTTACCCTAACATTTGTAACTTTCATTGTAAATCCCTCACTTATTGCCAATATTTGTGTATTACACAACTTAATTATATCATAAATGTAAGGGTTTTCAACAAAAAACAACAAATTATTACAAATTAACCCAAAATTCTTACAGCATATACTTTATACTTATTTGTATCAATACTATTTAAAATCTTTTTTGCTTTTTTTTCTTTTTTTACAAACCCAAAAACAGTTGGACCACTTCCACTCATTAATGCTGCATCAACCCCTAAAAGTAACAATTTCTTTTTTATCTCTTGAACTTCTGGATATAATTTAAAAGTTACATTTTCTAATGAATTACCTATCATGCTACATAACTGATAATAATCTTGATTATTTAAAGATGAAATAACCTGTTCAACATTTGGATGGAAAATATCTAGATAATTAACATTACCAAATATTTCCTTAGTGGATACTCCAAATTTTGGTTTCACAAGAACTACCCAACATTTAGGCACTTTGCGGATTGGGGTCAGTATTTCTCCTCTACCTTCTGCTATAGCTGTTTTATTATAAATGCAAAAGGGTACATCAGATCCTATTTTTTCACCAATATTTATCATATCACTTAAATTCATTTCTAATTTAAACATTTTATTTAATGCCCTAATTGTAGCTGCTGCATCACTACTACCACCTGCAAGCCCAGCAGCAACAGGAATATTTTTATCAATATATATTTTTATGCCTTTATCTATTTTATAATTTTCTTTTATTAATTTTGCTGCCTTGTATGCTAAATTTTTATCATCGTTTGGAAGATAATGTTTATTTGAATTTAAAATAATTTTATTTTCATCTATCTTTTCAAATGTAATACGGTCATATAAATCAATAGTGGTCATCACCATCTTCAAGTTATGATAGCCATCATCTCGTTTATTTATTACATCAAGTGCTAAATTAATTTTAGCTGGCGCTTTCTCTATTATCATTTTTTCCTCCAAAATAAAGACTAATAATATAAAGTTTTCATAGTTCCAAATGTTACAATTCCACCAATTCCTTCATTTTTATTACTAGTCTTCTCTATAGCTTCATTAACCCTTACTGGCTCAGTTATACTTGTAGAACTACATTTTACAGCAATAATTGCCGGATCTAGAGATTTTATATTTACTCTATTTGGTGAACTAGCAAAATTTGCACCTGCAGCGACCAATGCCTCAAAATGTGATTGGCACGCACCCGCAATTATAATTGGTTGATTTATTACTGGAAAATTTTGCCTAATCAACTGTATTGCCTCAACAAAATAAACGCTATTACGGTAATTACTTACATCCTCCAACTCTCTTTTATTAAAAGAATCATGACCAGTAATTATTACAATATCAGGATTTAAATATTTTACGTATTTTAAGATTTTTTTAGGAATTTCTTTTTCACTAATTTCAATACCTACCGCATACAATCCTACTTTTTTGTATAAATCTAAGCACTTTTGCATATATTTCCCATCACCATCAATGTGAAGAATTTTACCCGTCAGATATCTTTTTCTGTTTTTTTTTACCGATTGATTAGTAATCGTTTCTATTACTTTATCTTCATTTTCTTCTTCACGAACTAGTCTCTCATCATTCATCAATTCTAAGTCATCTATTAATGCATCAGCAATTAACCTTACAGTTTTTCCAGTAAGTATTGCTGTTTCATTATCAATTCCAATAACCTCAAAAATAATATCACAATCGTACGATTTTCTCCCTACCATGTCACCTATTTTTATCATATTATCACCTAATAATATACTATGTGAACTAGACTTAATATGTACAAATATTTTTTAAGTAATAATGATTTGCATTAACTTAAGTATGTTTAATTAATTCATCACTAAGCATTGCAAACTGTTGTATTGTTAAAGCCTCTCCTCTAGTTACAGGAGGGATATTAACTTTTTTAAGGGCCATTAAAATATCTTCATGATTAATTTCATGTAAAGATTGTTTCAGATTATTATAAATAGTTTTTCTTCTTTGAATGAAACTTCCACGTACAACCTTGAAAAAGAATTGCTCATCTAATACATTAATTATTGGTTCATCTCTAGACAAAAGTTTAATTACAGCACTATCAACAGCAGGTCTTGGAATAAAAACACTGTTTGGTACATTCATAACTATTTTAGGAATAGTATAGTATTGAACTGCGATTGTTAAAGAGTTATATGCTTTTGTACTAGGACCACCGCATAATCTTTGTGCTACCTCTTTTTGCATCATTACACAATACCTATTTATAGGTAACCTCTGTTCTAAAAGATTCATTATTATTGGGGTAGTAATATAATAAGGTAAATTAGCTACTACCGCAATGTCACAACATGCTTGTAATTCTTCATTAATCATGCTTTTAACGTCTGCTTGTAAAATATCTTCATTAATTATCTTAACATTTTTATAATCTTGTAGAGTTTCAGCTAAAATGGGAATAAGTGATTTATCAATTTCATAAGCTATTACTTTCTTAGCTCTTTTAGCTAATTGCTCTGTTAAGGAACCAATTCCTGGACCAATTTCAATCACTCCGGTATTGATATCAATGTCACTATGATCAACAATTTTATTTAAGATGTTAACATCTATTAGAAAATTCTGCCCGTAAGCTTTCTTAATGTGAAAATCATATTTCTTTAAGATCTCTACTGTTTTAGAGACTGTAGCTATATCCTTTTTATCCATTACTTCACCACTTGTTTTTTTTCATATTCTTCACTTAATTGTTTTATTGTTTCTAAAGATATATTAAACATTTTTATTTTTTTTATAAATTGTTTAGCATTATTATTTCCTAAATGCAACTTCTCACTTATAAAATCTCTAATTTCATTGCTATTTTTACATCCAATAAGTTTTAAATTATATAAGTCTAAAAATGTTATTTTCGATTCACTATCGCTTACCTCTGTAATATTTGATAAAGATTCTATCAAATCTTCACGTGTACAATGTTCAACACCTACTTTATGCAATTTATAATCAATAGCTTTTTCTTTCATGATATATGCATTTTTACAATCAGGTACTGCATCATTAATAATATTTCTTATTCTTTTCCCTTGGTAATCAGGGTCAGTAAAAATAATTACACCACGTTTTTTTTGTGCTTCTGCTATTAACTCTAAAGTCCTTTTGTTAATAGCACTTCCTCTTGTTTCTATAGTATCAATATTATTAAAAACTTCTTTTAACCTTCTTGTATCTGCTTTACCTTCTACAACAATTATTTCTTTAATTCTCACTTTAATCACCTTTTTTTATTTTACCACAATCTTCAGACTTTTTTTTCTAATTAATTCAATATTTTAGCTATTATTTTTTGATCTTCTTTATTCATCTTTTTTATGAATTCTTCAGGATAATATATTTTATAATCGGTTTTTGCACCTACACCCATTATACCTTTTACAATATGTGATACTTCAGTAATTTCTACTAATTCATTATCGATATAAAGAAGAATAGGTCCATTTGTAATAGTTTCGTCATTATAATAGTTATAGGCTTCTTTTACTATTGTGTCTTTATGCAAATAAAAATTTGTGTTTATATTATATTTTTTAAATATACTATTTAAATCCTGAAATTTTTGGTCCAACATTTCATTTGAATAGCAGCTTAAATATTTAAATAAATGACGATTAATATATCGATTGCATAAATCAACTAAAATAATATCTTCTTCATTACGCCACTCTTTTATTTTGGATATTATGAATGGCTCATCTAAGTCCAAATACAAATTTATACTAATATTATTTTTTATTATTTTTTGAAATATAGAGACATCGCTTTTAAATTTAAACTGGTTATTAATTAATTCTTTTATCCGCTTAAAAATATTTAATAAAATAATTTCATAACTAATACCAACTGGATGATAATAAACTTGCCAATACATATGGTATCTACTCAATAAATAATCTTCTATAGCATGCATCGATGTAAACTTAAAGGCAATTTTATTATTAACAATTAAAAAACTTCTAAGTAATCTTTCTAAATCAATTTCACCATAACTAACACCCGAGTTATATGCATCCCTTTGCAAATAATCTAATCTATCTGCATCTAATTGACTACTTATAATACTATTCATTATGTGATGATTACATAAATCACTTTCACAAACATCTTTATAACATTTCTTATTAATCACATTAGCAACCTTTTCTGAAAAACCTGGCTTATATTTTTCAAGTATTTGATGAACTTCTGTATTTTTGTCTAGTATAATTTTAATAGAGTTTAATTCGTGATTAGTTTCAAATGCAATTTCAAAAGAATGAGAATATGGTCCATGCCCTATATCGTGAAGTAATGCTGCACATTCAGTAATAAGCCTTTCTTCTTTAGTTAGAGTAACCCGAATTGCTTCAACCTCATAGAGGATTCTTCTAGCAACTTCATATACACCTAATGAATGAGAAAAGCGCGAGTGTTCCGCAGTATGATAAACAACAAAAGAGCCTCCAAGTTGGTGAATTCTTCTTAATCTTTGAAGTTCTTTTGTTTGGATTAATTTCCAGATTAGCTCCTCTTCAACCTTTACATATCCATATAATGGATCACGAAATACTTTAATTTCTTTCATCTCAAGCCAACTTCCTTTTTCTCCTATTATTATTTTACCAAAATTTAGTTAGTTTTAATATCTATTATTAACGAAATCTAAACTCTATTATAAATAAATATGCTTTAATGTCAAAATTTTCCATGTTTTTAAGTCTTTTTTAAGTTAATAAAGAAACTTTTATTATAATTTTCATATATTTTATATGAGGTGAGGTTTTTGGCTGTTATCCCACATACAACAAAAGATATAGATTTACTAGCTAGACTGTTGCGAGCAGAAGCAGAAAGTGATGGTCAGTTAGGCATGTTATTAGTTGGAAATGTCGGTGTAAATCGAGTTAGAGCTAATTGTCTAGATTTTAAAGATATACGAAGTGTATCTGATATGGTTTATCAATCTCCTGGAGGATTTGAAGCAACACAAAAATCATATTTTTATCAGCCAGCAAGAGAAATCGAAAGACGTTTAGCAAGACGAGTTATCAAAGGCGAGAGATTTGTTCCGGCAACAACTTCGCTATGGTTCTACAATCCATTTGGTCAAAGTTGTAGAGCACAATGGTTTGGGCAATGGAACATAGGTAGATATAAAAGCCACTGTTTCTATCAACCCTTACCATCAGAGAATTGTTATTAAATAATTAAGGAGGAATTTATGAGTTCTTATACGACTCCAACCTTTCCATCTATGGAAAATCCACAAATGACACCTACTTCAAGTTTTGGTTACCCGCAGCAAGGATACCAAGTACCAGCTTATCCACAACAAGGATATCAAACACCTGCGTTTCCACAAACTCCTACAATTCCAACTGGTTTTCCAGGCGTACAACCAGGATTAGTCCGGTTTGAAGAATCTTATATTGAAAATATTTTAAGATTAAATAAAGGGAAAATGGCAACAGTTTACATGAATTTTGAAAACTCTCAATGGGGAAGCAAAGTGTTTAAAGGTATAATTGAAGCTGCTGGTAAAGACCACATAATTTTAAGAGATCCTGCAACAGATATGAGATACCTATTATTATCAATCTATTTAAATTATATTACATTTGACGAAGAAATTAGCTATGAATATCCATTTAATAATTCTAGTTTAACCGGTATAGTTCCACCAATAACCCCAAATACGCAATTACGTAAAAAAGAGAATAAACCAGAACAAAATAAGTAAAAAATAAGTAGGCATACATATTGCCTACTTTTATTTATATCAAATTTGCCATTCAATTGCTTTTAAATTATTTTCATATAAAAAAGTATTTGCTTTTGAAAAATGCTTACATCCAAAAAAACCTCTATGAGCTGATAAAGGTGATGGATGCACTGACTTTAGTATTAAATGTTTTTTATTGGTTATTAGTTTTTCCTTCTTTTTTGCATCATTACCCCACAACAAATATACTATAGGTGTTTTTTTACTATTTAGCAAATTTATAATTTGATCTGTAAAAATTTCCCATCCTATATTACGGTGAGAACCAGGTTCACTATCTCGTACTGATAATACAGTATTAAGTAATAATACACCTTGGTTAGCCCAATGTGTTAAATTACCATGTTTAGGATAATTTATACCAATATCGGCCACCAATTCTGTAAATATATTATGTAGTGATTTAGGGATTTTTTGTTCTTTTTCGACAGAAAAACAAAGGCCGTGTGATTGATTTACTTGATGATAAGGATCTTGGCCAATAATTACCACTAATACATCTCTAAATGATGTTAATTTCATTGCATTAAAGATATTTTTAAAATCAGGATAGATTTGATATTTTAAATATTCTTGATGCAATTTTTCCATTAATTGAATAAAATATTGTTTTTTCACCTCAGTTTGTAGTAAATCATTCCAATCATTACTAAACATATAAATCATCACTTTTCATTTATAATTTGATTAATTATATAGGGCTCATCTTTAGTAGTTATTGATTTAAAAACTTGGCCTTTATCTAAATAAACTCTTAAAACAGAAACTACATACCCTACAAAAAATCCTGCAATAACACCGACTGGAATTAGCCAGAATAGATTAAACGCAACAGTTATTCCGTAATATATAATCAACATTATAACTTGCCCAATATTATGGGCGATACTTCCGGCTACACTTATACCAGATAAGCTAACGAATTTTTTAGTATATCTCAATAATAAGTACATAGTTATAAAACTAAGGATAGTTCCTAAGAAGCCAATAGAAAAAGCTACTACTTGTCCTATAATAATACCAGTTAATATAGATTTTAAAATAATTAATAATAATGATTCCTTAAATTTCAAATAATAAAGACCAGTTAATATTACTATATTAGCTAAACCAATTCTAACACCTTGTGCTGGGGCGAATGATGATAACAAATTATCAATTATACCTAAAACAACACTTAAAGCTACTAAAAGAGCTATAAACACTAATTTTTCTGTCTTTTTACGACTACCCATAGCTCCCATCCTTTCTCATTTAGTTCCAAATTTATTATAGCATATTTAAATTAAAAATAATATTTGTTATAATAATAGATGAAATTCCATTTTATAGGAGGATATAATGAAGAATTGTCTATTTTGTAAAATTAGTAATGGTGATATACCTTGTGTAAAACTATATGAAGATGATGACATTTTAGTTTTTCTAGATATTTCTCAAACTACAAAAGGCCACACACTCGTTATACCTAAAGAACATTTTGAAAATATTTTTGATTTAACTCCCGAAACAATTACAAATATTTATAAACATATTCCTAAAGTAGCAAGGGCGATTATGAAGGCTTTTAATGCCAAAGGTATGAATATTATTAATAACAACGGAGAAACTGCTGGGCAAACAGTGTTTCATTATCATGTCCACTTAATACCGAGGTATAATGAAGACGATGGATTAAGGGTAATCTACACAAATCACATGGATAAATATTCTAAGGAAGACCTTGAATTTATCGCAAATGAAATCAAAAATAATATTTAAGAAAAAAATGACCTAGGTCATTTTTTATTTTGTTTTTCAAAATAATTAGCTAAAGTTCTAACCATTACTCCAGTACCACCAGCTGGTCCCAATAAATATGCTGATTCTTTTGCGGATGTTCCTGCGATATCTAGATGAACCCATGGAGTATCTTCCACAAATTCTGCGATAAGTGCTGCAGCGAACGATGCATGTCCATCACGACCAGGTGAGTTATTGTAGTCTGCTACGTTACTTTTTTTACAACGTTTTCTAAATTGGTCAACAGGCAGTTCCCATATCATTTCTCCAGTTTTCTCAGCTGAGGCTTTTATTTTTTCTATCAAAGATCTATTATTTGTAAATGCTCCGGTAATTTCTTTTCCAAGGGCTGTTACTACCCCACCTGTTAATGTTGCAACATCTATTATTTCCGCTGCATGATTCCGCTTAGCAAATGTTACAGCATCAACTAAAGTTAATCGACCTTCTGCATCTGTATTTAATATTTCGATAGTTTTACCATTCATTGTAACAACAACATCATCTGGTACGATAGCTTCAGCATTAATTAAGTTCTCTGTAGCAGCAATAATAACATCTACATTAACTTTTAAGGCTTTACGACAAATAATTTCAAATGCTCCTAAAACAGAAGCTGCTCCACCCATATCGCCTTTCATTCCTGCCATACCATTTTTAGGTTTTATTGAATAGCCACCTGAATCATAAGTTAACCCTTTTCCAACTAGTGCTGTTACATTCTCATGTTTAGCATTTCGATATTTAATATGAATTAATTTTGCTTCTTCAATTGATCCTTGATTAACAGCTAGAAATGCTCCCATACCCAAAGTTTCGATTTCACTTTTATTATATATTTTATAATCTAGTTTAAATTCTTCAGCCAAGGTTTTAGCATACTGTGCTAAAATAGATGGCGTCATTTTATTTCTTGGTTCATTGACCAAGCTTCTAGCATTATTAGTACCTTCAGCATTTATAGCACCAAATTCAATATCTTTTGCAACATCAAATTTACTAAATACAGTAATATCCATTTCCTTAACATCATTTTTATCTTTTTTATAATTATTAAATTGGTATTTAACTAATTTAATTGTTTCTATCAATTTTTCACATAAATAATGAATATCTTGATGTAAAATACTAAATGAGTCAAGATAAATAATAGATTCCTCTTGAATATCTTTCCCTATTTTAGAAAAAAGAGTTTCAATTTCTAATAAATTATAATTCTCTTTTTTTCCTAATCCAACAAATACTATACGGTTAGACTTAAAATCTTCAAGAGGGTAAACAGTTGTAATTTCTCCAAATTTAAATATATCTTTTTTCGCTTTTACTTGATTAATTATTTTCTCCAATTCCATGGGATTATTATTTTCTTCCACTCCGACAAAAATTGTTCTAACTTCATCTTTAAAATTTACGTCATTAATTAACGATATCATAAAATTCACCTCTAATTTTTTTTGTTAATCCATTACAACTAAACTCTTTTCAAATTTACTGTACAAGATATTATAAGCAAAGTATGCTAAACTAATATTTACTATAAAAAATATTATTATTATTAAATCGATTTCAAGGAATTGCTTAAGCAAAGTATACAATAGATACATTAGTGTCCCATATATTATTCCTACCACAATTGCAATTAAGACATTCATATTTTGTTTAACTGGTTGCTGTGGGTTTTCCCATTTCAACATCGGTCTTTTTAAATCTATAATAATTGAAATAAACAATAATGGTAATGAGGATATAAATGCTAACAAAAAGGTGATTATCCCATAAACTATGTCAGTAGAAATATTACTACCCTTTTGAGCTAAAGTAAAGATTATTATAATTAACATTACGATCATAAAAACAACTTGCGTAATTAATGGAGTAAGTAGTCTTCCCCAGATGTGATCTTTGGCGCTTATAGGTAAAGATCTCATTATCCAATTTGTTTTTCCTTCTCGAGAAAATGTAGTTGATGCAATCGGGTTCATAATAGAAAATATCGTAAGGATTAAAGCTACTGATAACCAGAAAATATCTCTATTGTTTTTGTATAAATTAAGCAATTCTTCAATCTCTCCATTGCCACCAGACATTAAATTTGAAAATACAATTAATAAAACCGGTATCAAGATTACTACCGACAACGTATTAAATGCGTAAATAGGAACCCTAAGTAAAGTTAAAAAATCAATTTTAGCTATTGAAAGTCCTACATTTCCCACACCAGTTTTTTTGTTTGTTCTTATTTTCTTCTTTTTCGTTGTTCTATTGTTTTGTTCCTTTAAATAACTCTTCATAAATATTGATTGTAATACAATCGATAATAAGTATACAAAACCAATGCAAAGTAATATAAAAATAGATGTACTCAATAATGATTCAAAAAAACTTCCTGAAACTGCAAATTCAATAAATTTTGTAATTGGATAATATGCAGAGAATTTTTCTAAGAAGAAAGTGCTATTATTAACTAAATTTTGCCCGAATTCCAATTGTTTTTCTGGATCTTCAGGCATAGTTAATAAAACGTCATATATTTTATACTGAAAAAACACTAATGATACAAATAATAATATGTAGGAAGCCATCCTTAATGCATCTTTACTCTTAAAAATATTTGTTAAGCTCATCAATACGACAGTTATTATCGCAATTACCACAAGTGGTATTATTGGTAGTAATACAAAACTAATAATCATCATTATCCATTGATAGAAATATATGTTTTCATATACTGCATATATAATAAAAAATGGTAATACTGTAAACATACTAATTAAAAGTTCCCAGATATAAATTACAAAAAATTTACTGAGTAAATAGTGGCTTGGTTTTATTGGCATCGGTGTAAGTATCTTTACATCATCCGAAAAGTAAAAGTATGATATAATTTGGAAAAAACTAAAAAAGATGATTAGGAATACCGACAATATTATAGCCATTACCAAATATAGTGATCCTAAGTGTGCAGTTTGAAAACTAATGAATAATTCTCTAAATAGCCCTATAAATACAGCATAACTAGGAATACAAAATAAAAAAACTAAAATTATTATGATTGACATATTTCGATATTTTTTGTCGTTTTTCAAACGGTTAAAAAAATAATGAAATGATAGGTTCTGTTTTAATAGAAATCTAAAAGTTGTTAAAAAATCTGTCATTTTTCTGTCAACTCCAAAAAGATATTTTCAAGTGATTCATCTTTGCCAATACTTTTTCGAATTTCATCAAGTGTTCCAAGAGCTATTATTTCACCATTATTTATTATTGCTACTCGATCACAGACCTTTTCAGCTACTTCTAGTACATGGGTAGAAAAAAAGACGCTGTTTCCTTTACTACAATGTTGTGCAAGTAATTCCTTAACTGTATGTTGCGCCTTTGGGTCAAGCCCTACCATAGGTTCATCAAAAATTAATATTTTAGGATTTACAATCAATGAACCAATTAACACTATTTTTTGTTTCATTCCATGAGAGTAACCAGAAATATAGCTATTGATATCATTTTTTAATAATAATTTTTCTAGGTAATAATTTATTCGTTCTTCTCTTTCTTTATTTGGTATCTTGAAAACATCACATATAAATTGAAGATAATCGTAACCTGTTATTTTTTCAAATACCTCAGGATTATCAGGAACATAACAAAACTGGCCTTTAGCATCTAAAATGTTAATTTGATTGTCAAATCCATTAATTAAAATTTTCCCTTCATCAGGCTTAAGTAGCCCAACTATCATCTTAATTGTTGTAGTTTTTCCTGCCCCATTTGGTCCCAAAAATCCAAAAATTTCGCCTTGATTTACTTCAAAACTAATTTTATTAACTGCTTTTTTCAGTCCATAACTTTTACTCAAATTATTAATTTTAAGCACATAATCACCTTCCTTTTCTTTCTTTATTATATATTATAATTAAATAGTTTTAAACCCATTTACAAAATTTATACTCGATTAAGTCAATAAGTATAAATAGAATATAGCCTATTAAACTTAATACAAAAATTCCAGTAAACATGTTCAAATTATTTGAAACAACACTACTATCAATAAAATATCCTAAACCACTCCCAATACCTCTAGTTTCACTTAAATATAACACAGCAATAGAATTTCCGATGCTAATTCTTAATGTTGTAAATAGATTAGGTAAAATAGCTGGGATAATTAAATCTTTATACATTTGCTTTTTGTTCAATGAAAGGCTTTTAGCGTGATAGAAAACTTCTTTGGGTATTACCCTAATTGCATCTTTGACTGTTATAATTACAGGAAAAACTACGATTATAAAAATTAATGTTGATTTCATCCAAAACATTGATGTAAAAATGATTATTAATACTTGTAAAAGAGCAGATTTAGGTATTGGATAAATTGAATATATAACTGAATCTAATAACTTATTTCCTCTTTTAGATAATCCCATATATATTCCCAAATGTACCCCAATAATAATTGAAAAAAACAAACCAGAAAATAACAGTGATATCGATTGAAGAGTCGGAGTAAATAATTGCTTACCAAAAATCTTTACAAAATTTAAAAAGACTTCATTCGGTAAGGGAATAGTGTTTTGAAATAGATATGCAAATAAAATCCACATAATTAATACAATTGATATTCCAAGTACATGTTTCATATTCTCTACTCCAAAGTCTTTCTAAGATTAATACATCTTTCATAAAATGAAATTTGGTTTTTTATATCTTTTTTCCCAAACAATTCCTCATTATCAATTATTTTTTCTAACTTGCCATCCTTCATTACAACAATATTTTGCCCCAACAAAACCGCTTCCTCAATATCATGTGTTACCAAAACTGAACAAAGCTGATATTTGTTATAAATCTTTAATAATATATTTTGAAAATTATCTTTTGTGAAGGCGTCAAGTGATGCTGATGGTTCATCCAAAAGTAATATATCAGAGTCAAGAACTAAAGTACGCGCAATTGCGACTCTTTGTTTTTGACCACCACTCAGCTCTTTTAGATATTTATTTTTCAAATTATCAATACCTAGATCTTTTAAAACCCTACTTATTTTTCTATCAATTTCTATTCTATCTACTTTTTTAGCTTTTAATCCCAGCGCTAAATTTCCATAAACAGTCTTCCATGGAAATAAACCACCATTTTGAAAAACAACCCCAGTTTCGCTTCTCATTTCAGTTAAATTCTCATTATTGATAATTATTCGGCCTTCATAATCACTTATTATTCCTGCTAAAAGCATCAGCAAAGTTGTTTTTCCACATCCAGACCTGCCAATTATGCTTATTTTTTGTTCTTTAGAAATAATTAGGTTAAGGTTTTTCAATAACAATTCATTAGATTTATAACCAAAAGATAAATTTTTTATCTCAATCATTTAATCAACACCTATAAATTTTCTAGCATATATGGAAATAATAAGTCATTCAAGTCATAATCATTGTTAATTAACCCTTTTTCTTTAGTCCAATCTAAAACATCGGTAAAAGTTTCTTTATTCGGAAGAACTAAAGGATGAAATATTTGCTCACTTACTACTTCTAAATCTTCTTTGTTTAACAAATCATGTTCAATTACTATGTCTTGATAAAGAGCAAATTCTAGGCTCATCATTTTTTCAATTGCTTCATTAATTGATAAATTTAGATTTTTTATTACTTTATAATTAGACTCAGCAAATTGTTTTTCTACAACAAAGCAAGTTGCATACAAATTCTCATCTGAACTTTTCCATAGTTCTTTTCCACCGTTATCAACTATCAATGATGGAAATGGTTCTGGCATTATGGCCATATCAATATCACCTTTTCTAAGTATGTCATATCTATCAGGAACTTTAGGAATAAAGGTTTTATTATAATTTGAGATTTCATTTTTTTTCATTATTGTATCTGCTAAATATTCTATTACTGTATTTTCAGAAACACCAATGTTGACCTTTTCTGGATGATGTTTGATTTCTGAGAGAGAATTGTACAAAAGATTTTTATTTTGAACTAGTCGGAATTCTTCTTCAGTCTGAGAAGTAATAACGATATCTTTTTTATCATTCATATATAATAATGCTGCTACTAAATCTGTACTTACCGCATCAATTTTATTTCCTTTAAATGCTGAATCCCGGTCATTTGCACTATTATATAATTCTAATTGAACTTCAATACCAAATTTTTCAAAAATTTTTTCATCCTCTGCAAAGTAATAGGGTACTGATAATAACCCTTTTATTAATCCTATTCTAATTTTATTATTATTGCTAACGCATTCTTTTTTACAACCTGTTAAAACGATTAAAATGCTTGTCATAATTAGTAATATAGTAACTTTTTTCATTTTACCACTCCCTTTCTTTCATTTTGAATTATATCACAAACTACTAAAAATGTTTATAACAAAATATTTTTTATGTTATAATCACATTATATAGAGGAGGATATACATGGCTTATAAAGATTTACAAGAATTTATTCATAAACTTAAATCCAATAATCTATTAATTGAAATCGAGGAAGAAGTAAATAAAGACTTAGAAATTACCGAAATCGCTAATCGAATTATGAAATCAAATCACCAAAATATGGCCTTGCTATTCAATCATGTAAAAGACTCACCATATCCTTTACTTATTAATGCTTTTGGGTCTTTAGAAAGAATGTCATTAGCACTAGAGGTAGATAATCTTAAACATATTTCTAGAGATATTAAAGCATTTATGGATTTATCAAATTACAAAACTCTTTCTAAACAAATTAAAGCTTTACCAAAATTATCTAGACTTTATTTTTCTTTTCCACGCAAAAAAAATAAGGGCGCATGTCAAGAGGTCATTGAGGAACCTAATTTAGATTTAATTCCGATACTAAAATGCTGGCCAGAAGATGGTGGTCGTTTCTTTACATTACCTTTAGTAATTACTAAAGACCCTGAAACAAAACAACAAAACATGGGGATGTATCGGATGCAGGTCTACAATAACAAAACAACTGGAATGCATTGGCACTGGCATAAGGATGGAAGAGAAATATATGATAAATATCGGAAACTGGGAATAACCAAGATGCCTGTAAGTGTCGTTGTTGGTGCTGACCCAGCAACTGTATATGCTGCCACAGCACCACTTCCAAAAATGATAGATGAGATGATGTTTGCATCTTTTTTACGTAAACGCTCATTACCAATTGTTAAATGTATTACTAATGATTTATACGTTCCTGCTAATGCTGAATTCATATTTGAAGGTTATGTTGATATCGACGAAGATTTAAGACTAGAAGGTCCATTTGGCGATCATACCGGTTATTATTCACTACCTGATATGTATCCAACCTTTCATATAGAAAAAATTACTCGCAAGAAAAAGCCTGTTTTTCATGCAACAATTGTTGGAATTCCTCCTATGGAAGACTGTTATTTAGCACTAGCTAGCGAGGTAATATTTTTACCACTATTACAAATGACTGTACCTGAAATTGTTGATTTACATATGCCTTTTGAGGGTGTTTTTCATAATTGTGCTATTACATCAATAAAAAAACATTTCCCTAAACATGCTCATAAGATTATGAACTCTTTTTGGGGAACTGGTCAAATGATGAATCAAAAGTTGATTTGTGCAGTTGATGAAAATAAGGATATTCGAAACTACCAAGATATTTTTTGGACAATTATTAATAATGTGAATCTATATGAAGATATTGTAATTAATGAAGGTCCACTTGATGCTCTAGATCACTCGTCAAAAAAAGCTTACTTTGGTTCTAAATTAGGAATTGATGCTACAAAGAAGTTACATGAAGAATCAAATTATAATTTCTCTTTAGAAAAAGAATATCTATTTCCTGAAAATCTAAAAAAAGAATCTATATTAAATGAACTACAAACACATTTTAGTTTTGTTGCTGATATTAGACTTCCACAAGATGATATTTATAATAAATTATTAATTATAAAAATAATTAAAACTACAAAAGATGATATTATAAATTTAAATGATTTTTTGCGTAAACATAATTCTTTAAAATTTATTAAATGGATTACTATCAATGATCAATTCACGGATATAACAAAAGACTGGCAACTTTTTTGGAGATTCTTTAACAACATTGATGCCAAAAGAGATTTGTATTTCTCAGATGTCTTTAACAACAATTTTCGATTTACCGTTGTTACAGTTGATGCTACAAAAAAACTGCCGATAGAAAATGGCAATAGGAATTGGCCAAACGATATTGTTATGGATGAAGACATAAGAAAATTAGTAGATGAAAAGTGGTTAAAATATGGTTTTGATGAAGAAATTGCTTAAAAGAATAATATCATATGGAGAATTGGTTATGTTTAGTCATACCTTATTTTCCCTTCCGTTTGCCCTAATAACTATGTTCATTGCCGCGAATGGTATGCCACGTAGAGAAATTATAATTTATGGATTAATAGCCCTAGTTGCCGCAAGAACTGGAGCTAATGCTTTTAACCGCTACGCTGATAGATTTATTGATTCTAATAACCCAAGAACCAAAAATAGGCATATACCTAGTGGCAAACTTAAAAGTATTGAAGCCCTATTAATAACAATACTAGCTTATATCGTATACTTTTATGCAGCTTATAATATAAACTTATTGTGTTTTTACTCATCCTTTATTCCAATATTATTTTTTACTGTTTATCCATACACCAAAAGATTTACTTATTTTTGCCATCTTATCTTAGGTGTTTCATGTGCATTCGCAGTATTAGGAGCATGGATGGCTGTAAAAGATGAATTATTTTACCTATCTTTTAATCAAAATATGATATTATTTAAAATGAATATTATCCCCATTATTTTATTTATCGCTGTTGCCTTATGGAATGCAGGGTTTGACACAATTTACGGTACACAGGATATAGAATTTGATCAAACAAATCACATTTTTTCGATTCCAGCTAGATTCGGGTTAAAAGGTGGTCTTATTATTGCCAAAATTTTTCATTTACTAATGGTTATATTATTGTTATCACTAATCTTTTGGGTTGATGAGTTATCCACAATTTACATTGTAGGTATAATATTAAGTACTGTATTTTTGCTCTTTGAACATAAAATTGTCAAACCCAGTAACCCTGTTTTAATGAAGATTGCATCTTACAAATTGAATCAATTAATAAGTATAACGATCTTTCTTTTTACATGCATTGACATTTTCTTTATATAACGAGGTGAAAAAAATGAAAAAAATAATAGTAGGATTGACAGGTGCAAGTGGTTCAATATTTTTTAAAAAATTGATCGAGGAATTAGTAATTAATGAACAAGAAATATATGTTATAGCAACTAGTAATGGTGAAAAAGTTTTTGAATTTGAAATCAAACAAAATTTTAACTCTTATATTCAATCATTAAATTATGAGCATCTCCACCTATGTGACATAAATGATATGTTTAATAAAATAGCAAGCGGTTCTTTTTTCATTGATGGTATGGTTATCTTACCAAGTAGTATGGGTACAATTGGGAGAATTGCTAGTGGAACAAGTGATAATTTGTTAATCAGATCAGGTGATGTTCAATTAAAAGAAAAACGAAAATTAATTATAGCTTTTCGCGAAGCTCCTCTTTCAGGAATTCACCTTAACAATATGCTTACATTAGCAAATGCAGGAGCAATAATCTATCCCACAGTGCCAGCATTTTACTTATTCCCTAAATCAATTGATGACATTATAAGTCAAGTCATTGGAAGAATTTTAAATTATTTAGACATTGACTCTAATTTAACTAAAAATTGGAATGGAAATTAAACCGTGCATTACGGTTTTTTTTATTTGTAGTGGCAACATGCACAAAAATATCAGGTTATATATTTTTAAATAATTAAATATATGGTATTACAATTTTTTTAAATTTTGTTATAATATGTAATATGTGGATTAAAAAAACGAAATCAAAAGGAATTGAATATATTCAAATTGTTAATTCTATCCGTAAAGGTGACAAGGTCAAACATGAAGTTGTTCTCAATCTTGGAAGGAGTGACAAAATATCTAATAGAAAAGAGAACATCAAGGACCTCATTTCAAATCTTCAGTATATCATTGGAGAAAAACCTTCTTATGCTATTAATGGTGAAGCAAATATTACTAATTATGGTTACTATTTATACAAAAAGATTTTTGAAAAATTATCTCTCGATAAAATTTTATATAAAGACCCGGAACTAAATTCTCAGATGAACTTTGACATAATAGATACTACTTTAAAATTAGTTATAAATTGCTTATTCTCTTTAAACCCAGAGTATTCCAAGAAAGATAAATATTATCAAATGATTGACTATTGTAATGACCAATTAGAAGTAACGTTAGCATTTCTAGCCAATCACCAAGAGGCAATTGAAAAACATTTATATTCTTTAATTTTTAAATTTAGTAGACCTAGTATGGTATATTATTATTTGACAAAATTAACTTTTAAGCAATCGGAGAATAATACTGAAGTTATTTTAGGTTTAGTTATAAAAGAGAACGGGACTCCAGTTTGTTATAAAATTTTTGACAGTTCTTCATTTGATATTAAAGACTTATCTAAAGAATTTGCTTATCTTAATCAAAAATACCGATTTGATAAAGTCACAATAATTAGTGATGATGTAATGTATTATAACAATGAAATTTATGATTATTTAAGGAATAATGATAATTATATCGTTTCAGTGAGTCATTTATCAACTATTAAAAATATATTACTCAATGAAACAGGTTATACAAAAATTACTAATCCAAGTAATAAAAAAGATTTTTACAAATATAAAGTTAAAGAAAAAACAAAAATTATTGAAAAAATAAAAAAAGTTATAATTGAAAAGGCATCTGTGGTTGAAAAAACTATCTACACCTATAGTAAACAAAGAGAAAAATTATATAATAAAACTCGCTTGTCAATTCCTCATCATTTTACTGAATCTGAAAAACTTTTAGAAAAAGAGTCACTTCTCGACGGTTATAGAGTTATCTGTTCTAGTTCAAAGCTTGAAGATTTAGAAACAATTAATCAATTTCATAAACTTCTGGATGTAAAAACAATTTTTCAAAAATCACAATATCTTTCAGAAAATAGTACTAAGGGACATTATGTCATTGCCTTTATCGCATTATCTATAGTTAAAATTATTGATGAAAAGATTAGAGAGAGAGAGTTAAAAATTGACTTTAAGGGCGTAAATGAATTGTTGAGTCAATTAAACATAGTTGAACTAAATAATGATAACAATAAATTTATCGTTACACAAAAAATTGATAACAAAAACATAGATGAGTTAGAAAAACTAGTTCAAATAAATATAACAAAGGATAATAGAGTTAAAGTAAGATTTAAAAAGAAGTAAAAAAGGGGCTGTAAAAAAATAAATTGCCCCTAATATAAAAAAGGAACTAAATTCTAGATAATAAATCTGGAAAGA